>CAUTSX010000080.1:0-2569 GCA_963541405.1 uncultured Acholeplasmataceae bacterium | reverse complement strand
CAAAATGTGTTAATTTCTGTGTTGTTTATAATTGGCGGTTTGATTTACTTTGGTGTTAAGTATCTTTACTTTACGCACATTCCATACTACACAGAGGCCACTCCTTATCACTACGAAACATACCTTGACCCTGGTAAGAAAGGTCGGTATATAGTTAACGAAAAAGGTGAGAAAGTAGGGTCTGTTGCCTACTTTTTAATAGACGCAGATCTTGCTTTAAAACTGGGTTATAAGGCTGTTTTGAAGTTTAAACTTTACAACTATCTATTTGGAATTAAAACAGTTGTTTTCTCTAAACTTAACTTAAAACAAACTCTGGCTGAAAGCGCCCTATACTGTTTGTTTAAAAATGCTTATCTGCAAGACAAGCAAAACCCATTTTTAGCAAATGAACTGATGAGAAAAGGAAGAGCATGTGTGATTTCAGAAAGCGAAGAAATGCTAAAACTAGCAGATGCGCTTGAAATTAAGACAGTTTTCTACAGCACAGAAACTTCCGAAAACGGCTCTACAACCGCACTTTACAAGATTAACGATTTAAAGGATTTAAAGGATTTATTTAACTAATTATGAAAGATTTAATTATTATTGGCGCAGGTCCTGCTGGCCTGAACGCAGCAATTTACGCAGCAAGACAAAACTTAGACGCTTTGGTGTTTGAACGAAAAGTACCAGGTGGCGCAATTATTAACACAAAAGAAATTGAAAACTATCTAGGTTTTAGCAAAATAGAGGGCAGTGCTTTGGCGAAGTCTATGCACGAACACGCCAAATCATTAGGTGCAAAAATAATTGCAGAAAACGTTTTAAAAATTGAAAAGATTGAAAATGGTTTTAAGGTTTCAACAAATCAAAATTCGTATGAAACTAAAACAGTGCTATTGGCAACTGGTCAAAAACCCAGAACGCTAAACGTTGAAAATGAAGATAAATACCTTGGCAACGGTATTTCTTTTTGTGCAACTTGCGACGGCTTTTTCTACAAAGACCTAGAAGTAGCAGTTGTAGGTGGCGGCAACGCTGCTGTTGACGAGGCTACTTTTTTAGCAGATATTTGCAAAAAAGTTACAGTTATCACTCAAGACCCACACTTAACTGCTGACAAAAAAGGGCAAGTAGAATTATTTAAAAAATCCAACATTGAAGTTATATATAACGCAAAAATTAAAAAAATTTTGGATGAAAATAACACTCTTAAAGGAATTAACTTTGACGTCTTTGATCAAAATCACTCAGTTTTTGTAGATGGTATTTTTATTTTTATCGGTCAAGTCCCTGAGTCTTCGCTGCTTGATACAGAACTGGAAAAAGAATGGGGATACTATTTAGTAAACGAAGATCTTTCTACTTCTATTCCTGGTATTTTTGTAGCAGGAGACGTTAGAAAAAAAGCAGTTAGACAAGTAATTACCGCCGCTGCTGATGGTGGCATTGCAGTTTCTGCAATTGCCAAATATTTAAAAAACCATGGCTAATTCTAGCCAACTTCTGGCAGATGAATTAAAAAAACTTGGAGTTTCTTTTTCTAAGTACTGTAAGCAGGCAGTTTTTGCCAGCATTTCAAAACTACCCTTACCGGAGTTAAAACAGTTTTTATGGTTGGCTCTTTACTTAAAAAAACCAGTAGGTCAAGATAGCGAGTTTTATGAGTTTAAAATGCCTTATGAACTACTTAAACTATACGACTCTGCTTTTAAAGAACTAAAAATTAAAGCAGTTGTTAACTATGGCTCTAAAAAGCTTGTCTTTTTGCACCCTGATTTTTTGGAAACTGAACCAGAAATTAAATCAGTAGCCACAGAGATATCTAAACCTTTGTTTTTCAAAACTCTGTTTTTAATACTTGGTTCAATTAACTCACCAAGTTCTGCAAACTATCATCTGGAGTTTAAATTCAAAAATATAGATTCTTGTTTTTTTGTCCAAAAAACCCTACTTAAATACAATTTAGACGCCAGAATTTCCAAACGTTTGGACCACTTTTTGCTATACATAAAGTCGTTTGACCAAATTGTTGATTTTTTAAATCACTCAGAACTAAACAAAATTGCAGAACGCTATACTAACTGTAAAATTGACCGTGAAGTTGCAACTGCATTACGCCGTCGAGTGAATTGTGAAACTGCCAACATTAAGAAAACTTCTGAAGTCGCTGCTAAACAAATTAAGCAAATTAATTTTATTTTTGCAAACCTAGAAACCGAACTTGACCCCGAACTAGAAAGAGTCATGAAATTAAGATTAAAACATCCATATAGTTCGCTTTCTGAACTTAAGTCAATCTACATTTCTACCTTTAAAAAACAAATAAATCGGGCGCATTTGAGCAACAAGTTTATCAAGGTTAAAAACCTTTACGATAGGCTAAAAAGGCACTAAATTATGCTAAAATGTCTTTGGAGAATAAAATGAAAAAAGAACTAAAAACCAGGCTAAATTTAATTAAATCTATCTATCTTTATAACTTAGGACTTGAAAATAATTTAGTGTTAACAGACGAAGAAAAAGAGATTTTTCTGCTTTTTTTAACTAAAGTAAAAGAAATTGACGAAACAATTTCTGGCGCTTT
>CAUTSX010000079.1:0-2628 GCA_963541405.1 uncultured Acholeplasmataceae bacterium | reverse complement strand
ACTCGGTGCTGAAGACGTTTTACTAAACAAACCTGGCAAATATCCAATAGATGTACATTGCTTAGATGAAAACGAAAACAAAACAGTTTTAAAAACCTATATAGAAGTTAAAGACATTGAGGCTCCCAAAATTGAGTTTAAAAAACCTACAGAACAGTTAACTACTGTTATCGGTGCTCCTTTTTTTCCTTTAAATCAATTTAATATTACCGACAACAGCGGAGAAGAACTAGACATTAAAGTAGCAGGCGAAGAAAAGTTAAGTAAAGTCGGAGTGCACGAACTTTCAGTGACAGCAACTGATAAAAGTGGAAATTCAACTACAAAGAAATTCAATGTTGAAGTCAAAGATACGGGAGTTGCCGAAGTCACTTTCCCTTTTAAAGAACTTACAAAAGAAGTTCTTTCACCAAGCTTAGACAACGAAAAAATAAAAACCGAGTACACAGCCTTCATTGAAGAAATTTTAAAATCAGCAGTTGTAAAAGATAAAGTCTACAAACACGAGTTAAGCGAAGTTAACCTAGACATTAGTGAAGTTAACCTTAGTAAAGTCGGTAAATACAAAGTTACTTTGAATGTATTCAAACCGGGCACTCAAGAAATCAGAGGTTCCAAGTCTTTTGTCTTAGAAGTCAAAGACACCACCAAACCTACAATTGAACCCATTCAAACTAAACAAGATAAAAACAACCAAAACTATGTACCAATGCAAGTAAACTCTAAATTTAACTTAACTGACTTATTTGAAATAAAAGACAACTACGACTTTAAAAGTGAACTTAAAACTACGATTGACAAAACTATTGACACTAAAGCACTTGGAAAATCATATTTTGTTGAAATTTCAGTTCAAGACAAAGCAGGCAACAAAATTTCTAAATCTTACCTGCTAAAAGTTGTAGACCTGCTCCCACCTACTTTAGTAAAACAACCAAAAAGTATTTTTTTAAATGTTGGTGAGAAGTTTCAAGTAAGTAAGTATTTTTCTTATCTTGACGACACTAAGGTAGAAGAAAAACTATACGTTGACGGAGAAGAATATACCTTTAATTTCCAAAAACCAGGTAAATACCGATGCGAACTTAAGTTAACTGACGAATACGGAAACGAAACTATCCATAGTTTTGTCTGCGTAGTTGGCGACAACATCCCGCCGGTATTGGAGTTAAAAACAAACACCTTAACTGTGAAGTTAAAAGAAACTAATCTGCTTGAAACTCTACGCCAAAACATTGCAGGCATTTTTGACAATGTCGACAAGTCAATCAACCCAAGCAAATGCCACATTGATATTTCCGGCGTTAACTTAGAGAAATGCGACTACTACAAAGTGTACTACACTGTAAAAGACAGCGCGGAAAACTCAGTGACAAAAGAACTTAGACTTTTAGTTGACGACAAGGTAAAACCTACGATTAAGGAAATCAGTCCGCTTGAAATTGACATTGTGACTTTAAAAAATAATCCAAATCAAATTGATTACTTAAAAGGGCTTGAAATTACCGATAACTCAGATACTAAAAATAACAGTAAATTAGACATTTGGCACGAGACAATTGATTCAACCAAAACCCAAGAACTCCCCAGAACTCTTTTATACACTGCAACTGATGAACGCGGAAATGTGCAAACTTATGAGCGCACAGTAATTTACAAAAATAGTAGTAAACTAAGTAGTTTGCCAACTGTCGTAAAAATATTCATTACAGTTGGTGTTTCTTTAATTTTAATTGGCAGTATTTTTAGTTATTTTTATTTAAAAGACTTAAAGTCTTATAAATAAAAATACGCAAATTAGAGCAGTAAAATCAAGAAAAACAAACTAAAAAAATGAACTGAAAAAAGTTTAAAAATGTTATACTAAAAGTGAAAAAGAGGAGATTAACACACTATGGAAAAAATACTGATTGTCTACTGGTCAGGAACAGGCAATACCGAAATAATGGCCAATGCTATGCTGACTGCCTTAAAAGAAAACAACGCTGATGCTGAGTTAAAATGGGTATCTGAAATTGATGTTCCTGAGACTTTGAATTACGATAAAATTATTTTTGGTTGTCCTGCGATGGGGGACAATGTTCTTGAAGAACTAGAATTTGAACCTTATTTTGCTGAACTACTTCCTAATTTAAAAGGACGTAAAATTGCCTTATTTGGCTCTTATGGCTGGTATGATGATCCTATTTGGATGGATATTTGGGAAGATAGAGTTAAAGAAGTAGGCGCTCTACTTTTTAGAGAAAAAGGACTTTCTTGTATCTATCAACCAGATGATGATAAAATTCGCGAATGTATGGAATTCGCAAAAGATTTTATTAACTTCTAATGTTTGCTTTATTAAACTTTAAAAGTGCTTTTTCGTATCAACACTCTCTAATTTCAGTCTCAGATGCAGTCAGTCTGCAATTAAACAGAGGATACGACATACCTGTGCTTGCTGACTATAATTTAGGCGGCATGCTTGAGTTTTTCAAATGTTGCAAAGATGCAAATAAACCTGGTTTAATTAGCCTTGCTACGCGCTTAAATATTGAAAAAAATAGCTTAAATATTTTAATTTTTCCAAGAAATTTAAATACTTTTCGTCTTTTACTTAAAAAATATAAAGAAATAGATTTAAACCAG
>CAUTSX010000078.1:0-2758 GCA_963541405.1 uncultured Acholeplasmataceae bacterium | reverse complement strand
ATTTAACATCTCTAAGATACCTTTGTAAGGCTTGGTGTATTTAAGCGGGTTTTCATTGTATGTTTGGTTGTAGTGTTTAACCATTTGGTCAATGTTTTGCTTGTTGTTTAGCACACACTGAATAAGTTCACGGGAACCATTTCCGGTGCAGTAAATTATTTTGTCTTTATTGGCTTTAGCAAACTTAAAATAAGTCAGGGTTGAGTTTACTGCTTTAATGATGTCTTTAGATGTGTCTAGAAGTGTACCGTCTAAATCAAAGATAATGTTTTTCATAATTTCTCCTTCGGTAAATTGTCGTAATTTAGGTAAAAAATGAATGCTATATTTCGTGATAAAAACCAGCGGATGCTGGTTTTTTAAAATAAAAAATTAGTTAATTAGTTAGTTTCAAAATAGTTTCAGTTGCGGCTTTGAAATAAGTAGTTGGATAAAAACTTTTTGAGTGCAAAAAATAAAGTGTGTTTTCCTTTTCAAAATAAGCGATGTTAACAGATGTAAAGTTAAAACCGTGGTTTTTTAAAAATACTAAATTATCTGTCTCAAGTTCAGCGTGCTTAGAGTGCTCACTGTATTTTTTGAAAATCAAACAGGTCAAATAAGCGATTCTTTTTTGTTCAAAGCGTTTTAAGACCTTTTTAATTTCTGCGTCAATTTTGGTATCCAAAAAATCGATATTTGAATTTTTTAAGTAAAAAGTCAGTTCAAGTCCGCGATTTTGGGTATTTTCATTTATATATAAATTAAAATCTAAGGTACTACTTTGTAGTTTAAAGTTGTTTGCTTGCAGTGAATCAGACAGTTTTTCAAAAAAAGTTTTTTTAACCAAAAATGGCTGCTCTTTCGTTTCTTTTAACTTAAAGTATTTTTGTTTTAAATTTAAAGTTGTGATTTTAGTTTTGAAAACTAAAACTAAAATAAAGAAAACTAGCACTAAAAATAAGGAAATAGTTGTAAAAATAGGTTTTGGCGCTTTTAAAAAATAAAGTAATAGTGCTGCAAGCAGGACTGCTAAAAAAGCAGTCCAGAGCACAGTTAAATAAATTAGTTTAGTTTTTTGTATTTTTTTACTTGTCAATTCTTGCCTTAATAGTGCCATCTCGGCGAGTACTTTGAACTAAGTTTCCATTTAACGAGTAGTAAACTCCATTGAAATTGCCTTTTTCGTCGTACTTAAGTTCATCTTTAAACTCAGTACCTGAAGCAAAATACCAGCCTTTAAATCTATAATTACCTTTTTCATCTTTGCCGTGTTTTTCTTTGAGTACTTCAGTAAGTTCAATTAGTTTTTGAATTTTTTGGCCAAACAGTACGTCAACTTCGTATCTTTTGCCATCAGCAATAATTGTAATTTGGTATTCAACTGGCAAGAAATACGGCCAAAGAGTGATGTCTTCAAAATAGGCTTTTTCTTTTAGTGAAAGAACTACTGAGTTAACAGGATCAAAATCAGCAAGACTAGGATCAGTTGTTGACCAACCTTTAAAATCATAGCCAAATCGCTTCGCATTTGGCAAGTTAGTACCTTTTGTAAAGTCGTATTTATTGGGTATATCGCCATCAAGTGTAGTGCCTGGCTCAAGTGGTGCAAAAGTGATTTTAATTTCTGTGAACTCAATTTTGGCAAACAAGGCAGCAGATTGCGTGAAACGATGAGTGTCAAAGTTAATCTCTTCTGTGTGTGCCGCGTCTAAGTACCAACCTATTATTTTAGCCGGAGCGTAAAGTTCATATCCTGTTTGGATAACTTCGCCCTTTGAGTTAACTTTTTTGGCAACTGGTTTACTTAATTTAATTCCATCTTTAGGAACTTCTGGAAACTCACTAGGTGCAAGATGGCCTTGTGGAATGTAGTAAGCAATTTGAATACCTTTGACTTTATATGTCCCGCAGGCTGCAAACAAAGTTAAAGTTAAAAATGAAAACAAGACAATTAGTATTTTTTTTGCCATTATTTTGCCTCCTTAATTTCGGCTTGCATCGCCTTAATTTCGCTTGGTGAAGCGAAAACAAAGTGTCCAGGTTTAATTTCTACCATTTCAGGTTCTTCAACGTTGTAAGGATGAAGAGTAGGATCGTAGTAAATTCGTCTACGACTGCGTTCGTAGTCAGGATCTGGTTGAGGGATTGCAGAAAGCAGAGATTTGGTGTAAGGATGTAGCGGATTTTTAAACAGTTCATCTGAGTCTGCCAGTTCCACAATTTTGCCGTAAAACATCACGGCGATGCGGTTTGAGAAGAACTTCACAACCGAAAGGTCATGGGCAACAAATAAAATAGTTAAACCTAGCTTTTCTTTTAAATCTTGAAGTAAGTTGATAACTTGTGCTTGAATTGAAACGTCTAGTGCAGATACTGGCTCGTCGGCAATTATGACTTCAGGTTCCATTACAAGCGCGCGAGCAATGCCGATTCTTTGTCTTTGTCCACCTGAAAACTCATGCGGATAGCGAGTCGCGTATTCCGGTGCCAGTCCGACTTGAAGTAGCGCTTTGGTAACTCTGTCTTCTAGTTCCTTGCGGTTTTTAATACCTTTAATGCGCAGACCTTCTGCGATAATTTCTTGCACAGTCATACGAGGATTTAGACAAGAAATTGGGTCTTGGAAAATCATTTGGATTTTAGACGCGGCCACTTTTGCTGATTTAGAGCGGTGCTCACGAGAAACAAACTTAATTTGTTTAACCAAAGCCTTAGCCTTTTCTAAAAAGTCTAACTTAGCATCTAGATATGTTTGGTATTTAAGACTAAATTTTTC
>CAUTSX010000077.1:0-2813 GCA_963541405.1 uncultured Acholeplasmataceae bacterium | reverse complement strand
GCCTCTACTTTAAACTCACGGCGCATACGGTCAACTATGACGTCTAGATGAAGTTCACCCATACCAGCAATGATAGTTTGACCAGTTTCGTAGTCAGTGTATGTACGGAAAGTTGGGTCTTCTTCAGCAAGTTTTTGCAAGGCAATCGCCATTTTATCTTGGTCATTTTTAGTTTTTGGCTCAATTGCAACGTTAATAACCGGTTCAGGGAACTTCATTGACTCAAGAATTAACGTGTCTTTTTCGGTTGCCAAAGTATCACCAGTTGTGGTGTTTTTAAGTCCAACTACGGCGCATATGTCTCCAGCAAAAGCCTCGTCAATTTCTTCGCGGTCGTTTGCGTGCATTAAAAGTAGTCTACCAAAACGTTCACGTTCACCTTTAGTGGTATTTTTAACGTAAGACCCTGCCTTAACTGTACCTGAATATACTCTAAAGAAAGTAAGACGACCTGAATACGGATCTGTCATGACTTTAAAAGCAAGTGCAGTAAATGGTTCATCATCAGACGCTGAGCGCAGAACTTCGCAGTCGTTTTCGTCCATTCCTTTAACCGCAGCGATGTCAAGCGGAGAAGGTAGGTAGTCAATAACTCCGTCTAGAACTAATTTAACACCTTTGTTTTTAAAAGCTGAACCACAAAATGCTGGGAAGAACTTAACCGCAAGTGTACCTTTGCGGATTGCTCTTTTAATCAGTTCAACTGGAACTTCTTCACCTTCTAGGTATTTTTCCATCAACTCTTCATCAAAATCAGCAACAGTTTCAATGAGAAGTTGACGTTTAGTTTCAATGATATCTTTGTACTCTTCAGGAATTTCGATTTCTTTAGTAACCTCGTCCATGCCTTCGTCGTAAATATAGGCTTTGCGAGTAATTAAGTCAATAATTCCTTTAAACTCAGTTTCGGCGCCAATCGGCCATTGAACGGCTTCAGCATTTGCGCCTAAACGGTCGTGAATTGTGGCAATTGCGTTTTCAAAGTTTGCACCAACCTTGTCCATTTTATTGACAAAAACAATACGCGGAACTAGGTAGTCGGTAGCTTGGCGCCACACAGTTTCAGTCTGTGGCTCAACACCAGATTGAGCATCTAGAACAGTGACAGCACCATCTAGTACACGAAGAGAACGAGAAACTTCAACAGTAAAGTCAACGTGGCCTGGAGTGTCAATGATGTTTAGTCTGTGTTCACGCCAGTAGGCAGTGGTAGCAGCCGAAGTGATTGTAATACCGCGTTCCTTTTCTTGCTCCATCCAGTCCATTTGAGAGGCCCCTTCGTGGGTTTCTCCTAACTTGTGGATACGGTGAGTATGGTATAGAATACGTTCTGTAGTAGTAGTTTTTCCGGCATCAATGTGTGCCATGATGCCGATGTTTCTAGTTTCTTTTAAAGAAGTTTTTCTAGGCATCTTAAACTACCATCTATAGTGAGCAAACGCTTTGTTAGCCTCTGCCATTTTGTGAGTGTCGTCTTTTTTCTTAACAGATTGACCAAAACCTTGGCGAGCGTCTAGAATTTCTTTGGCAAAACGTTCTTCCATGGTTTTTTCTTTTCTTTGGCGTGAGTAAGTAATTAACCAGCGCAGACCAAGTGCTTGGCGTCTGTCTGGTTTAACTTCCACTGGAACTTGGTAGTTTTGTCCACCAATTCTGCGAGAGCGAGTTTCAAGGACAGGCATAACGTTGTTAAGCGCTTCTTTGAAAACTACAAGTCCGTCTTGGCCAGTTTCTTTTTCAATACGTTTAAATGCATTGTATAAAATAGATTGAGCAGTTCCTCTTTTACCGTCAAGCATGATAGTGTTGATGGCTTTTGTAACTAACTTAGAGTTATAAATTGGATCAGGAAGAACATCTCTTTTAGGAATATAACCTTTTCTTGGCATTATTCAATTTCTCCTTTCCCTATTTTTTTGGACGTTTAGCGCCATATTTAGATCTAGCTTGTTGACGGTTTTGTACACCGGCTGTATCTAGAGTACCACGGATAATGTGGTAGCGCACACCTGGTAAGTCTTTTACACGTCCACCTCTGATTAGCACCACACTGTGGTCTTGCAGAGTATGACCAACACCTGGAATATACGCAGTAACTTCGGTTCCGTTGCTTAAACGAACACGAGCGTATTTACGAAGTGCTGAGTTGGGTTTTTTGGGTGTCATTGTACTAACTTTGACACAAACTCCACGTTTTTGTGGAGATGAGTAGTAAGAATTTTGTTTCTCTAATGCATTAAAGCCATAACCTAGTGCTGGTGCTTTAGTTTTAGAGTTTTTTCTTTGTCTACCTTTGACAACTAATTGTTGTATAGTTGGCATATTTCCTCCTTTTTCTACACGGTTCTCCGTGTTTTAATAAGTTTTTTAAAAAAATATTGGCTTGAAACCAACAGTAATTAGTTTACCTTAAAATTGTTTTTTTTGCAAATAAAAGCAAGTTGCATAAAAAAATTGAAATAGTTTAAAAAATTAGGTAAACTAAAAATTGACGGGGGTATTTTGGTTTCGATTTAACGTGTTTGAAATTAACTTGCATGTCGTGGTTGCGCACGTAAAAACGCGAGGTTTTATAAACGCAAAACCATTATTTGTGCCAAGAGCACAACAAACTCTTTTATACGTTTAATTTGAATCGCGTATAGCATTTTTAAAGAACTTCTGCAGTTTTTTAAAAAATGTTTTCCTTATATATGCAGAATATCTAGGCTATTTTTGAGTTTTGACTAGGTATTACTTAAACTCAAAGTTAATTTTTAGTTTGTTTGTTTTGCTGAATTTTAACTAAATAGAAATAAACTAAGCATGTAGAC
>CAUTSX010000076.1:0-3055 GCA_963541405.1 uncultured Acholeplasmataceae bacterium | reverse complement strand
GTATTTTTTAAGTTAAACTTACGATAAAGTGACTTTAAAAACTGTCCGTTTTTTAAAACAATACAACCAGATACTTGTGCTTCTCCTTGAATTTGTGCGTTGTCGTAAGACTCAATGATCTCAGGCATAAAACCTATTTTGCTCTTCAGTTCTTCCAGTCCTTTTTCTAAAATTAAAGACTTTTCTAAATACACAGCACTGAACTTAGTCAGGATGTCTTCTGTGTTTTTTTGCGCAAGTTTAGTCAGGTCATGTTTTTGGCCTTTTTTAGGAATTTTAGCGAGTTTACCAAATCTAGTACTTAAGTCTTCTACTTGAAAATTATCTGAAAACAATAATTCATCTGAATAAATTCTAGATTCATATATTTGCCCTAAATACTGAAGTGCGTAGTCTTTAGGGTCGCCAACATACTCAAAAATATTTCTTTTCTGGTCAACAGTTTTGCCAAACCTTTGAATCAAAATAGAAATAGCTACGTATTTTTCGTCAAAAGCGATGCCAATAATATCTCTGCTTTGCGAGTCGTGGCTATTGACGGTTTGTTCTACTATTGTTGCTTTAATTGCCTCTATTAGATTTTTAAAATCTAGTGCCAACTCAAAGTCTGAGTTTTCTGCGCACTCTTTCATTTTGGTAGTCAAAGTTTTTAAAATGTCTTTAGCCTTGGTTTGAAAAACATGCTTGACTGCTTTGGTGAGTTCTTTTGCCGTAAACTCTTTTTCTAAATCAGATATACCTAAGTTATTTGCCAGACCTGTTAAGATATCTTGGTCAGTTTTAGAAATTTTTCCGACTCTTTTGGGAAAAATTCTGTTTAAAACCTCGCAAGTTTCTCTTGCTTGAAAAGTATTTGGAAAAGGGCCAAAGCCGTTGAAGTTAAATTTACGCACTCTTTTGACCAAAAGTTTGGTATAAGGTTTTTCAACTACTACAATGTATGGATATGTCTTGTCGTCAATTAGTCTAATGTTGTATTTTGGTCTGTATTCTTTAATTAAATTTTGCTCTAAAATCAGCGCATCTTGCTCTGTGTTGCAAACAACGTACTCAAGGTTTTCAATTTCCTTAACCAAAAGTGCGGTTTTGCCAAAAACTTTTGCTTTAAAATAAGAAAGCACACGGTTCTTTAAGTTTTTTGCCTTGCCAACATAAATAACGCGACTATCTAAGTCGCGCATTATATAAACCCCTGGGTTTTGGGGTAAGTTTTTTAAATTTTCTTCAAGTGTTAATTTCATATCTTAGTTTTAAACTAAGTTATCTTAAATTGAAATTAAAACTCGATTTGCACGTTGCCAGCCAAAATTTCTTCAAGTGCTTTGCCAACTTCTTTGTCGCAAAGTGAGTTTTCAACATGAACTTTTTTGCTTTGAATAAGTTTAGCAACTTTTGCAGAAGTGTAGGCTAACTTATATTTTGAATTGATGATTTTAGTCAGTTCATCAATTGAAGGATAACGCATTCCGTCTTTTTGTTTATTCATAAATTATTTCTCCTTTTGAATTGTTTCTATATAACTTTTAAAACTGCGTTCAGAACGACATTCTTCGGCCAAAACTATAGCCTGTAGAGTTTCTACAGTTTTAGAGATTTCTGAGTTGATAACTATGTAGTCATATTTATCTGCACATTTAAACTCGTTTTTCGCTTTTTCAATACGTTCAGAGATTCTTTGGTCAGTTTCAGTTCCGCGTTGTTTAAGTCTTGAAATTAAATCTGCTTTCGTAGGCGGGGCAATAAATATATAAATTGCATCAGTTAGTATACTTCTGGCCATCAAAGCGCCGTTGACATCAATTTCTACCATCACGTTTTTACCAGTTTCTCTTAATCTTTCAACTTCTTCAAAAAGCGTGCCATAGTAGTTGCCAACAAAATAATTCCATTCTAAAAACTCTTGATTTTCCAGTTTTGCTTTAAAGTCTTTTTCGGAAATAAAATAATAGTCAACTCCGTGTTTCTCCCCGTTTCTTGGTGCGCGAGTAGTTGCTGAAACTGAGAAAACAAAATTATTTACTTTTTCAAACAATGCTTTTCTAATTGAAGATTTGCCAACCCCAGAAGGGCCAGACATCACAATTAACAGGCCTTTTTTTGCTTCTTTCATAATGTTAATTATATATTATATTTTTGCTTTTTAAAAGTATTTTTTGAAAATAAAAAAGCCTGGTTAAAACAATTTAGTAGAAAGGAGAAGAATGAACCACTAAATTATTTTATCCTCGGCTTTTTTAAACTAAAATAAAGAAAAGTTATTCAGGTTTTTGAATTTCTAACTCAAGTTCAGTCATAATCTCCGGGTTTTTCAGCAAGTATTGCTCAACTTGGGCTTTACCTTGACCGATTTTTTCGTCTTTTAACGAAAACCAAGAACCTGCACGCTGAATTAGATTTTTTTCAACCGCTAAATTGATAATTTCTGAAACTCGCGAAAAACCAGTTCCATATCTAAGCTCAATAGAACAAGACCTGAAAGGCGAGGCTACTTTGTTTTTAACTACTTTAATGTTAACCAAATTGCCGTAAAGTGTGCCATCTGCTTGTTTTAAACTTTCGCCTTTTCTAACTTCTATGCGCTGAGTTGCATAAAACTTAAGTGCACGGCCACCGGTTGTAGTTTCAGGGCTACCAAAAAGCACACCTACTTTTTCTCTAATTTGGTTAATAAAAATTAAAGTCGTATTAGATTTTGCGACAATTCCTGAAAGTTTTCGCATGGCCTGACTCATTAGTCTAGCGTGTAGTCCGACATGACTGTCTCCCATATCACCGGCTAGTTCTGCTTCTGGAACCAATGCAGCAACGCTGTCTACAATCACTAGTCCAATTTTGCCACTTTTAATTAGTTCTTCAGTAATTTCAAGTGCTTGCTCGCCGCTGTCGGGTTGAGAAATTAAAACATTTTTGCAGTCCACACCGAGGACTTTTGCGTAATTGACGTCAAGAGCGTGTTCGGCGTCTATAAAAGCACAAACTAAACCTTGTTTTTGTGCTTCTTTAATTGCATGTAAAGTTAAAGTAGTTTTACCACTAGACTCAGGTCCGTAAATCT
>CAUTSX010000075.1:0-3067 GCA_963541405.1 uncultured Acholeplasmataceae bacterium | reverse complement strand
TTTAGGAACAGCACTAGAATATTGATTTAAAACTGCTTTTGCATAATCAGTAGGTACTTTTTTTAACTTACTATACATAGCAGCGTCTAAAGCAGGTTTAACTTGAAAATCACCAGTATCATAAGTTGGCATATAAGTATCACCACGAAATACTGTGCCAATGCTTTCTACCATTGATTTAAAAATAGAGTGTTCAGGTTTAGCGTTATCGGGATTATCGTAATAATAAATATTAAATGGTGAAACGTCTATGATTTTTTCGGTAAACCATGTTTTTTGTTTTGGAATTTTTAAAAAATTAACTGGTTCAATTTTGTAATACTGACCGTTATATTTCTCGTATTTAGTACCATTTGAATCTTGCCAGTACGAACGTTCATACTGAACAGTGTAGTTTGTTCCATTGAAATTGAAATGAAGTCCAAAAGGCACATCATTCAAATAGTGGATTCCAGCAGGATTGGTAACCAAAGTTTGTGGGTATTCGCCGAACTTCCTAGTAGGTATACCAATATAAAGAGTTACTTTATGATTTTTTGAAACAGCAAATTTTTCAATTTCTTCTTTAGTTTTTTCTTGACCATCTAACTCTGCTCTTATAATGCCAAGTTCATCTGCAAAAAACTGATCTTCATCAATCATTCCAATTGCAACTCCGTGTCTAATCACTCTATTTAGAATAGTACCAGAATGACCTTTAACTTCAAAAGTAACTGTGTAGAGATTTCTGTCAATGGTTACAGTCACTTGGTTTTCGTTTTCATTTGCGCTCACAGTAAATTGAGTAGGGTTGAAACGAGGGTCTTGGTAAATAGAACTATTTGGATTTGCATAACTTGCTGTGTGAACTGAGCCAATTAAGGCATTTTTAGTTTCGTATGTTGTGTCATATCCACCATCTGCTCTTTGAGTTAAAATAGTGTATTTAACTCTAGACTCAAGAATTCTAGTGTTCGCATAAATTTCCATACTGTCACCGCTTGCGATAAACTTAGCCTGGCTTGCTCCGTTTTGACTTAAACTCCAACCTGTAAACTCGTAGTTTGCCTTTAAGTTGTGGTTAGGTAAGTCAATTTTTCTGGTTTTCTTAACTAATTTTTGTTCATAATCTAAACTTTCAATACCTGCTGTTTTACGGAAGTTTACAGTAGTTTCTTTTAACTTATAGTATTGGCGAACTTCGGTGGTGTTATCGCCAGCATTAAGCTGTGCGTTAAGCAGGTTATCTGGGTGTGCAGTATCTTTTTCATATAGGTTAGAGTCTAGTGCTGAGTAATCTCGGTAAGTAGCACCATCTTCTACTTTTTGGTCTTGAACAACTTCTTCAATTCTGTCGTATTGTCCGTTAAGTGCACTGTCTTCGCCTTGTTTTTCTAGCATATGTACGATTTTGTAGTTTACTTTTTCAATTTTTTCTTCAAAGTAAGCCACTAAATCAACATTGTGGTTAACTCTGGTGTTGAAGTTATAAGGATTTTGCTTTGAGTAAACTCCGTTCATAGTAGACTCAAGTTGCCAGTGTTTAAAGGTATACGTGCGGCCATGTTGCTCTAGTTTTGGTGCAGGGTTTGGTTCTTTGATTTTCTCTTGATACTTAACTTTGTGAGTTTGTGGTTCATTTGAAACTGTGGTTCCAGGGAATTTATTTCGGTAGTTTGCTTGGTAAGTTACGGTAAACTCTTTTCGTTTGTAGTTTAAGATAAACTCAGTAGAACCATCTGCTTTAACAATTTTAGTTTCACTTGAGTCCACTAAATCAAAGCCGTGGTCAAGTCCAGGTAGACCATCACTGCTGTCTACAGTGATCTCGCTGCCAACAGTAGTTTCTTTTTCTACAGTTTGAGTGGTTTCCGGAATTTGTCCCTCAACTCCCTCAAATACGTGTTTAATAGTGTATTTAGCCTTCGGCTCAGTTTTTTCGTATTCGATTTTTAAAGTAATATCTTCAATAATTGGTTTAGTTTTATAGTCAAAAGTATTTCCATTTTCGTCAACGAAACGTTTGAACTTATACAAGTATTTGCCAACTTTAGTATTAAATTGTTGTGGATCTAAATCTAGTTTTGTACCTTTTTTGACAAACCTATGTTCGCTTTGTCCAAGTAAATCACTCTTCATAGTGACTTTAGCAGTGTTTTTTGGCTCAGGTTCACTTGGGTCTTTTTCAAAGACAGGATACAGAACTGTGTTTTCAGTCAAGACATCATGTTCGTTGTAAATAGAACCAACTACTCCTGCTTTAAAGTAAACCCAGTGTTTAAAGATGTAGCCACGTTTTTCAACATTTGGCAAGGTTCCATCAAAAACTTTTCCTTTTTTACTTGTTTGAACAGAGATAACTGAGTAATTGTCTGAAAGGAAAGTAACTTTAATTAAAGTAGGGTCAAGTGGCTGAGGGTCACTAGGATTATCTGGATTTGGTACTTTATTGTTATCTTTAAAGTAGTAAACTGCCTTAACTGTTAAGTTAGTAGTATTTGGATCTAAATTGCCGTCAACTGTAAACGGAGAGTTGGTGTCTCCGTTTAAATACCAACCTTTAAAGCGGTATTTACCAAGTACAGTGTCAATGTCTGCACCAACTGTATCAAGGATAGCCTGTATTTTTGCACGGTCTGGTGCATATATTTGGTTGTCTTTAACACGCACTTTGCCGTCAAATAAAACTTTACCTTGAACAGGGTCAATAATTTTAATGTCAATTTGCCTAAAGCCAGCAAGTTCTTTTTCTTTTAAGTGAACAGTTAACTCAAGGTCTTTTGTAATCGCAGTTGTTAAGTGATCAAAGTCAGAGCCGTCTTTGTTTGTAAACTTGTCAAACACGTATTCTTTGTCTTCAATAGTAGTGGTGTAGGCACTTGTGTCTACTCCAAGTAGTTCACCTTTTTTAACTTTTAAGACTTGGGTTGATTTAAGTAGCGGATTGTAAATCTTAACTGTGTGAAGTTCTCCATTTTCAAAGTTTGCGTTTTGATCTTTTTCAAACACAGGATATAGCACTTTGTTTTCATTTAAAACAGCAGTAGTATCAAATTGATCTTTAACTTCTTTGTTTTCAAATTAAGCC
>CAUTSX010000074.1:0-3216 GCA_963541405.1 uncultured Acholeplasmataceae bacterium | reverse complement strand
ATTTAAAAAAAAGTTAATTGGTAATTAAGTAAAAAAAATATCCTTTACCTAGTTTTTGATAGTTAACATCCTTCCTTTGTCCAGGAAACGAGGTAACTTTCAATAACCCTTTAACAAAGAGGTTTTATTTTTTAATGCGGAACCACATTTGTTTAAAAAAATAGCAATTATTTTTAATTTAATCAAAAAAGGTGTACATTGCTGTACACCTTTTTCTTGGGCTTTAACTTATGTAGATTTTAGAAAAAATGTTCTGCTTAAATATATCTGCTACATATTTTCTTTAGCAAGTACCACTCCGCGAACTATATTTGGATTTGAATATTTAACTGTAAGTTCTGTAGTTATATACTCTGGTCTCATAAAACCTACGTTTTGGTTCTTTTTGCCAATTACAGAAGTCCAGTAACTCTGCATCTCACTTTCTTCGTAAATTGGCAGATAACTTAAGTCATTTTCAGCATATCCGTGTGGTAGAGCAGTGAAATCAATGCCGCGCCAAAACTTAGAAATTCCTGTATATTGCCTGAAAATAGCCTTAGCGTAATCTGTAGGTTCTTTTTTAAGTAGCGGTTTTAAATTAGGGTTGCGCAAAGCATTATCTAAACACATTGGATTGTCTGAAAAACTTACAAGCGGTGCAAATAAATTGTCTATCTTAGAAATATATTCAATATTTATAAATTGTTCTTTATATATTGAGGCAAAAAAATCAGCGTCTTTGTCTTTTTCATAAAGTGAAAAAGGCATAGCATCAATAATTTTTTTAGTAAAGAATCCAGTATTTCCAGGGATTTGCACAAACTCAATTGGTTCGTATTTATAGTATTTACCTGCAATAACTTCGTATTGTTCCTCGTTTTTATCAAAAACAACTTTGCGAGTATATGAAGTATTTAATTGTTTTCCGTTAAAGTCAATTCTTAGATTTAACGAAGGATACTCGGCTTGTTGCCAAATACTAGACTGAGGAAGCGCAACTTCGGTTTGCGGATAATAATTGGCTTTTCTGTCATTGAAAACCTTGATTTCAACTGCTAAATTACTTTTAACCTCGTGTGTTTCAACCTCTTGTTTTGTCTTTTCAACACCATTTAACTTAAATTTTAAAAAGTCATTTTGTTTTAAATCGTAGTGCTGTATTTCGCCAATTTGCTCGCCGTATGTGCGAGTTCTTTCATCAAACTTAACTTTTGAGTTTACAACATTAAAGACTACTTTGAATTTTTTTCTAAAAACAGTAATTCTAACTATATTTTCATATTCAAGTATAGAAACAACTAAACTCATTTTGTCTGCTTCCCATCTTTCATAAACATTTGTGTCTTCAATTGTGTAGAAAACTGTGTGGACAGAACCAACTCGTGCAGTTTTTGTTTCTTCGGTTTTAGTAAAGCTGCCACCTGGGTTTTCTTTAAAGATGGTATATCTAATTTTTTGTGTTTTGTAATCAGTTACTGCATAAATATTTAAACTATCCAAGTTTGGCTCTGCAATAAACTTATCTTTAATAGGTCCATTTGGGGCCAAAGCCCAACCAACGAAGTAATGTGTGTTTTCCATGCTATATCTAGGTGTTTCAATTTCTCTGGTTTTCTTAACTATTTTTTCTTCATATTCAATGGTTTTCATACCGTTTGCTTTAATAAAATTAACCTTAATGGATTTTAAGCGGTAATGTTGATATACCACAGTTGAGTCGTCGCCTGTTTGTAAGTCTGCTCTTAGTTTTGGTTCCCATCTAGGGTCAATTTCATATAAGTTAGTGTCAAGATTAGCAAGTGGTGTGTAAGTTGCCCCATCTTCTACTTTTTGGTTGTACTTAGTTTCAACTACTGTATCATATCTGCCATTTAAAATATTGTCTTCACCTTGTTTTTCTAAAAAGTGATGTACTTCGTAGTTGACTCTATCAATAACTTCTTCAAAGTAAGCGACCAGGGTAGTGTCTTTAGTAATTCTTTGAGTGTTGAAGTTAAACTCAGATACTTTTGCGTATGCATTGTTCATTTCCGCTTTATCTTGCCAATGAATAAAGTTATAAGTGCGGCCATGTCTAGTTAAAACAGGAGTTTCTGGAGTTTGGATTCTAGACTTATATTTAGCGCGAATTGCACTAGGTTCTTTTTCAACGCTAACCATTTCAAAATAGTTTCCGTTAAAGTTAACCTCAAAGTTAACTGTAAACTCTTTGCGTTTGTAGTTTAAAGTAAAGACTTCTGTGTTGTCACCTGTGATTTTCTTAGTTTCAAAAGGGCCAACTACTTCAAATCCATTGTAGAATGGCAATTCATAATCTTTGTTAACAGTTATGGTGGTACCAATGAAAGTCTGTCGTGTTGTTGTTTTAACTTCTTCGGCAATATCGTCAACTGCTTCAAAGATGTGTCTAATAGTATAGTTAACTGGAGTTTGAATGGTTTTAAAAAAAGCAGTTAAAGTAGTGTCTTTTGAAATTCTTTCGCTACCAAAATTAAATGCACCAACATTAAAATAATTGCCGTTCATTTTGACTTTATCTTGCCAGTGGATAAATGTAAAGCTTAAACCTGGGGCTTGCAGCATAGGGTCTTTAGCAGGTGTTTTCACCTTACCTTGATATTTCACGGTTTGAGTACTTGGTTTATTTATCTCAGTCGCATTTTTAAAGTAATTGCCATTGTAGTTAACTTCGTAGTTTACAGTGTAGAGTTTACGTTTATATTCAAGAGTGAATACTGTTGTGCCGTCTGGTTTGATAGTTTGAGTTTGACTTTGAGTGTCAACTGTAAAGTGTTCTTCGTATTCAGATAGGCGCTGTGCTTTAGATACTGTAACAGATGAGTCTGCAAGTGCTTGGTGAACTCTGGTCTCTGTTTTTTGAGCAATGTCGTCAACTCCTTCAATTACGTGGTTGATTGTATAGTTAACGGATTTAGCGTTTTCAGTAAAGTAAGCGACCAGTGTAGTGTTGCCAGTAACTCTAGTGTTGGCAAAATCATACTCATTGATTTGTGAGTATGTGCCGTTCATGGCAGTTTTATCTTGCCACTGCACGAATGTATAGTTGTAGCCTGTTTTGGTTAATATAGGGTCTGTGGCCGGTTTTTGTACCTTGCCTTGGTATTTAACCTGAACTGATTGTGGTTGATTTTCAACGTCAACGCCACTAAATTGTGTGTCATTGTAGTTAACTTCGTAGTTTACAGTGTAGAGTTTACGTTTATATTCAAGAGT
>CAUTSX010000073.1:0-3265 GCA_963541405.1 uncultured Acholeplasmataceae bacterium | reverse complement strand
TGTCAGGATCTTGTGGGTTTGGTACTTTGTCGTTTGGCTCAAAGTCATAAACTGCCTGAATATCTAGACGAGCAGTATTTTGATCAATTTGGCCGTTAACTGTGAACGGAGAATTAGTGTCTCCATCTAAATACCAGCCTTTAAATTGATGTTTACCCATAGCGCCGTCAATGTCTGCGCCAACTGTGTCTAAGATAGCCTGTAGTTTCGCGCGGTCTGGTGCGTAAATTTGGCCGTCTTTGACGCGGATTTTGCCTTCATATAAAACTTTGCCTTGAACAGGATCACTAATTTTTGTGTCAATTGACTTAAAGCCATCAAGTACTTTTTCTTTTAGATTAACGGTTAAGTTTAAGTCTTTAGTAATTTGCGTAGTTAAATGATCAAAAGTAGAACCATCTTCTTTAGTGAACTTATCAAAGACGTATTCTTTGTCTTCAATAGTAGTGGTGTAGGCGTTTGTGTCTACTCCAAGTAGTTCACCTTTTTTAACTTTTAAGACTTGAGTTGATTTAAGCAGTGGGTTGTAAATTTTAACTGTGTGCAGTTCTTCGTCTTCAAGGTTTGCGTTTGGATCTTTTTCAAACACAGGGTATAGCACTTTGTTTTCATTTAAAACGGCAGTAGTATCAAATTGGTCTTTAACTTCGTTGTTTTCAAAGTAAGCCCAGTGTTTAAATACGTAGCCTAGTTTAGAAATAGTTGGCAGAGTCCCTGAGTAAGCCTTGCCTTTTTCTTGAGTTTGAACTGCAAGTACAGTGCGCTCAGGTGTTAAGAAGGTTAGTTTAACTAAACTTGGGTTAAGAGGAAGTGGGTTGTCAGGATCTTGTGGGTTTGGTACTTTGTCGTTTGGCTCAAAGTCATAAACTGCGTTAATTTCAAAACGTTTGATGTTTTTAGGAAGTGCGTCGTCTATATTAAATGGAGAGTTGATGTCTCCATTTAAATACCAACCTTTGAAGCGATATGTACCCATTGGAGTTTCAACATCAGCAGGAGCATTTCCTAAAATTCTGTTGATTTCTGCTTTATCTGCGTCTTGAATTTTGTTGTTAACTGCAGTTAAAGTTTTGTCGTAAAGTGTTTGGTTTTGAATATGGTCAAGTACTTTGAGATTTACTGGGCGCTCTGAGTCTGGTGCTTTATATGGTCTTAAATGAGCATACAGTACAAGGTCGCTGGTAATTGGAGTATTAAAGTCAAACTTAACACCTGTGTCTTGGTTATTAACAGGATCCCAAATTGTCCAGTAGTCAAGCTCTTCGAGTTTGCCGTCTGGATAAACTTTTGAAACTCGATTTGGCGCTGCATAATTTGCGTCAAGTTTTTGGTCGCGCGCTACTTTTGTTGGAGAAAGTTGAGATGCGCCGTCTGGAGTTTTGAAAGTAATAGTGTGGTATTTAGTTGGTTTTTCGGGTTGTGGTTGGTTTTGAGGAATTGACTTTAAGTAAAGCGAAATATGAGTAGTTGCAATTTCTTGACTAAAGTCTACTTTTTTTGTGAAAGAGCTGTCTTTATACCAGCCTTCATAAACATATCCGTCTTTATTGTAGATGTGTTCACGAAGTGGTGTGCCTCTCTTGACAATATCTAAAAATACTCTTTGCACGCCATCAAAGTAAGAAACTGCAACCAGACCTTGCTTGTCAAGGGCTGGAGCTAACTTATCTATATCAGCAGTAATATCATATTTAGCAATTAGTCTAAGTTCAGATTTTACCCAAGTAGGAATATTAAACTCTTCACCTGGTTTTAAATCAACTCGATTGCCGGTTGGATCAATGTAGTACCAACCAAGGAACTTAGAAATATAGAAAGGAGGAGTATTAAACTGAATTTCGTGTCCTTGTTTTTCAGGGTCTAGAGTTTTTGCTTTTCCAACAGTTTTGTCAACAAGGTCGTAAACTTGAGTTTTTTGTGCTTGGTTTTTAAAGATACCTGGCAGTAAGAAATCATAAACTAAAGAAATTTGCGTGCTGTTGTTAACAATAAATGCACGGCCTTGAGCGATGTCTTTAGAAAAAACATCTCTTCTGTGAATAGGTTCTGGAGCGATTTTTCCGTCTTTGTCGTATGCATAGAAACTTTTGATTTTGTAAAGTTCCTCGTATTTGTGTTTGTGTTCGGTTTGTAGTTTAGAATATGGAAGAATTTCTGGTTTGCGAGGAATCGCACCATCATGGGACTCAGGGAAAAAGATACGAAGGAAGTTAGAGTAATCAACAATTACGTCATACTGCTTTTTAATTCCAAACCAGTTCTTAGTGTAGATAGTAAAAACTTCAGAGTCGTGTTGACGGTCTGTAAAGTCAAGGGCTAAGTATTTACCTGGTTTTGCCTTAATGTCAACAATTGTTCCTAGTCTGCTAGTTGTGAACCATTCTTTTCTAACAGAAATGAAAGTAGACTTAGTTGTATCTATAGTTTCTGGCACCACAAAGCGTAGTTTATTTTTTCCAGCCTTAACAGCGTCGTGTTCAGTGAAACCACTATTTTTAGAAAAATAAACTGTAGGGTGTGAAAATAAAAAGATAACAAGTAAAATAAGTGAAGTAAACGCAAGAATAAATAAAGCTGGGATTAAAAATCCTTTTCTTTTCTTGCGAAGCATATTAAACTGCATATTTTGTTCAGGTTGCATATGTTTCTCCTTGTGTATGTTATGCAAAAGTATTGCGATATGTTTATATAAATTATATAAAGTGATTTTGTTAAATTTTAGATGATTTAATATTGACAACATTAGTTTCCTTAAATATGTATTTATTAGCGTGTTTTACAGTTAAAAACCTCATCTGTCTTTCACTAAAAACACTATTTGCTATATCAAATCATATATATATATATAGCAAGCGGCTATAAAAACAAAAGTGCAAAATTATATAAAATTAAAAAAAGGCATAACAATGCGATTTTATAGTTTTTTAACGGTGTATGCAACTAATCACAAACATAACTTTTATCTGTATTTTTTAACAAGTGTTGGTCTAAATTATTCTGTTATTTGTTTTAAGTACACTATTTAAAATTCAAAACCTAATAATTTAAACCGCGAATATTCTATAAAAAGGGTCGCAACCCAATAAATGACAAAAATGTGTCCTTATATTACCTTTATAATAAAGAATTCCCAATCCCAGACACTATAAAAATAGGCAAAATATACGTTTTTTAGGTAAAAATTAAAAATTCATATCAAAAACAGCAGTTTTAGATTTAAAATTGCTGTTTTTTATTTGGTTTTATGTTGAAATTTTGTATTAAA
>CAUTSX010000072.1:0-3271 GCA_963541405.1 uncultured Acholeplasmataceae bacterium | reverse complement strand
AATTTCAAAAGTCAAGTAAGAGTTTTAGAGGGGGCGGAAATTGCACATCTCTCAAACCTGTGTGCAACATCCTAAAAGCACAAATTGAGTGCTTTTCTACATAAATTATACAACTTTGATGTAAAATAATCTACTCTAAAACATCACCATTGAAATATTTAATAATCTTAGTATTATCGCTCAAAAACTTTGGCTTATCTTTTTCCAAAGACACTAAAGTAATTTCACTTTCTACGCAAATATTTTTAACCTGTATAATTTCGTTTTCAGAAAAATACGTAAATAAAAAACCAACAAAAAGCAGTTTAATCTTTTTCGCTTCTAAAATAGTTTCAAGGTAATTTATAAATCTATCAAAAAGTGTTTCTTCTTTTTCCTTAAATTGTACTTTCATTAGTTTTAAAATATCTGTATTTTCTATGTCCTCAAAATAATCAAAATCAATCAAGGTAGAGGTTTTGAGTTCTTTTAACCAGGTTAAAATAGTTTCTTTTACTTTATTGAAGTTAAACATAGTTTCTGAGTTTGAGTTTTCTTTTAAATTTTTTTATGCAACCAAGTGATTAGTTTCTTTTGATTTAAGGTAAGTGAAAATAAATCAGTTTGAAGGTCAACTTCTGAATCTAATTTTAGTTTTTTATCGCTATCAAAAAAAGTTAAGGCCTCAGTTTCTTCTTCGAACTCTTTTTTAAATAATGAAATAAAATTAAAAAGTTCGTTAACTTCTGGCACAAAAAGTACATTTAAAGAATTGTTTTTGAAGTTAATAAATTTATCGCAACCAGTTATTTTTAAAATCATATCTCTGTATACCTTTCAAAAGTGTTAATAACATTATTTTTAGGTTCACCTAAATAATATTCAATATTGTTAAACTGCTTCTCAGTAAGTTCAGCAACCTGCACTGTGCCTGCTGGCGGAAGATTTTTTCTGATTTCTGCTTTAATGGCTTTTGCATTTGCTGGGTTTAGTGCAAGTTTTGAATAAACAGATTCAGTCATCATGATAAACCCTGAGTTTACTAGAAACTTATGCCACTTAGAGTAATTTCTAAGATCAGTTTTGGTAGTTGAGTTGACATCAAACATTACAATTATTCGCATCGCTCTGATCTGCATCTAAATAAGCAATCCTTTCTAAAAGTTCGATTTTAGGAAAAACAACCTTGTCGGTTTTCAAAATATTTAAAAGTTGAGTTGTGTAAATAGAAATTGCATTGTCTAAGTATCTTTCTTCTCCGTTTAACTTAATTCGCTTTGAAAGCAGTTTTCTGATTTCTTTTTTAGGAAAATCAGAATCTAGAAAAAGCATTACCAATATATCTACAATAGGACGAAAGGGTTCCATAAAGTCTGAAGATAAATTGAAACTATTAAACGGCCCTTTATGAAAAATACCGAGTTGTGTTAGATAACCGTGTGAAACCAACTCGCGGTTAAAACAACTTAAGATAATAGCGTAGCCATAATTTAAAAGCGTATTGCGCAGAGAGTCTTGCTCTCTGGAGAACGATTTTCCAAAAAGAATAGAAAAATATTCTTTTGCTGCAATTCCTTCACGATTTGAATAATCAAAGCCTTTAATTTTGTCTATATATCTCTCTAATTTATAGTACTCTCTGAAACCAAACATTTTCATAACTTCGGCTTGCAGCCTAATTTTGCTTTTAACAATTTCTTGCCAAACCAACATTTTAGTTTCTTCTTTCCAAGCAAGTTGTATGTTTAAAGCAGTTAATTGTGAATGAAAATTATTTAAACCTAAAACAGTGGCAGCAGGATTGTGTTTTTCATCGCAAATTATTACGGAAACATTTTGATTGATTAGTTCTAAAAGGAGTGGAGATGTCATTGAAATTCTGTTGCTTTCTAAAATTAAGCAAGAAAGTTCAGAAATCAAAACCTTAGTTTCTTTTTCACCATCATAAATCAAAAGATATCCGCGTAGTAGTGAAAGTTTAGATGTTCTTTTAATAACAAGAGTTCTAAACATTATTTTTCGTAAACTTTGATTTTTTTAGTTTTAAAACCTGTTATTGACTCTTTAATAATAGAAAAACTATATTTAATTTCAACTGTTTTATGAAAATCATTTATAGATGTTTTATAGTTTTTATCTTTTTTCTTTTCAATATCGACACCAAGATCAAGAATTTGGCCAGAGTTAGATACATTACTTTTTAATAACACTGTAATTATGTCAACCAACAATTTAACTTGTTCAAAAAAATCAAGTTCGCTAAATTTAGATAGATATGCATTTGAATTAAAAATTTTATTTATCAGAAATCTCTGCTGCACGGTATTAGTTATTTTTTTATCTTCGTATAATTTTTGCACAGTTTTGTATATTTCTTCCATCAATTTTAAGTTATTTTCTTTAGATAAAATAATGGCTTTTTTAGGGTTATTTTTTGGTAAATAACTGTATTTTTTAAAAATATCGGCCAACTCTGTTTCACCATCTTTGATTTTTTGTTCGTTTTTTTCTTTTTCTTTAAAAATATTTTCAAATTGTTTGTCAAGCCAACGATAATACAAATAATTGGCTTTTTGTTTTATTGTTAAATTACAAACGTTGTGATAAGTACAGTTATTTCCAGTTTTACCAGCAAACCTAACTTTCACACCGTCTATTTCACAAAGTGTTCCAATCGGTATTATCGGTTTTTCTGAAATTTTTGCATAAACAGATACTGTTTGGTTCTCTGTGGTGAATTCTTCTTGAATGTAGTTTTTAAATTTATTTAAGTTAAAAACTTTTTCTTGGAGACCAATATTTTCGTCATAAAATCTAGTGCAGTGATAAGTTGGCACTGGAACTATTTTTAAACTGGTTTTTTGCTTACCTTTATTGTCTTTTGTTTTAATTTCAATTATTGTAAAAAAAGCGGTACTTGGACTGCCATAATGAGCAATTTTTTTATCTTTAAACACTTGTTTGACAGGAATGCTTCCTTCGTCTTTTCCATAAATTGTCTCATTCCAAAAAGGACCACTGCTGTTAACTTCAGTCATTTTTGTAATCAACTGGTCTTCTGAGTTGAATATATTTTCAAAATATTTTAAAAATTTAACTTCTTGACCTTGAACTGTTAATGTTTTTCCAGGAATTGCTCGCTCTAAAATTGTTGGAACTTTCTTGTCTTTAAATTCAACAGTTCCATCAATGTGATATTTGTGTCTAGACTTGAAAATTTTTGCAAGAACATCATTCAGATATGCATCATGTGCGTGGTGAAATTTATTTAAATTTCTAAACTTTAAGAAAT
>CAUTSX010000071.1:0-3297 GCA_963541405.1 uncultured Acholeplasmataceae bacterium | reverse complement strand
TCCACCAACTCCTAGTGCTTTGTCTAAAGCGAGTGAACCACTTGGAATAGTTGCGATTTTTTCAAACGCTTCGTCTCCGTCTAAAACCATCACGGAACCTTTGCCAAATTGTTTTTCAATATTTTCAAATATTTTTTGAAAGTCTGCATTATCAGTTGTTTTATTTGTCATTTAAGTTACCTCGTATATATATTTAGCCGAGGCTTAAAAAAATTACTTAAAAATAATTTATTTTTTTGCTAATTAGTTTATAAAATGAGTATAAAACGCCTAAAGAAGCGAAAAAAATAATAATCAAATAAGACTAACACAAAAGTATTATTTGCATTTTTTGCTAGTATATAGACTAAACTGATTTAAAAATTTCTGCTCTAAGTTGCCAAATGTATTTGAGACCCGACCAGATTGTTAAGATAACTGAAATTAAAATTAAAGTAAACGAGATTACTGGAAAGCGAGGAGTTATCATCTTATCTAGACTAAAGCCATTGAAAAGCAACCAAATTAGTGCACCTAAAGTAAAGGCTGTTTTGACTTTACCAAGCCAAGCGGCAGCAACAACTTTGTTTTCACCAACTGCAACTAATCTAGCCGCAGTAACTAAAAATTCACGCGTTAAAATTAAGAGAACTGAAACTAAATAAAGCAGTAAAAATAAGTGAATCCCAGAAATTTTGATGCTAAACTGTGCTTGCCAAAACGGGAAAACTGGCAAAAAAATCAGTGCCGTAAACACCAAAATCTTGTCGGCAATTGGGTCTAGAAATTTTCCAAATGTAGTGACTTCGCCACGTTTTCTGGCAAGATAGCCGTCTAAAAAATCCGTCAGCGAAGCGAGACAAAAAAGCAGTAGAAAAACCAGTTGTGCGATCGTGATTTGAAAAAAACCAGGAATTTCTGCCTGTAGACTTGGCACAAAAAGTAAAATCAAAGAAACCGGAATTAAAGCAATTCTGCTTAAAGTAATTTTGTTGGCAATTGTCATTTAAAATCTCCTTTTTTTCTTTTAAAAAAATGCGAAATAATGTATAATTGATAGCGTTGGAGGAATTATGGCTAACATCAAACAACAGATTAAAAGAAATAAAACAAACGAAAAGGCTCGTTTGCGCAACAAGTCTTTTAAATCAGCTTGCAAAACTACAATGAAGAAAGTCAACTTAGCCGTTGAACAAGGTGATAAGACTCAAGCAATTTTAGCATTAAACGCAGCATACAAGAAATTAGACATGGGCCAAAGCAAAGGAATTTATCATAAAAACTTCGTTGCTCGCAATAAATCTAATTTAGCGCTTAAAGTTAATCAACTATAAGAAAGGAGTTTTTAAAGAAACTCCTTTTCTTTTTTAAAAAACTTATATAAAAACTAAATATATTGACTTTTAAAAATGCGAGTTATCGCATTTTTTTATCTAATTTAAAGGTCAAAATATCTTTAAGGCCTCCACGTTGAGGCAAATATAGGATTTGTGCGAATCTTAAGTTTTCAGGCACTGGGTAGGCTGCAGGATATCCCAAAGTATTGATGTAGTGAGTTAAAAGGACACCGTTTTCAGCGTGTTCTTCAAACATTTTTAGCATTACTTCGTAAGTTGCCAAAATATCGTCACATGCTCGGTGGGTGTTTTCAGTAGTCACACCATACTTAGCAATAGCGTTCTTTAATTTCCACGGAAAACCATTAAAATCTCGGTAAAGTGCAATCACGTCTAAAACGTCGTTTTCAAGACGATAATCTTGTTCAAACAAACAAATGAAACGGTGTAAGAAATTCAAGTCAAAGTTGACGTTATAGCCAATTAAAATTGGCTCGTCTTTAAGCAGTTCTTTAATTTCTCGGTAAGCCTCGGCTTTAGTTACTCCGCTTTTATCAATCATTTCTTGTGTAATGTGAGTAAGTTCAGTGATAATTTCGGGAATTGGTTCTTTGTTTTGAATTAAAAGGTCAACTCTTTTAACTTCCTTGTAGTCTTTACCAGATTTTTCAAGTAGAATAGCACCAAACTCAATAATTTCGTTTTTAAAAGAGTCAATGCCTGTGGTCTCTAAGTCAAACAATAGTATTTTTTTATGTTTTAAATCCATTTTTTTCAGTCCTCCATAATAAAAAAATTAAAAACATCTTGGATATTTCTAGTGTCGTATTTAAATAAATAGTCAAAGTCTGCTAGTTTCTGCATTTTATTAAAAAGATATGTTTGCGAAAATGCTTTGGCTTCTTTTAAGATGAGTGCCGCTCTTGTGTTTGACACAAAAGCAGAGGTAGCCAAGGCTTCAACTGGGTTTGGCGAAGAACTGGCTTGTTTTGCTAAGTATATATTTAAATATGCTAAATATATTAACTTATTTAAATGAGTCAAAGAAACGCCTGAGTTGACAAACTCATTAAACAAAGCAAAGGCTTGTTTTTTTTCTTTATTTAAGATTAGTTTAATTAAAGTAAAAACATCTTTAGTCTCTGTTTTTAAGTTAAGGGCTTGAATTATTTCAACTTCTGATAAATTAGCGCTTATTGCTAATTTAACTTTACTGAGTTCAGATAAAAATAAGTCATAATCAGTTAAAAAAATGGTTTTCAGGCTTTCAACTAAATTATCAAATTTAGCAGGTTCTTTAATTTCTTTTTTAATGATTTCTGCAAACTCACTTAAAGGAATCTCAGAGAAATCAAAGTACTCAGCAATTAGCATAATTTTATTTAAATTAGAGTTAGCAAAATCAACTTTATCTAAAATCAAGTACAAATTAACTTTAGGACTTTCTTTAACTAAGTTAAGGCAATTTATAAGTTCTGCTATGTTTTTTTCACTTCTAAGCAATTGCTCTAAATTGGTTAAAACTAAGTTTTTCTGACTCAAAATTAGGCCAACTGTTTGGCATTCTTTGGTAATTTCAGATATAGTGCATTCGGCTAAATCAAGAAAAATAAAGTCAGATTCTATTGTTTTTTTAACCTCTTTAATTCTTTTTAAAGAATACAAAAGAGACTGGTTTTTAATGACGTAATTCACATATAAAGTATAGCATTTTAGTGTATGTTAAAGATAGTTGTAATTCAAATTTAAGTTTGTTTGTATCTCTAAAAACACTTCAATTTAAGTCTTGCCTGAGACTTAAATCTTAATATACTTAGTTGAACGTCCACTACCAATTTGTTTTATTTTTTGGCTGTCTTGCAATTCTTTTAAAGCTCTTTCAACTGTTCTTTGTGAAAGCGTAGGCAAAAGAATTAAAATATCGCCTTTAGATAGTGGTTTTAATGCTTTTTCAAAAACTTGCATTACTTTTTCTTGGGAT
>CAUTSX010000070.1:0-3440 GCA_963541405.1 uncultured Acholeplasmataceae bacterium | reverse complement strand
TAATTTAAAGGATTTAAAGCGCCTTCAAAGTGTTTGAAGGTTTTGGGGTTTATGTGTTTCCTAAGTTTTCCTTTAAAATGGAAAACTATTTTTTTGTATTTATATTCAAGTGTTGCCGGATAAGTCAGGTGGATTAGAGGGAGCCCTATAGTTTCTGAAAAATTTGCCGAAACCTCGGCTCTTTTTGGCGACCTTTGAATAATTTTAATAATTTTGCCAACAAGCGCGCCACGATTGTTTTTCTCAATTTCTGCTTCTACTTCTTCACCTTCTACAGCCCCATATATGTAGACTGGTTGGTTGTTTAAGTAAGCGATGCCTTCGCCATCGTTGCCAGTTTTTAAAATATTTAATTTTGCTATTTCTTTTCTAACCATACGCAAACTCTTTCACCCATTTCAAAAGGCAAGACAAACTTAGTTTGGGAAATATTTTTAACTAAACTAACTAATTTAGTTTTTTTAAACTCAACAATTTCCTCAGTGGCTTTAGTTGCTTTATAGAAACACATCTTGCCACCTTTATTTAATTTCGGTAAAGCATACTTAACTAACGAAGTAAGATCAGTAACTGCACGGGCTGTCACTAAATCAACTGAAACTCCTTTAATATTTTCAACTCTGCCTTTGATAACTTTTAGATTGGTCAGATTTAGTTCATCTTTAACTAATATTAAAAACCTTGCTTTTTTGCCAATAGACTCAGTTAAAATAACTTCAACACTTGGGAAAAATAAGGCAATGATAATACCTGGAAACCCCGCACCTGAGCCAATATCCAAAATAGACTTAACCTGACTTAAGTCATAGTTTTTAAAAAAAGGTAAAATGGAATCTAGAACATGTTTAACTAAAAACTCAGTTTTATCAACGATTCTAGTTAAGTTAACTTTTTTATTTTCTTCAATTAAAAGTGAGTAATACTTGTCAATTTTCAAAACTAGTTCATCAGTTAATTCAATGTTAAATTTGCTAAAAATGTCTTTCATAGTTATCTTTTCTCTTTACTTTTTTGAATGTAGATAGAAAGAATTTGAATGTCACTGGGATTAACTCCAAGTATTCTTGATGCTTGACCTAAAGTTTTTGGTATGACTTTCTCTAATTTTTCTCTACATTCAAAAGCCAAATTAGCAACTTGACTGTAGTCAATGTCTGCAGGAGTTTTAAAATTTTCAAGGAACTTAAACTTCTCAGCAGTCTTAATTTCCTTTAAAATATAGCCTTCATATTTAATTTGTATCTCTGCAGCAAGAGTGACATCTTCTGAAAATTTTTCTTTTATAAAAGGTTTTAAAACCTTTAAATTAACCTCTGGCCTTTTAAGTAAATTTGCTAATGAAATTGACTCATAAAGCGAAACATTGTATTTAGAAAGATGACTTAAAACCGATTTAGTTGGAGTGATTTTTGTGTTTGTTAAAATCTCTGTTAATTGCTTAACAAGCCCTTTTTTAAGTAAATATTTTTGATAAGTTTCGTCGTCTATCAGACCACGGCTGTAAGCAATTTCAGACAATCTAAAGTCAGCGTTGTCATCTCTTAAAAGTAGTCTGTATTCTGCACGAGATGTCAGCATTCTATAGGGTTCGTCTGTTCCCTTGGTAACTATATCGTCAATCAATACACCAGTGTAGGCCTCATTTCTTTTTAAAATCAGTGGTTCAATGTTGTCAATTTTAGCAGCAGCGTTTGTGCCTGCAATCAAACCTTGACAAGCGGCTTCTTCATATCCAGAAGTTCCGTTGATTTGGCCTGCAGTAAATAGGTTTTTAAGTATTTTGGTTTCTAAAGACAAGTATAGTTGAAAAGGATTGATAGCGTCATACTCAATTGCGTATCCGTATCTAATTATTTTACCTTCCTCAAACCCAGGTAAACTCAAAACTAACTTTCTTTGAACAAAACGCGGAAGTGATGTAGAAAGGCCTTGTAAGTAGGTTAAGTTGTTTTTAATACTTTCGGGTTCGACAAAAATTTGGTGAATATCTTTTTCTTTGAATCTAACAATTTTGTCTTCTATTGAAGGACAATATCTAGGACCTCTACCTTCAATTACTCCTGAGTACAATGGTGAATATTTTAGATTATTCAAAATTGTCTCTTTAGTATTCATAGTGGTGTGAAGGGTATGCAGATTTAAATTTGCTTTGTGCTTGACTTTTGTGTAGTATGAAAATCTAAGTTCTGGGTTGTTCTCATCTTGATTTGCAAGTTCAGAAAAGTCAATTGAGTTTGAGTCAATTCGCGGCGGAGTTCCGGTTTTTAGTCTCACGATTTCAAAACCTGCTTTTCTCAAAGACTCAGAAATACCTGAAGTTGTGCGTTTACCGTCAGGTCCAGTTTGATAAGTCTCACTGCCTATCAAAATTCGTGATGCTAAATAAGTTCCTGTTGTCAATACAACGGTTTTGGCAAAATACTTTGTATTACTTTCAGTAACTGCACCGACTACTGTTTGATTTTCAATTAGCAACTCAGTTGCGTATTCGTGCAGGAAAACTATGTTTTTTAGTTTTTTTAATTCTTTAAACATGTTTTTTGGATAAATTTCTTTATCAATTTGCGCGCGAAGCGCCCAAACACCTGGGCCTTTAGACGAGTTTAGCCTACGCATTTGAATGGTAGCACTATCGGCAACTTTGGCCATCAAACCACCCAGTGCATCAATTTCGCGCACTAAAACACCCTTTGCAGGTCCACCGATTGAGGGGTTGCACGGAAGGGTGGCGATTTGAGATTTATCTCCTGTAATAAATAAAACTGACTTGCCTAAACGAGAAAGGGCAGCGGCGGCCTCAATACCGGCGTGCCCTGCCCCAATTACGATTGAGTCAAATATAGGATTATTTAACTGCATTTTCAATAAAATCCACTAAATCTGTTTTGGTGAATTTTAATTTTTCGCGAATTTCAGCCTCAGATGAACTTAGACCAAATTCATTAATTCCAAAAACATGTGGTGTGTATTTATACCAAGAATAAGCAGACCCTGCTTCCACTGCCACAATTTTAGAGTTGCCTAAAATCTCGGTCTGTTCGGCTTTTGTTAGTCGGTCAAACAAGAAACATGAAGGCATTGAAACTACACGCACACCTTGACGTTTGGCCTCAAGAACTTTTGCGGCTTCAAGTGCTAAAGCAACTTCTGAACCTGTCGCAATTAAAGTAAGTGTGTGTTTGTTTTCCTCTTTCTTAATAACGTAGGCACCTTTTTGAATGTCAAGGGCAGAGTTTGGGTTTTCCGCTACGTTTTGACGAGTTAAAACTAAAACAGAAGGAAAGTCATTTTCTGCAAGCATTATCTTGTAAGCAGCCAAAGTTTCTTTAAAGTCACATGGTCTAATAACGTTGACATTCGGCATACATCTAAGTTGAGTTAAATGTTCAATTGGTTGGTGGGTTGGCCCGTCTTCGCCTAAAAATACAGAATCATGGGTA
>CAUTSX010000069.1:0-3451 GCA_963541405.1 uncultured Acholeplasmataceae bacterium | reverse complement strand
AAATTTCGGTTCTTTGCGCTTTAGATAAGCTAAATTTATATCTAATATAGGTACTTTTTCTTAAATAAAAAGTAAAGTAAATCGCTATCTACTGTTGGTGCAATTAAATCAGCATTCTCCTTTAATTCAACACAATCTGAGTTTTCCATGCATACTGCCAAATCTGCATGTTTTAACATCTCAAAATCGTTTTCGCCATCTCCAACCACTATTACTTTGCAATCTTTTTCTATTAACTGATTTTTGGTTAAATAATTTTTTAAAATTTCAATTCCTTTTTGTTTAGAAAAACCTTTTAAAGTGCAGTCTAGTCCTTTTTGTTTATTCCAAAAATAAAAGTCCAAACCACTAAAACTATTTTTAATTGAACCCAAGTCTTCAGGAAAATTTGAAGACAACCAAAGTGAGTAAATTTCTTTACTTAAAATACTTTTCTTATTTGCAAGTTTAAATTCTTTTTCGCGCATTTTTTCAGCGCTGTCGTGCATATTCGCGTAATACGCAAACTTACTTGTTGTAAAACCCAAGTTAACTCGTTTACTTTTACAAATTTTGTTTAATTTGACGACATCGCGACCGGAAAAACAATGTTTTGAAATTAACTTTTTTTGAAACTCAATATATTGACCGTTTGAAAGTACTAAAAAATCAAGATATTTCAAAACTGGCTTTAAAACTTTGATTTTAGGTTTGCCGCGTCCTGTTGCAACTCCGCAAAGAGTCTCGTTGTTTTCACTCAACTCTTTAAGTAGTTTACGTGTATTTGGCAAAATTTGTCCGTGTTTTTTAGAGTATAGAGTGCCATCAATGTCAAAAACAAAAATTTTTTTAATCATTTACAAAAAGTCTCCCTACGTAGTTAATTAAAGCCAAGACCTTTAAAGGCACTTGCTCTGCTTTGTATATATTATATTATGGTAAAATATTTAGGTATGCACGGAGGAATTATACACATATGAAAATAGAAAAATTAGAAAAAAATCAAATAAAAGTGACAGCAAAAGTCTCACTTTCCGACTTTGAAAGCGGACTTGATTACGCATATCAATTAGTAAAAGAAAAAGTAGAAATCAAAGGTTTTAGAAAAGGCCAAGCACCTCGCTCAATTTATGAAAACAGATACGGCAAAGCTTCACTTTTCAATGATGCTTTAAATTTTGTTATCAACGCTAAGTTTGAAGATGTGCTTTTTGCCAAAGAATACGAAGTGGTCGCTGAACCTACAAACGTTGAACTTAATCCAAAAGAACCGAAACTAGCCGAAGAAGAGTTTGAAGTAATTTTAATAATTCCTGTCAAACCAGAAGTTAAACTAGGTCTGTACAAAGGTATTGAAATTAAAAAACCAAACACTAAGGTTACTGCTAAAGAAGTTGACGAAAAAATCACTGAAGAACTTAACCGCTCTGCTAAACTAGTTGCCAAAGACAAACTTGTTGAAAAAGGAGACACTGCTAATATCAACTTTGAAGGTTTTATTGACAACGTGGCTTTCCCTGGTGGAAAAGGGACTGATTTTGATTTAAAAATTGGCTCAGGTCAATTTATCCCTGGCTTTGAAGAACAACTAATCGGCCTAAAAGCAGGTGAAGAAAAAGATGTTAACGTAACTTTTCCAGAAGACTACCAGGCCGCTGACTTAAAAGGCAAAGCTGCTGTTTTTAAATGCCGAGTTAACTCAGTTAAAGTATCTGAACTTCCTGCTTTAACAGATGAATGGGTTAAAGATCTGAAAAAAGACAAAATTGAGACAGTTGAACAATACAAGGCTCACATGAAATCAGTTATTTCTCAACTTAAAGAAAAACAAGAAAACGAACGCATCAAAAAAGAAGCCCTTGAAGAGGCTTCAAACAACGCAGTTATTGAAATTCCTGAGGCTATGATTGAAGCACAAGCTAACCGCAATCGCCGCCGTATTGAAGAAAGTCTGAAAGCCTATGGCTTAAACTACACACAATACTTAGAGATGACTGGCAAAAAAGCAGAAGACGCACTTGCTGAAGAGAAAAAAGCAGCATATGAACAAATTCATGAAGCCTTAACACTAGACGCCATCGCAAACGCTGAAAAACTAGACGCATCAGATGCAGAGATAGAGGCACACTTTGCAGAAATTGCTAAGCAATACAACACTTCAGTTGAAGAAGTTAAAAAACAATTAAGCAAAGAAAATGTAGCAAAAGACTTAAAAGTTGGCAAAGCACACGACTTTATTGTCAAAAATGCTAAACTCGTATAAAAATGGATTTAAATCAAGAAAATTTACTGCCTGTTGTTCCGCTTAGAAACTCAGTACCTCTACCTGCCACTTCACTTCGTATAGACATCGGCAGACCAAGTTCTGTAAAAGCCCTGGACGCCGCGGAACGCGGAACTGGTAAACAAATTATTTTGTTAATTCAAAAAAACCCAGACATTGAAAACCCAGAACAAAAAGACCTTGAGCAGTTTGGAGTAATTGCCAAAGTGGGCTTTAAGATAAAAAATGACCTACCTGCCACAGAAACTTCTTATAAAGTTAAATTCCATGTCTCTAGACGAGTTAAACTAATAAATTACTTTCCTGCATCTAGCCAATCCCCATTTGCTTCGTGTTCCTTTGAATACGCAGATGTAGAAAGCCAAAACCTATCTGAAAAAGCCTTAGTTACGCAAAAGCTGTTAGTTGAAAAAAACCGCGAGTTTTTAAAATCAGCACCAGGCGACTCAAAAGAACTTTCCAACGTCGAGTTTAATTCAGCCGAAGAGGTTTATCTGCTTGGCAATAGTTTAACTCGCGAGTTTGCACGTAGACTAAACTACCTAAACGCAAATACTATGGAAGACTTGCTTAAAACCGCATTAATTGACTTTGAGTATTTGTCTATGACTAATTCCTTGGAGAAAAAAATTCAAGAAGAAGTACAAAGATCGATAGACGAAGCGCAACGCGAGTATTTTTTGCGCGAAAAAATGAAAGCGATTCAAAATGAACTTGGAGATCGCGCCCGCAAAATTGACGAAATTGAGCAAATCAGAGCCGCGATTTTAGCCGCTAAAATGCCTGCACAAACTGAGGCTAACTTGCTTAACGAATTAAAGAAATACCAAACTGCCTCTTCTTATTCTCCTGAGGCCGGTTCTATTAAAACCTATCTAGATTTTGCAGTCTCTCTTCCTTGGAACAAATTTTCAAAAGACTGCACTGACATTAAAAAAGTTAAAAACGCACTTGACAAAAAACACTATGGATTAAAACAAGTTAAAGACAAAATTCTTGAATACTTGTCTGTCCAAATTAAAACTAAAAAAGTCCCACAAGCAATTCTTTGCTTAGTCGGACCTCCTGGCACTGGAAAAACCTCTTTAGCGATTTCAATCGCTGAGGCTTTAAATAAACATTTTACTAAAATCTCTTTAGGTGGAGCAGACGATGAGTCTGACATCCTTGGTTTTCGCCGCACTTACG
>CAUTSX010000068.1:0-3461 GCA_963541405.1 uncultured Acholeplasmataceae bacterium | reverse complement strand
AGCGTAAATAAGCGTTATTTATAGTTAGTGTCATAAAAGATTGAAAGTTTAGGTTTAAATTGTTGCTAGATAAAATTCCATTAAAGGTTTTTGCAAGTGCTATACATATTGCTTCTCCATTGCCAATTGATTTACCTTCTTTACCGCAGATTAGTTCCTTGTATTAAAGAATTCCCAATCCCAGACACTATAAAAATAGGCAAAAAATACGTTTTTAGGTAAAAATTTAAAATTCATATCAAAAACAGCAGTTTTAGATTGAAAATTGCTGTTTTTTATTTGGTTTTATGTTGAAATTTTGTATTAAATAATATATAATATATAGTGTTTAACACTGTATAAAACTAAGGAGACAAAAATATGGCAATTCCTAAAGAAATTCTTGAACTAAAACCTAAAAATACAAGAGTAAAAGTAACTTCAGACCCAAATATTTTCAATGTAATCAAAAGAACATCAACAATTAAAAATGGTAGACCTTATCCTGTTGAACTAGGTGTAATTGGCAAAATTATCAATGGAGTCTATCACGAACTAAAAATTAACGAATATGACGTAGACACTAAAAACTATGGATGTTTTAAGTTGTGCGACAATCTAAACGAAGATATTTTCACAGAGCTTCTTAAATTCTACGACTACGAAGATGCAAGAAAAATTTTCGTTATGGCGTCTCTTAGAACTGTTGTTGAAGACTTAAAAAACGAACACATCCAGCATGAATATCAAACTAGTTTTATTTCTGAAAAATACAGAAATTGTGGATTATCACCAAACACAATTTCTGTATTTCTAGATAAAATTGGCAAAGCTACAACGATTATTGAAAAGTTTATGAACTACCGTTTAAATAAATTTTCAAATAATCCGATAGTGATAGATGGAATGCTGAAAAGCAATACAAGCACAACCAATATTTTTTCTGAGTTTTCTCGAAAATCCAGAATTAAAGGTAGTATGGATCTTAATTTAATTTACGCCTATGACATCAAAAGCGAAGAACCACTTGCTAGTGCTGTTTATCCAGGAAATATGCTTGATTACACTGCTTTTCGTGATTTTTTGCGCACTTTTGAGGTTCAAAAAGGTTTTTTGATAATGGATAAAGGTTTTAATGATTTAGAGTCAAAAGCCTTAATGACTGAAAAAAACATCAAATATTTACTGCCAATGCGAAACACTGGAACTCTTAAAAAACTTAATTTAACTACTGGTTTTAAAACCAGTTTTAAATTAGGAGAAGACACAATAAGAGCCAAAAAAATAAAGAAAGAAAATAAATTTTTCTACTGTTTTGTTTCAACAAATTCCAAGTCTGCGCAAGAACGCGCATACATGGAAAAAGTAAGCAAACGGAATAGTTATGATGAGGAAAAGTACCTTGAAAAACAAGAATATTTTGGGTTAATAGTTTTTGAGTCAAACGCTGATTTGCCACTAAAAGAAATCTATATTGCCTACAAAAAAAGGTGGGAAATAGAGGAACTATTTCGCACCTTTAAAAACATTCTTGACCAAAGCGAAGAAAATGTACACGGAACTTACAGAGTAATAGCGTCTGAGTTTATTAACTTCATATCAACAATTATGATTTCAAGAATTAAAAATCATTTAACTAAACTCGGTCTGCTAGAAAAGAATTCTCTACCTAAAATTTTGAAATATTTAAACAAAATATTTATGAGAAGAGGTATTCGCAAAAAAGAAACTTGGATTAGAAGTAAAACGCTTAAATATATTGAAGAATTGGCACAAACTTTAGGTATATAGTGTCTACAATTGGGAATTCTTTATTGTATAATCTTTCTTCATCTGAATTTATTTCAACATCATAAATCACAGCGTTTGAGTTTTCAATAAAATTATCTAATTCTGTTTTTAGTATTCTTCTAATAGCAGGTTTATCAAGTTCTGCATATACCTGTTTAGGAATAATTATTCTGCCTTTAAACAGTTTTTCAATAATTTCTTCTTTTTCGGCTAATAAAAAAGTGGATAAACAATCTGTGTCAAAATATATTTGTTTAGCCAAGTTCTGGTATTTGTTTTTCATTAATTCCATATACTAAATCTGCTCTAAGTGCATCCAACAATAATTCATCGCATTTATTTTGAGAAATTTTTTCTTTATCCAGAAGTTTATTTGCCAAACTTATGTAGTGTCCAAGCACTGTTGTTTTCTTTTCTTCATTTGGAAAATAAAGTGCTGTGTCATAACCTAATTTTTTTGCTTCTTTGCTGACAACGATATCTTTCATTTCTTTTAATTCATTTTCATTTATGAAATTTTCTCCTCTTAATCTATAAAGCATAGCCTTATGGCTTACTCCAAAATACTGTTCTAATTTGATTATGTCTGAAATTGTAATTTTGGTGGTTTTATTTTCATTTTGAATTTTATTTACATTTTCTCTTAAAGAAATTTGTGGGATTAAAAAATATGAGGCAAACACTTCTGCGTTATATTCTTCTGTGTTGCTGGTAGTGACATTTATAGTACTAACTGTGCTCTTACCAGGCTCTCCATAATATAGGTGATAAAGTTCGTGTGCCAACGAAAAATTTTGTCTACCTATAGACATCTCTGAGTTTAAAGCAATTAAGTTAGATTTTTTTCCTTTAAAACACGCACCACTAATGTTTTTCCCGAGTGGATAAAAGACTAATGTTAAATTTTCTATAGTTTGAACAAGTTTTAAAGTTTCAATAGGACTGTAGTTGTCTAGACCAAGTTTTTTTCTAAGCTCTTCTGCTTTATCTCTTAATTCTTGTCTATTTATGTTGATTCTCCGCGTCAATTTCATCCATTTCAAACTGATTAATTGCTATTTTGTTGATTACCGAAAGGGATTCTAAATCTTCTGTTTTAGTTTCTTTTGCTCTAAAAGAAATAGTTAAATTTGGTTTCAAATCATTATTAACCAACACATCTTTTAATGAGCAGCAAAACAAAGTTGATATCTTTTCTAAAAGATATAAACTGATATTTCTTTCGCCTTTTTCAATTTTTGCGATCATACTTTGGTCTAAAGAAAGAAACTGTGCGACATTGGTTTGGGTTAAACCAGAGTTTTCTCTTAGTTCTTTAATTTTTTTACCAATTTTTACTAAATCCATTTCTATCTCTTTCCTTTCAAATTTAGTATAGCATCATTTGTCATAAAATTGAATTATTTATTTATTTTTTTATGACAAACTTTAAAAAAATAAAACAGCACTAGTAATGCTGTATGTTTTTGGCGGAAATTGCACATCTCTCAAACGAGGCATGTTGCATTCTCTAAGTTCGTTTTGTTTTAGAGGGGGCGGAAATTGCACATCTCTCAAACGCTTTAGACACCGAACCTGCGGAGTAGTCTGTTTTAGAGGGGGCGGAAATTGCACATCTCTCAAACTATAACGAACAGCCCACTGTTTTTTCTTTAGTTTTAGAGGGGGCGGAAATTGCACATCTCTCAAAC
>CAUTSX010000067.1:0-3504 GCA_963541405.1 uncultured Acholeplasmataceae bacterium | reverse complement strand
TTAATTAGTTCAACACACTCATTTATCGCTTTTATAGTGTCTTCATTACGGTCTTGTATAGTTGTGTCAATCGGTGTATAACCTTTTACTAAGCCCATTTCAAGCATAAATGCGCCAATTGAGTCGTGTCCACAAAAAAGTATTTTATCGCCGTTTAAACCAGTTTTAAAATTAGTATTTAAAAAACTAGTAAAGTCATTTTTAAGTGTGGTAATTTCGTTTATCAGAATTGTTTTGTTTGCATCAATTTTTGTTTTGCCTTCAAATTTTTCAGCAAGTTTTTCTGCAATTTTTTCAATTATTTTAATTGTATATTCTAAACTAGACCAGTAATGAGAAGAGGCGTGTCTGCGGATATTTTTTTCAGATTCTGAAACTTGTTCGCTATTTTTTAAAAAAGTTTTTTCATTAACACCCAGCGCTTTTTCTAAGTTAAGTGAATCTAGGCCACCACGTGCTTTTTTAATTTGCAGGTCAACGTTTTCAGAAAAATAAATTAACAAATCGCTTTCAATAATTTTACTTTTATCTGCTAAAGTTAACTCTGAATTGTGAATATTTAAATATGGTGCTCTGGCAGTACTGACAGTAATTTTGGTATTTTTAGTTAGTTGCTCAACAATTGAATATGTTAAATAAGAACTAGTTACCACGTTAACTTTGTTTTTTTTACAAGAAGATAAAGTAAATAAAGCAAATAAAGTTAAAGCAATACTAAGAATTTTTTTCATATTTTTTTCCTCGTAAATAATTTTAACTTAACTATTTTGCAATTGCAAACTATTCGCATTTATGTTTTTTATGCTTATTTAATATTATATATAGGGCTGAATGCTATAATAAATGCATTAGGAGCACGAAATATGGAAACTTTGAAAGACAATTTTTATTTACATGTAAACAAACAATTGATTAAAGAAACCGAAATTCCGGCTGACAAACCTAGTGTTGGAACGTTTTCTAAAATTCATGATCAAAACGAAGAAATTCTTTTAAAACTTTTTGAAGACTGGTCTGAAGGTAAAAACATACCTGAAGACAAACTAATTCACGAAGCAATTAAATATCACAAATTAGTTACAGATTTTGAATACCGCAATGAAATGGGTGCAAAACCTGTTTTGCCACTTATTGAAAAAATTCAAAGACTTAGCTCAATTGAAGAGTTAGCCGCAGCATACCCTGAACTCGAGCTAAACAGTGTTGCCCTGCCTGTAACCATTGGTATTTCTCAAAGTTTTGCAGACCCAACTAAACATATATTGGCAGTTGACCACGCAAACACTATCATGCCAGACCGTGAATACTATGAAAAAAATCTAGAGCAACTTCAAGAAAACTTAGCAGTTTTTGCACAATCTGCTAAAACTGTGTTAAAAAGTGCAGGGCTAGATGATGGCTTGGTAGATAAATATGTTAAAGAAACTCTTGAGTTTGACAAATTTTTAGCCCCATTTACTTCATCTAGATTAGAAGACGCCGAATACGACAAAAAATTTAACCCAACACCGCTAAAAGAGATTGACGCAAAATCTAAATATTTAAATTTTAGTCAAATTTTTAAAACTTTGACCAAAGTAGACGCAGAAATCGTTAATATCGCCTATCCTCGTTTCTTTGAAAATCTAAATACTGTTTTTTCTAAAGAAAACTTTGAAATAATTAAATCTTGGATGATAGTTAAAACTGCCCTTGGCAATGCTCGCTACTTCTCTGAAGAACTTGCAGATGCTGCAGGAGCCTTGAGACGTAAACTAGTTGGTCAAAAACAACCTCAACCTAGAGCCAAAAAGGCGCTATACACTACTTTGGCGTTTTTTGATGAACCAGTTGGAATTTATTTTGGCAAAAAATACTTTGGTGAACAAGGAAAGGCTGATGTTTTAGAAATGATTCGCCGCTTTATCGCAGTTTACACAGACCGTCTTTCTAAAAACACTTGGTTAAGCAAGGAAACTCGCGAAAAAGCGATTTTAAAACTGTCAAAAATCAAACCTTTTGTTGGATATCCTGATGAAATTCCGCCTTATTATCAAGACTTTAAAATTAAAACCAAAACAGAAGGCGAAACTTTGGTCTCAGCCACAATTTCTTTAAAACGTCTTGTGACCGCCTATGAATACGCGCAATACAAAGAACCTGTTAACACTAAATACTGGGGAATGGCTGCTTACGAAGTAAACGCTTATTTTCACCCACTTTTTAACCAAATAGTGTTCCCAGCAGGTATTTTACAACCTCCTTTTTACTCAAAAGAAAACTCAAACTCTGCTAACTACGGCGGAATTGGCACAGTAATTGCTCACGAAATCTCGCATGCTTTTGACAACAATGGCGCGAAGTTTGATGAACACGGCCGTCTAAATAACTGGTGGACTGAGGCAGATTTGGCAGCCTTTGAAGAAAAGAAAAAACAAATGATTAAGTTATTTGATGGACACAGCAATTTACTTGGGGTAAAATGCAACGGCATCTTGACTGTTTCTGAAAACATCGCAGACTGCGGTGGCTTAAGTTGTGCACTTTCTGCTTTAAAAATGGACAAAACGGTTGACTTAGATGCTTTCTTTAAGTCTTGGGCTACCAACTGGTTTAACAAAGCCAGAGTTGAATACTACCAAATGCTTGCCAATGTTGATGTGCACGCAACTGGTGAACTTAGGGCTAATCGTCAACTTGCTAATTTAGATGAGTTTATTGAATACTACGGTATCAAAGAAGGTGACCAAATGTACACCAAACCAGAGGAGCGCGTCAAAATATGGTAAAACAAATTAAATTCTTACTAGTTGGTTTTTTAACTCTAATTTCTGCACTTACTTTAACTGCTTGCAGTCTTTACAGGGTTTCAGTTAAACAAGACATTAAAGCAGAATCTGCTTTCTTTACTTTTAAATTAAATCGCCACCGCGACCGCCAGGCGTTTTTATCGCAAGGAGCGGACGCTAATGTGCAAATTCAGGTAAACGAAGTTAAAGCAGGCGATGGACGCGATGAACTTGGTGTTGCTATTCCAAAAGCAACCAGTGATTTAAAAGCATCTTCTAAGCCTTATTATGAGTTTTCCTTTGAAAAGGACACAAAAAAAAGCAAAGTTTCATTAGCATTTGAAATTAGAAACTTAAAACCAGAAAAAAAATATGTAGCCCTTGTCTACTTTACTTACGATAACGAAAAAGTTTACTTACTTAAAAACTGGCGTGTTACTAAAAAACATCCTCTGGAAGGTATGATTTTTCAAACAATTGCGGTCTCTAAATTAAAAACTTACGCCATTTATTCATATGAAGATCTTCTAAAAATCAAGTCAGAAAAACAAGATGGTAACTTCAAACTGATGCAAGACCTTGATTTAAAAGGTCGTGAACTTCCTGCTTTATTTGGCAAAAACCGCGCATTTGATTTTGACGGCAACAGTAAAACAATTCGCAACTTTAAGTTCATGATTCAAAAAGACGAAAGTCTCTTAAAAGGTAGCGATTATTCAAAAAGATCACCTCGCGA
>CAUTSX010000066.1:0-3590 GCA_963541405.1 uncultured Acholeplasmataceae bacterium | reverse complement strand
CAAGTTTATTTAATTTTTTAGGTCAAAGTGTCATAAAAGGTTGAAAGTTTAGGTTTAAAAGATATATGCCAATATATTAAAAAATATAATTTAGAATTTATTACTACAGGCGACATTTTAGTTTTGGCCTTAAAGAAAAAACTAATAAATGAATGCGAAGGCGAAAGAATTTGGCAAAAGATGCTAAAAAATAAGAGAAAAATCGGTCCAAATACCTTTAAAGAATACTTAGAACACTACAATAACTCAAAAAATCAAACGCACTATCCTTGTAAATGACAATCTTGGGTTTTACAATTCTTTCAAAGCCGGGCCAATTTCGTTTTTTTGAACTAAATAGTAAAATGGCACACCAATTAAGTAAAGTACGGCTCCTTCTCCGAATGCTACATAAATAAATGTTTCAAAAAAAGGTAGTCCTAAAATTAAATTGAGCATCACAGCTACAATAGTACTACCAACAACAGTTGGAGCAAGCAGGGCAATAAATATATTTTTCCTAAGTGCAAACATCAATATCAAACAAATAACAGTGGCAAGTGTACCAAAAACTACATCCCAAATACCAAAAGGGCTAAATAAATTAGCCACAAAACACCCTAAGACTATACCTGGCGTTACTTTGAAGTTAATTAACACCAAAACCATTAAAATTTCACTTATTCTAAACTGAATTTGTCCATAAGAAAAAGGTTCTAACAACACAGTTAGCACAAAGTAAACAGCAGCAATTGCTGCATTTATTGAAAAAAGTTGCAAAGTTTTTTTGCGTTTATACATTTCCTGTTTTTATTTTGCTGGTGTTCTGGAATACAGCATTTTAAGTTTTTTAAAACAACTTACTGATTGACTTTTAAACTACACTCGGAGCAATATCCATAAACTGTCAGTTCATGACTTTTGGGGGTAAAGTTTTGCAGTTCTATCGCGTCTTTGATTAAGTTTAAAACCTTGCAGTCAATTTCTAGCATGTTTTGGCATTTTTCGCAAATCATGTAGTGGGTATGCTTGTCTTTTTTTACAAAAAAATACGCAGTTTTATCAAGCATGATGTGTTCAACTAACTTGTTTTGAGTAAGAAAATCAAGTGCACGATAAATCGTTGAAATATTGATGTCAAACTCCAAAAGCTTAGCGTAAATTTGCTCAACTGAAGCAGGTTTGGCAAGTTCTTTTAAAATATCGTAAACTAATTTTCTTTTCTTTGTAAACTGCATAAATCTTCCTTTTTCTGAACTAATTATATCATTTTAAACCCTAAAACCAGTTTATCGGTGCTATAATTAAAAGGTATATGTAGGGGGAAATATGAATAAAAAACCACAAATTATTTTTAGTAGACCAGAAATGCTTAAACTAAATATCGCTGCTCTCGCCAAAAGAGGAGTTTCTGTTAAAGACATTGCTGAAATCGCTTATCTACAACAATCTAAATACATCAAAGACATTCCATTTGAACTTTGCACAGAATCTGTTGAAAAAATTCTTTCACTAAGAGACGTATTTCACTTTGTGCAACTTGGTATTGCCATTGACATCGCCGCTGAAAAGAAACTACTTGAAGGCCCAATTCAAGATATCATTGAACAAGACCTTGGTCTTTTTGGAATTGACGAGACTTTTGCGCTTGACCTTTCTGGAATGTACGGAACCATTGGTAAAACTAATTTTGGAGACATTGACGTAAATAAACACGGACTTGTTAACCGTTTAAATGAAGACGGAAAAAAAGACGGAGTTTGCCACACTTTCCTTGACGACATCGTGGGTGCTATTGCTGCCACTGCTGCTGTTCGTGTTGCGCAAATCTTAACTGAAAACGCTGTACTTGCTCAACAAAAATAGTTTATCAAAACTGTTTTTGCCTTTATTTTCAACTTGGTACAACCCAAAAAATTTAAAAATTTAATTTCCAGTAGTTTCTCTAAACTATTTGGTTTTGAAAATAATGTTGTTATTACAGATGACTTAAATGTTTTAACTAGACGAAACACTGTAATTAAGAACATTATTTTTCTATTTAACTTATTTTTATTTCTGTTGATGTTAATCATTTCTATCAGCAAGATAGGACTAGAAGGTCTAGATCCTAAAGTTGTGCAAAACCGCACAATTGTCAACTGGGCAATAACTGTGGCTACGTTTCCTTTCTTGTTTGTGTTTAACTTTTTATTAAAAAGAATGATTCAACCTTCAAAAAGTGAGTCAAATCAAAACAGAGATGTGGCTATCCATAAGCAAAAAATTGCTCAGTACTTCATCATTTCTTACCTGTTTATCGCAGTTTCTCTGTTTTACTTGAAAGTCAATATCAGTCCTCTGTTTTTCAGAAACGGTCTTTACTTCAATAAATCGTTGGCATTTGTTGTTTTAGAGACTTTCTCGTATTCTCTTTTTTATGTAGTTTTGACGATAATTTGTTTGTATCAAGACAGAAAAGCGTTTTCCTACAGCGCTGGATTTCTCTTTGGTATTCTCACTATCATGCATATATTTGTAACAAACCGTTTCTATGCGTTTTCATTTGCGAATTACAAAGACCTTTTAAACTCGCTTGTCGACGTTATTTTAAGGTCACTCGTCTTCATTTTGTACTCACTTGTTTTAAGGGCCTTAACTATTATTTCTGAAACCATTCAACATGACCGAATTCACGAAAAAGTGCAACGCGCTCGTCTACAAAATGAGTTTATCTCACTAACCTCTGACTTGTTTGGCGTAGTTTTAAACTCAGCCTTAACCGACACTTCGTACCTTGAGTTTTTAACTAAAATTGCCAATCGCCTGGGTGAACTAATGGGACTATCTACTCTTAACTTAAATACCCTTGTTACTTACTGTCAGTATTTAGATAATCACAGTAATTTCGCGACACTACTCGACCACGAGATTTTAAAGAGCCTACCGCAAAGTGAACTGACAACAAAGGTGCAAAACGGAGCGGTGATTGCTAAGCGTATCCAACTTGCTAAAAAAGCCGCAGAAATCGTTAGAACTTCATTTGAATCCGGAATTTCTAAAACTTTTATTGAAAAACAAAATCAAATTCAAAACACCACAATTTCGCAAATTATATTGACAGCCGACATTTACTGTATTATGAGAATGTCTACAGCCTACAAAGTTGCCTATTCTCACAGTGAAACGATTTTACGTTTTAAAGAAACTTTTCGTTTCTTTATTCCAGAAGATATTTTTACTCGCTTTATTGATTTTCACCAACAATTTGAAACACTTTACAATGAGTAGAAAAAATTAAAAAAATATAAAAACACTTTAGAAGGAGATTTTAAAAAATGAGTTATTACTTTACCTCTGAGTCTGTTTGCGAAGGTCATCCTGACAAAATCGCTGACAAAATCGCTGATTATATTCTAGACTCTGTTTTAACCAAAGACCCAAACGCTAGATGTGCAGTTGAAGTTGCTTTAACTACAAACTTTTGCTTAATTTTTGGCGAGGTTACCGCTAGTCATAAATTTGACTACGCTGAACTTGCAAAAGCAGCAATTAAAGAAATTGGCTACTCAGACCCCGCGCTTTTGTTTTCGGCAGAAGAAATTGAGTACTTAGTTAAAATCAAAACTCAG
>CAUTSX010000065.1:0-3710 GCA_963541405.1 uncultured Acholeplasmataceae bacterium | reverse complement strand
TCCGTGAAGGTGGACACACAGTTGGTGCTGGTTCTGTAACTAAAATTATTGCTTAGTTAAATTAAAACAAATAAAAAGACTTGATTAAATCAAGTCTTTTTTTATAACTAAATCTTAAATTGAAACACTAAAAATATATTAGTTATCAATCTTGTATTTTTGCTTAGTTAAGCCTTTTTACTAAGAATTCAAAAAGGTCAAACTGTGTATCAGTTTGACCTTTTTTAGTTATATTTTTAAAATTATAAAAGTTATTTTACAGCAGTAACCATTTGAATAAACTTAGCAGAGTCAAGAGAAGCACCACCGATTAGCGCACCGTCTATGTCTGTAGTTGCAAGTATTTCTTTAATGTTTTCTTGCTTAACAGAACCACCGTAAAGAATTCTAACTTCTTCAGCAACTGCTTTACCGTAAAGTTTTTCAATAACCTCGCGAATTCCTTTAATTGCTTGGTTAGCAACTTCGGGGGTAGCGGTTTCACCAGTTCCAATTGCCCAAATGGGTTCATACGCAATAACTACCCTTTTTGCGTCATTTGCGTTAACTTCTAAAAATGCTGATTTAATTTGGTTTTCTAAATAGTTGTAAACTTCGTTTTTTTGCCTTACTAAAAGGTTTTCACCAACACAAACCACCGGAGTTAAGCAACTAGTTAAAACTTTTTTTAACTTTAAGTTAACGTCTTGATCGGTTTCGTTAAAGTATTGTCTGCGTTCACTGTGGCCGATTAAAACATACTCAAAGCCAAGTGGTTCCGCCATCTTTAGAGAAAGCTCGCCAGTATACGCTCCTTCATCTAAATGGTGAATATTTTGTACGCCAATTCTTAAATTACCTTGTCTTTTAACTAAACAACGCGCATACAAACTTGGTGCAAAAATCACAGTTTCAACATCACTTCTTTCTGGAATTTTTTCGTTGACTGCGTAAATAAAGTCTAGTGCTTCTGCTCTAGTTTTATACATTTTCCAGTTTCCAGCAATTATTTTTCTTCGCATAATAATTCCTTTATTATCTTGGAGTTTTAACAAGTAAAACTCTGCAAGGTCTTGAATATTTGTTTCTCAAATAATTTTCCTTAATGTTTGGAAAGTAGAAAGTTTCAAAACGTTCAACCAAAGTAACTTCTTCGTTTTGAAAAATCTCGACGCGGCCATCTAAAACATAGCCAAAAGTTTCGCCAACTTGTGCCTTTTGAATTTCAGTTTGCCCGTTTGGCTGAATTTCAACAATTTCTACTTTAAAACTAGAATTAGTCGGCAGTAGAGGAAACTTAGTAAAAAGCAATTCTTCGTCAACCACTTCGGCTTCTGCTAACTTAGCAGTTGAAAAAACTTCTACTAAACTTTCTTCTTTTAGCTGTTCTGCTGCTCCAAAAAAATCTTGGAAGTTAGTACCAAGTCGTTCAAGGATTTTTTCCAAAGAATCTAAAGACGGAGAAGTGCGGTTATTTTCAATTTGTGAAATATACCCTTTTGTAAAACCGATATCATTTGCAAGTTCCTTGGTAGTCAAATTAGCCTTGACTCTTAAATAATGAATTTTTTGTCCTATGTCAATCACGATCTTATTTATCTAAAATACACTCAATTCCAGGTAGAGTTTTGCCTTCAAAAAATTCAAGAGAAGCACCACCACCAGTAGAAACATGCGTGAATTTTTCAATCATATTAGCCTTCGCAATAGCAGCAGCAGAATCACCACCACCAACTACAGTCATCGCGCCTTCTCTGGCAGCGATATACTCAGCAATTTTGTAAGTACCGTTTGAAAAAACAGGAAGTTCAAAAACTCCAAGCGGGCCATTCCAAATCACAGTGTTTGCCTTATCTATATATTGTTTAAATAATTTAAGAGTTTCAACGCCACAGTCTAAACCTTCTTCGTCTTCTGGTATATCCATAACTGAACGTAGATTTACTTCGGTCTCATTTGAAAATTCTTTACCTGTATAGACATCGCGGCCAACTATTAGTTTACCTTCACCTCGTTTAAGTAAATCTAATGCTAAATCTGTTTTGTCAGGTTCACAAATGCTTTTACCAATTTTTCCGCCTTGAGCCTTCGCGAAAGTATAAACCATACCACCAGCAACTAATACATAGTCGCAAATCTTAAGTAAATTGTTTATAACTTCAATTTTATCAGAAACCTTCGCTCCACCAATGATTGCCACAAGTGGTCTTTTTGGATTTTGAATTGCAGCAGAAAGATATTTAATTTCTTTTTCCATTAAGAAACCACAAACACAAGGCAAGTGAGCAGCGATTCCGACATTTGACGCTTGCGCGCGGTGACAAACTCCAAAAGCATCATTTACAAAAATTTCGCCAAGACTAGCCCAATATTTACCAAGTTCTGGTGAATTTTTTGACTCTGCTTTATTGTCAAGATCTGCAAAACGAGTGTTTTCTAGTACGATAACTTCGCCAGATTTTAGTTGACTAACTGCTTCTTCTACATCCTTACCGCGATAATCTGGAATAAACTTAACTGGTTTGTCAAGTAATTCAGATAATCTGCGAGCAACTGGTGCTAAAGATTTGTCTTGCTTGTCTTTTTCTTCTTTAACACGTCCAAGGTGTGAAAGTAAAATTAACTTAGCACCATGTTCAAGTAAATAAGAAATTGTTGGAAGAGACTGAACGATGCGGTTGTCATCTGTGATTACACCGTTTTTTAGCGGTACATTGAAATCAACTCTTAAAATTGTTTTTTTGTTTTGAAAATCAACATCTAAAATTGTTTTTTTGTTCATTTATTAAAACCTCTCTAAACATTTTAATTATAACATTTAAAGCAGTGTATTTAAATGATTATTTTTAAAATTTGTTTAACTTAGAAAGACTGAACGCCCAACCTAATAACTAATTTTTCTTCGTTTAACAATTTTAATACATAAAATATAATTTTCAAAAAACTGATGTTTTTTTATAATATTTATGTGTAATTTGCACATTTTTTTCAAAAAACTAATTTTTTAACTAAATTAAATAAAGTAAAATAAAGACATGTTTTTAAACAATAGAAAACTAAAATTAAAGACAAAACTAGAAAACGAAAAAGCCGTCTTTTACAAAAGACAACTTTACTATTGCAGAATGCTTTGCTCAAAAACCTTGGGTGAATTTAGTGAAGTTACTAATTTACCAATTTCAACAATTTCTTGCTACGAGAGAAACAAATCGACGCTGACTCAAAAAAGTATTGAAAAAATTGAAACACTTTTTGTCTCAGACAAAATATCTATCTATAACTTTAGTGTGTTTGAAAATAAAATAGAAGAGTTAATCAATGCTTTAGTTAAGGTCAAAAAATTAGAAAAAAGTTTAGCAGACCCTAAAGACCACGACATTTTAAACAACACTATTTTTAACAGTTTTTATTATTTGTGCAATTTAAACCTAACAGATGCACTTTTAATTTTATGCAACGGTGACTACACTAAACCTGACTTTTCACCAAAATACTACATGGTTTATCAACTAATTTCGGCACTGACTATGTTTATCTCTGGAAACGTTAAGGGCTGCACGATGGTGCTTGAAAATAGGGTGGCAAGTGCTGAAGATAAAAGAATTGAAGCGATGTTTATGCTTTTAAAAGTTTTAACTAAGTTTTGTGAGAAAAAGCATATCCATGCAAACGAAATTGACGATTTAGAAATTTATTTTTCTGCAATAAATTCACCGATTTTAAGCGGAATT
>CAUTSX010000064.1:0-3743 GCA_963541405.1 uncultured Acholeplasmataceae bacterium | reverse complement strand
CACAGCAGTTAAGCACTTTTACGCCGACGATAGCGCGTTAGCGCAAAAATAGGGAGCTGCCAGTTTCTTTCTTTATTTTAAATTATCACCCACGCCTACTTAGCTCAGTTGGTTAGAGCGTCTGACTGTTAATCAGAAGGTCCCAGGTTCGAGACCTGGAGTGGGCGCCATTTTTGAAACTGAGTTTGCATCTACTTAAAAAGTAGGTGCTTTTTTTATAAAGAAAGGAAATAAAAAAGATGAAAATCCTGGCAATTATAGACGCACAAACTGACTTTATTAACGGCTCTCTGGCAGTAGGTCTTGAGCCTTGGCAAAAAGCCAAAGCAGAAATTCTTAAACTTGTTCACAAAAACAATTATGACTGGGTAATTTTTACCCGCGACTGGCATCCTTTAAATCATTGCTCATTTAAGGAACAAGAAGGCCCTTGGCCTGCGCATTGCGTACAAAAATCAAAAGGTGCCGAAATTGATCATGAACTGCTTAAACTAACTTTTGAAATCCCCAATAGTTTAATTATTTCAAAAGGACAAGACTCAAACCAAGAAGAGTATGGTGTTGACCTACTTTTAAATTTTAAAGAAATTAACGAAAATACTATTGTAGATGTAGTTGGGCTTTGTTTTGACTATTGTGTGGCTGAGTGCGCGCGAATTACTAAAGAAAAACATCCTAAAGTCAGAGTAAAAATTTACAAAGCAGCAACAGTTGCGATTGACGAAACGGCTGAGCCGAATGTTGGCATGTCTTTAGTTGTCGAATAGTAAACACGAAAAAATTCCTCTAATAGAGGGATTTTTTAATGAATTGTTAGTAGTTTAAAGGATGTAAATCACACAATTTAGCAACTGTTTGTTTAACTTCTAAAATAGTTTTTTTATCTCGGTTTGTCAAAACTAAGTCAATTAGTCTAGCAATTTCCTTAAACTCAGCGCTGCTAAAACCACGAGAAGTCAAAGCTGCTGAACCTAATCTAATACCAGATGTATACTTAGCAGGCTCCGTGTCAAAAGGAATTGAGTTTTTATTGACAGTAATATTTGCCTGCTCTAGTATATCTTGCGCAGCAAGCCCAGTTAACCCAGTTTTATTTTTCACATCAAGCAATACTATATGGTTATCAGTTCCACCAGAAATCACCCGGTAGCCAAGGCGACTAAACTCACTAGCCATGGCTTTTGAGTTTTCTAAGTATCTTTGCACGTATTGCTTAAACTCAGGTTCAAGTGCTTCTTTAAAGCACACCGCTTTTCCCGCAATTACGTGCATCAAAGGTCCGCCTTGAACACCTGGAAAAACAGCCTTGTTAATCTTTTTTGCAATACTTTCATCGTTGGTTAAAATCAAACCACCGCGCGGTCCTTTAAGAGTTTGGGGGGTGGTGGTTGTGACTACATCTGCGTATTTGACCGCATTTGAGTGCAGACCAACTGCAACTTGTGCAGAAATATGGGCGATATCTGCCATTAAGTAAGCACCAACAGAATCAGCAATTTCTTTAAAGCGCTTAAAGTCAATTTCACGGCTATAGGCAGAAGCACCGCATACTATTAGTCTAGGCTTAATTTCTTTGGCTAATTTTTCGATTTCTGTGTAGTTTAACTGCTCAGTTTTTTTATCTAAGTCATAGGCAAAACATTTGTAAAACTGACCAGAAAAAGAAAGTGAGTAGCCGTGTGTTAAGTGTCCACCCGCGTTTAGGCCCATGCCGAGTATTGTGTCGCCAGGCTTTAAAAGCGCTAAGTAAACCGCGGCGTTTGCTTGGCTACCAGAGTGCGGTTGAACATTGGCAAACTTACAATTAAATAGTTTTTTTGCTCGTTCAATGGCTAGTTCTTCTATTTCGTCAACAAACTCACAGCCGCCATAGTAGCGAGCAGTTGGGTATCCTTCTGCATATTTATTGGTTAAAATAGAACCAACTGCGCTAAGTACATCTTTAGAAACATAGTTTTCAGAAGCAATTAGTTCAAGTCCGTCTTTTTGACGTAACATTTCTTTTTCAATAATTTCTTTAATTTTTGTGTCCAGCATAAGCACCTGCTTTCTATTTATAAATGCACCCCGCATTAAGCGGGGTGATTAGTAAACTATTTAGATTAAAAGAAAAAAGAAAATAACTACTCTGTTTCAATAACCGCTAAATTGCCCTCGTTGCGGCGGTAAATTACACAAACTTTTCCATTTTCTACATTTTTAAAAATGTAGAAAGAATGGTCTAAAGTTTCCATTTTAAAAATTGCTTCATCTACAGTAATTGGTTCAAGTGCAATCGATTTAACTCTGACAATGTCTTCACCGTAAATACTGGTTTTTGTCATAGCATCTGCTAATTTTGCATTTTCTTCTTTAATGCCACGGTTTTTGTTTTTAGAAAAACGCAGAGCAAACTTATCCTTTTGTTTAGTTAGTTGACGAAGTAGTTTATCAACCGCTAGGTCAATTGCTGCATAAATATCTTTTTGTTCAACTTCAGCACGCATAGTAATTTTTGGTAGAGTTAAAGTAATTTCTACTTTTTGCATATCGTTGTAAACTTTGCAAACAACTCTAACTTTTACATCGTCTTCTGGAATTAGTTTTAAAACTTTTTCAAGTTTTTTCTCAGAGTATTTTTCAATACTTTCGCTCGGAATAAATCCGTTTTTACCTTGTACTTTAATATTCATCATTTGTCCCTACCTTTCTTAAACTGAGAATAATGACGTTGGTTTTAAAAACTTTTTTCAAAACCTTATCTACACTTATATTATACTCTAACAAGAAGAAAATAGGTGTTGCTGTTTTAGTTTTTTCACTAAAAATTGGCGCAAAAAATTGCAGGTATACCTCTTCTGGTATTTCTGGATTGAAGTGCTCAAAATAATATAAATTACACACGGATTTTTGTGCTGTTGGAAAAGTTTCGTGTACTAAAGAAAAGTCGTTTGAACGCATACAAGTTTTACAAAAAATATTTCTATTTAACTTAAAAAAAGTAAAAAAGTTTATTTCGTTTTCAATTTCTTCTAAACATAAAAAGCACTTCATATTAACACACATATAGTTAACATGAAGTGCTTAAAATACTTAAAAAACTTATAAATTATTTAAAGCCCAAAGGATTCCAATAGCGGCACTTTCTGTAGTTAAAATGTTTTCGCCAAGCGAAACTATTTGACAATTTGAAAGGCTTTCAAAATACTTGCGTTCACTTACATCAATTCCGCCTTCGGGACCAATTATCAACAAAATATTTTTATCTTTAAAGTTTATAAAGTCAAACTTTTTGTCAAATTCAGCCTCTTCATCTGCCAACAGTACCAAGTCGTATTTAGCAAAATCAATATCGGTTAAAGCGCTAAGCACTTTAATTTCTGGAACTTCAAAACGTTTAGCAATTTCTGCAGCCTCTTTTGCAATAGTTTCTGCTCTATTTAAGTTGAGTGGTTTGAGTTTTTTTTCGCTTCTAAAAAAAGGCACAAACATAATTTTTCTTACGCCATACAAAGTTAAATGTTTAATTGAAAACTCACATTTTTTCGGAATAGTTAAACCTTGTACAACATCTACTTTAAAGATTTTAATTTGTGTTAACTGTTTTTGTTTGATAAAAACAGGTTCCTTTGAGTTGTAAGAAACCACACCTAAAAAACACAAGTTGTTCGCGCAAACCTCAATTTGCGTGCCTTCGCGTAGCCTCAAGACATTTTTAATTTGGTGCTTAATTTCAGGGTCAAACTCCCAGTTTTTGGTAAAAA
>CAUTSX010000063.1:0-3921 GCA_963541405.1 uncultured Acholeplasmataceae bacterium | reverse complement strand
GTTTTACCAAGCCTTGCAACAAGGTGGAGACCCGTTTTTAAGCCAAAGCGAAAAATTTGGCTACACCAATGTCTTTAAAATAGCACCAGTTGTTGAAAATATATTGCCAAACGCTGGTCGTTTTGCCGGTTGCATCTACATCGGCTACCGCTTTGCATCGTAATGAACACTAAAGCAAATACTGTTTTAAAATTTAATTTAGCAGCTTTGCCCAAAAAAGCAGACTTAGTAGTACGTGTTTCTTTTGGTGTCTTGATAGCGCTATTTGGAGCACTTATTTCGCTACTTCCCAAAAGCACTGCTTTTTTAAGTTTAGTTAACCAAAACACAGCAAACCCCGCGTTTGCTGTTTATGTTTTAAATAACTTAGCAGTTGTTGCAAGACATCTTTACTTAACTTCTGTAGTGCTGCTTTTAGGAAAAGTTTTAATCAAGGACTCAAAAACTAAGTTCACTCCTATCTTTTATTTAGTTAACTTAGTATTTTATCTCACTTTTATCTTTAAAATTAGACACTTTTTTGCAGACCAAAGTGCGTACTTTGCTTTAATTGCTCCGCTTATTTTACTTTCTACTTTTGTGGCTTTTTATGTACTGCTGCGTTCTTTTAACACGTCTTTCTTTCACTTTTCTGCAAAACATATATTCTACGAAGTTCTGCTTTACACACTAGTCTTTTTGTTTTCGCTGTCTCCGCTGACTTTGCAAGTAATTTTTGGCCACATGACTTACCAAAAGTTTGTCTTTACCCGCCAACATTTATTTATGTTGCTTGCTCCGTTTGTTTTAATTTTTATATTAACCAATATCTATATTAACCGTGCACATGAATACAAAAAGTTTTTATTGTTTACGCTTTCTTTAGCCGTGATTTACTCGGTTTATTCAACACTCACTAAAACAGAAATTTTTAGCGTAAAATTTGCGTTTTCACCGTTTAAATGGTTGTTACTAGTTCTACCTTTCATTTTCTTATTTGAACTGAAACGAGCAATGTCTATTTTTACTATGTTTTCAACCGGCGTTCCTCTGCTTTTTGTGTTTTTCTTGCAACTCAAAGAAAACGGCCGATTCTTTAGTGCGGCCAATATGCTTGTCTATCTACCTGCGCTTTACTTAATTGTGCTTTCAGCACTTGCCTATACTTTGAGGTTTTTTGAAACTCCAGGCGCTAGAGACTTAATAATTGCTTTAGTTTTCTTTACTGTGTTTTTTATAATTACGTCTATTGTTTTAAGAATAGCAGATGGTGTGTACTCAGACAATAAAACAGTGCAAGAACATGTTGACTTTTTCTACATTAACCGCCGTAATATCGTAGACCACGCAAAGTTCAAGACTTTCCTTGGCAACCTACGCTCTAAATACAAAGCAATTTCCATTAAAGGCAAAACCGTAACTTTCCCGCTTACATACCTGTTTATCACTTGGGCAATTTGCACAATTACTACGCTAACTGTTAGCCAAATCTTCTTGCAAATTCAAAAATCTTGTATTTCATTTAGATTTGTTGTCCATAAACTCAAAAAAGACCACCAAATTGGTGTCGTTAAAATTGGCAAAATTACTGCAGAACTTAAAAAGGAGCTTGATATGAAAGATAGTTTAGTTAAAGTTCAAAACTTTTCAAAAAAATACGCAAATAACGATTTTTATTCAGTAAAAGACGTTTCTTTTGAAATTTCTGGCGGTAAGATTGTTGGTTTTGTTGGCCACAACGGTGCCGGTAAATCAACCTTAATTAAGTCGCTAGTTGGTATTCAGACAATTACTGAAGGCACAATTTCAATTTGTGGCTACAATATTGAAAAAAATCCAACAGAAGCAAAATACTCACTCGGCTACGTTTCTGACAACCACGCACTTTACGAAGAGTTAACAGGTCGTGAATACATTACTTTTGTTGCCAAACTTTTCAATGTGCCAAAAGAGGTTATTAAAACTAAGTTACTTGAACTGACTGACTTTTTCCAAATCACTTACGCTATTGATCGCCAAATTCGCACATACTCACACGGTATGAAACAAAAAATTTCGGTTATTTCTTCGCTAATCCACGAACCAAAAGTCTGGGTCCTTGACGAACCGCTAACCGGACTTGACCCAACTTCTGCCTACCAACTAAAAGAAGCAATTAAGATGCATGCTAAAAAAGGCAATATCGTGATTTTCTCTTCACATATTATTGAAGTTGTAGAAAACATTTGCGACGAAGTTGTCATTATTAAACGCGGTCAAATGGTGATTAACGAAAAAGTATCTGAACTTAAGGCCAAATACGGCAACCTTGAGCAGATGTACATCAAACTAATTGAGCAGTAAAATGGCAGTTAAGTTTTACAACACTCTAAATACAGTTCGTGAACACCCAAATCAATTTTTGGTGTTCTGGCAACTACTAAAGTCTGAATATGTAGACGCTTCTTTTGTCAAAATCAGAGGGTCTGTTGGCACTAAAATCGCTAAATACGCGCTTATGCTGTTTTTTGCAGGTATTTTGTTTTATGTATACAACTACATGTTGCCCGCTTTTTCGGTGCTAGGTGCATCTCCCTATATCGCCCTAGTTCCGGCTATCTTTATTTTCTACACTTTGATTACTTCCTTTCAGTCGATGCAAGGAATGGCAAAATCTCTTTTTCAAAACCCCAAAAACGACATCCTTTTTGCTTTTCCCATCACCAATTTAACGATTTTTCTTTCTAAAATTGTTGCTAGATACTTAATCGAATTAGTTAAAACTCTGGTGTTTTTCCTGCCTTTTTTACTTTCTATTTACTACAACAACGCAGGGGTTGAATATGGAGCGCTTGTTCCTTTTCTCGGCCGAATTTCTGTGATTTGCTTCACAATTCCGGCAGTTTCCTTGTTTTTAGGTACAATTTTTGCAGTTGTTTATTTTTACGCTTTTTCTTTCTTAAAACGTTCAAGAATTGCAACACTTGCAGTCTCTTTAATCGCAGTTTCGTTAATTTTTACACTAGTTATTATTTTTATTGACAACATGCGCGGACACGACCGCTATATCCGTTTTGATACTTTTCAAACTAGATGGCAAAACGTAAACTTCGCGTTTCAACGCAATTTCTTAAACAATTTATTTTTCTTTAGATATTTGTATTACTTAATTTTCAAAGTAGACGTAAGTATTGCCGCAGTTGACATTATCAGAAAACCAACTGCTGCTCATTTAGCCGTGATTTTTGGCACAGTTTTTGTGTTGTTTTTAATCTCATCGCTAGTTTCTTACTTTGTGTACTTTAAACTAGCTAATCGCATCAAGATGAATTTAGCCAATAAAGAAAAACGCTTTAACATTTTTGAAAAAAGCGGAAACACCCCAACCAAAGCCTTTACGCTTAAAGAACTAATTCAGTTATTTAGAAACTCAGATACAATCGCTAAATATATTTTTTACATCGCTACCCTGCCTTTAATTTCAATTATTTTAAACAAAACTTACTCTGCCTTTCAGTTAAATAGTTTTGGCTTAAAAATGGTAGTAATTTTAAATGTATTGGTTGGTTTGATAGTTTTGACAACTTCAAATACAATTGCTTCTTCTATAATTTCAAGAGAAGGCGGAAAACTCTACATTTTAAAGACAATTCCTGGCAACACTTATAAGTTAATCTCGGCGAAAGTTGCTATCAACATCGTAATTAACTTCCTAATAGTTGCTTTAAACTTAGTTATTATGTTAATTTACCCTTCAACAAATAAGAATGTAGCACTATTGATTGCCGGGATATTTTTGGTATTCAACATTGTACATATTCTGTATTCTGCATCTGTTGACTTAACGCAGTCTGAATATCAAAAATTTGAAGAGACCGCGGATGTCTCTAAGTTAAAAAATGTTGCCTTTTCTTCAGTTGTCGGCATTGTCATGTCTTTAGTTGTCGTAATTTTACTAATTGC
>CAUTSX010000062.1:0-3931 GCA_963541405.1 uncultured Acholeplasmataceae bacterium | reverse complement strand
TGAAAAAGAAATTATTAGCGTAAATAAGCGTTATTTATAGTTAGTGTCATAAAAGGTTGAAAGTTTAGGAAACTAAGACCAAAAGAGGAATTTATTTACAAATTTACGAAGGATTTTATGATAAAGAAAAGAAAAATACAATCCATCGCTCTTTTCAAGCCCTTGGGTATTTGAATGATTTTATTGAAAAAGGAATTGCTGATCCAGTTAGTCATTTTAAAGCAATCGCGGATAAAATGACAAACGAAGAAAAACTGGAAAAACAACAGGAAAAAATCGGGGAAATCTCTCAAAACTCGCCTGAAAAAAATCTTGGTTATTTCATTTTAAACGCTGTAAATAATCAAAAAAATCTGGAGCGAGATTTGAAAATTGTACAAAGTAGTTGGGGCTGCAACTTTAGTATTTTTAAATTAATTTCTAATTTAATTTATGCTAGATTTATTGACCCCCAATCAAAACAAAAAACACTTTTGGAAGTGTTTCCGAAACTATTTAACAGTCTTAAAATTTCCCTTGATCAAATGTATGACGGTGTTTTTGCCATTGGCAAAAACTACCAAAAAATAATTGATATTTACAACGAAAATTTCAGAAAAATCATTAAAAGAGATACAAGCAAAACATACTTTGATTGCGCTAATTTCTACTTTGAAATTGATGAACAAGATGACTTTAGAAGAAAAGGACCTTCAAAGGAAAATAAGCCAAATCCGTTAGTTGGTTTAGGTTTGTTATTGGATAAAAATTTAATACCCCTAGGTATGAAAATTTATCCAGGAAATAAATCAGAAAAGCCTATCATCAGAGAAGTAATTAAAGAATTAAAAAACAGTAACTCAATCAATGGAAAAACCATTCAAGTGGCAGATAAAGGCCTTAATTGTGGTGAAAACATCGTACAATGTGCGTTAAATGGTGATGGATACATATTTAGTAAATCAGTAAAAGAAATTAAAGGCGATGAACTAAATGACCTTTTAGACTTAACAAAATATGAAAAAATATTAGATAAAAACGGTGATATTAAATATCTAATACGTGAATACATTGTAGAGAAAACATACTCAACTGTATCTGAAAATAAAGAAGTTAAAACAGTAAAAGTTAATGAAAAAAGGGTTGTAAGTTACAACCCTAAATTAGCAAGAAAGAAACAACTAGAAATCAATAAACTTAGAGCAAAAGCAGAGTTTTTAACTAGTTGCAGTGCTAAGAAAGAAAAGTACGGTGAAGCAGGCAAATATGTTAACTTCGTTGCCGTTGATAAAAACGGCAACGAAGACGGAAAAATTAAAACCGAAATTAACGAAAAAGCAATTTTGAGAGACTTAAGTGTTGCCGGATTTAACATGTTAATTACTTCTGAGGTCAACGCAAATAGCCAAGAAATTTACACAACTTACCACAATCTTTGGAGAATAGAAGAAAGTTTTAAAATCATGAAAAGTTATCTTGATGCAAGACCAGTTCACGTGAGAAAAGAAGAATCTATAAAAGGGCATTTTTTGATATGTTATCTATCTGTTTTTATGCTTAGAATACTACAATTTAATGTTTTTCAAAATGAATTTTCAACAGAAGAAATTGTTGATTTCATCAAAAATTTCAGAGTTGTTCAAATTGCTAGAAATAAATTTATTAACATTTATACGAGAAATTCAGTTATTGAACAAATTAGAGAAATCACAAAATTGCCAATCTTAAATTCTTATTTATCAGATTTGCAGATTGAACGAATTTTTGACTATAAACTATATTTAGCACTAGAATTTAAAAAAATTTCTGAACTCGGGTTTATCTTAAGACAATACAAGAAAAGAGATATAGTTGAAAAGGCCTTTGCAACGCTGAAGTCAACACTAGATTTCAACAAATTTTACTCAGCATCCGGTGAGACTATTGAGGAAAAAGTCTTTGTATCGTTTTTAACAATAATTGTTCGTGCTCATATTTCTTTTAAGTTGAAACCATTTTTAGAAATGAATACTTTCATACTGTCAATACAATCATTGCTGAATTTACAAAATTGGAAGTTACAAAAATAAATAAGGCATACGTTCAATCGTATGCCTTAACGAGAACTCAAAAAACTATTTTTGAGTATCTAGAAATTTCTGAAAAAGACTTAAATAACAGTATAAAAATCATCAATAAAATGTTGGGTTAGTTATAAAGTCGTGAAAAGTTCAGGTTTATACACAAAGTAGTTCTCAAAATTTCTTTTTACACTGGGAGTAATAACCACGGAACAGACTTGCTTGCTAACGCGTAATAGTTGACACAAATTTTAACTACTTTAAAAAAAGAAAAGGCCCTCTCAGGCCTATTTTTCTTTGGATTGGTCTTCTTTTTTCTTTTGTTCAAGAACAAGTTGACCTTTGTAGTATCCGCATTCTGGTGTTACACGATGTTGTAGTGTAAATTCACCTGTTTGTGGGCAAACTGTAAGCGCAGGACGTTGAAGTTTGAAATGAGTTCTTCTTTTACGTTTTGCAGTTTTTCCAGTTCTTCTAAATGGAACAGCCATATAGATACCTCCAACTGACAAATATTATAGCAAAATCTCTCATTTTCACCAAATAAAAAACAAGTTATCTTAGTTTTCTAACGAACCTAATTTTACCAGTTATCGCAGTTTTTAAATTAAGTAAAATTAAACGATTAAGTTGTAAATTGACCAAAAAAATTGTTTGGTTTTCATCAACACAAAGGTATTTTCCAGGAAGTGGTAAAACTTTTTTTGCATCTAAAAGGAAGTAATGCTTTTTGGGTGCTACTTCATAAAAAACATCAGTGCTAAGTAATCTTTTAACTAACTTAAAATTGCCAACTTTTTGTGCAAATTTGGCACCAGTGCTAGAAATTATTTTGCCTTTTTCACAAATTAACTCTTGCACAAAAACATTAAAATCAGTCTTTAAAGTATCAATGTTGCCTTCTCTGCTTTTGCCATAACAAAAGTTTTGGCCAACTATTGTAGTATTTACACTAATTTGCTTTAAAAACTTATTAAACTCAAGGTAAGTTTTATTAACAATTATCGAGTTTAATTTAAGAAAAGAAACATCTGCTTTAGGCACAATTGCTTTAATTTTTTGAATAATTTCTAAGCGAGTAAACAAAAAAACTCGTGCAAACGGTTTTTCCACACAAATTACGTATGGTTCTAAATGTGGATATCTAAGCAAATTAGCAATTAAAGCACTGTGTCCTTTATGAACTCCGTCAAAAGAACCAAGTGCTACCACTTTTGGTTTAGCTAAAGAAATTGTCTTTGTTTCACCGTATTCATTTTCTAAATTAAATAACTCTGGGTTTGTATTCATTTTTATCACTATTGTATTTAACTAAAGCAATAGGTTTGCCTGCTTTAGTTGCAATAAAATCTTTTTTAGTGTCAACATGTTTAAAAGAAATAGTTGCGCCGTTTTCAATTAACTTAGTTGAAAACTCAGATAACTCAATAAAATCGTATTTAGTTTCCAGCCAATCAAATAACTCTATTTTTATAAACTCACCCGCTTGAATTTTAGGTAAAGTAAACTCGCCAACCGCAGTGCGATTTAATTTAGTTAAAGTAGCAAAGGTTGAGTTTTCCTTACATAGTGCAGAAATAAGCGAGCGCACGTAAGTGCCTGCTTCTACCTTGCAAATAAATCTAAACTTATTAGGAGTAACCTGTTTAAGTTCAAGAGCAAATATTTTTTTTAGTTCTGATTTTAGTTGAGGAGATTCGCCTTGTCTGGCTAAATCGCAGGCTTTTTTGCCGTTAATTTTTTTAGCCGAATAGATTGGTGGAGTTTGCAAAAAACCAGATTTTAGGTATTTGTCTATTGTTTGATTTGTTTTTTTAAGATCTAGAGTTTTATCGGTTTTACCAATAATTTTGCCAGTTAAATCAAGAGTATCAGTTTCATATCCAACTTCA
>CAUTSX010000061.1:0-3972 GCA_963541405.1 uncultured Acholeplasmataceae bacterium | reverse complement strand
ATTTTAGACAAAGACCAAAAAGTAGTATGTGGCCTGGAAGAACGTCTGCATGGTCGCTTTGCTGCCCAAAAGGCGTATGACAAAAATAATCTGCTAATTGTTGACAAAAACGAACTAATCACCCAAGAGGCTGCCGCTAAAATTGCTGAAAACTACACCGAGTTTAAAATCAGAACTAACTTAACTTGTTCGGCAATTGACGGACTTTGTGTGAAGTGCTATGGTCTAAACTTAGCAACTAACTCAATTGTAGAAGTTGGTGAGGCTGTCGGAGTTGTCGCTGCACAATCTATTGGTGAGCCAGGTACTCAGTTAACGATGCGTACTTTCCACACCGGTGGTGTGGCATCAGCATCCGATATCACTCAAGGTCTTCCACGTATTCAAGAACTTTTTGAGGCGAGAACTCCAAAAGGAAAATCTGTTATTTCTGAGTATTTTGGAAAAGTTAGCCAAATCAGTCGTCCGCAATACGGCCAGCCAAGCGTGGTTATTGAAGACCGACAAGGCAAAACTCACACTTACTCAATTGAGTCAAACGCCGACATTTTAGTAAAAGTAGGAGATTCAGTGCAACCCGGAACTTCGCTTACTCCTGGTTCAATTCACCCGAAAGAACTGCTTCGCGTAACCGATACTTTAACTGTTTCTAACTACATCTTGGCAGAAGTCCGTAAAGTTTATCAATCACAAGGTGTAGACATTCAAGATAAACATATAGAAATAATTATCAGACAAATGTTGAAACGCATTATGATTATCCACGAAGGTGACACCAACCTGTTGCCTGGTATAGTTGTTTCAAACTCAGACTTCCTGAAAGCCAACCGCGTGGCTTTTGAACAAGGCACACGCCCTGCAATCGGAAAACGTATGTTACTTGGAATTACCAGAGCCTCACTTTCAAACGACTCGTTCTTGTCAGCCGCTTCCTTCCAAGAAACCACTAGAATTCTGACAGACGCCGCTATTTCTTCTAGACCTGATCAACTAAAAGGTCTAAAAGAAAACGTGATTATTGGTGGACTAATCCCAGCAGGTACCGGAATTTTAAAAGAAACTGAGTTTAACTACACTAAAGTTTCTGAAGATAAAAACGTTTAAGATTAACCAAATAAAATAGCAAATAAACACATCCGCCTTACTTTAAAGTAAGCCGGATGTGTTAAAATAATGGTAGACTGCTACCAAAAAAGGAGTTTATACACATGAAAAAAGCAATTCATCCACAATTTAGTGAAGTTGAAGTTTTATGTTCAACTTGTGGTTCTAAGTTCAAAACTCAATCTACTGCCAAAGAAATTAAGGTAGATACATGTTCTCAATGCCACGCTTTCTACACAGGTACACAACAATTTGTCCAAGCCCAAGGCCGTGTAGATAAGTTCAACAAACGCTACAATATTGAACAAAAACCAGGAAAATAGAAACAAACATTTTGCCCACGCCTTGAGACTTGCCAAAAAGGCTTTGGCTTGTGCAGAAGTGCCAGTTGGTGCGCTCATCTTAAAAGATGGAGAAATTATTGCAACTGGTTATAACACCAAAGAACACAAACACGATATTTTTGGACACGCAGAAATTACTGCTTTAAAGAAAGCCACTAAATGCTTAAAAACTTGGAAACTTGAAGATTGCGTGATGATATCAACTTTAGAGCCTTGTGTGCTTTGCGCGGCAGCGATTGCCGTTGCTAGAATAAAAGAATGTATTTTTTTGGCCAAAGACCCCACTGTTTTTAGTCAAAAAATCAGAAAAGAGATTTTTTTGCAACCCACTACACATACCAAATTAACTTTTGTCAGAGTAGATGAAGCGGCTGAGTTGTTAAAAAAATTCTTTAAACGCCTGTAAAGGCAAAGACTTTAGATGTTTCCTTTTAAAAGCCATTGGCCGATTGACTTATCTGAACGGGTCAGGTCTTGATTGAAGCAGCCATCAGGGTATAGCCACTGTGGCCAATGGTCTTTAAAAGGAAACATTTTTTAAAACCTAGTAAGGAGGATTTATGAAATTCAATTTAACTGACAGAGTACCTGCCTACACTCAACAAATTGACAAAAGAACTCTAGAAATTTACTTTATGACAGAAGCCGAAAAAGCCATTTGGCACAAAAAAGGTCTGCTTAAAGTTTGGGACATTACTCCTCAAACCGCGAGACTGTTAATTGACCAGGCTTATTTTGAAACAGGTTCAATTAAAAGACTTTATGAGCAAGATGTTAACGCTGAATACCTAGCCTATGCAGACGGGATTAACTCAATTAAAAACCGTGTATTTATTCCGGTATTTTTAGGTATTTTAATCGGCTTTATTGCCGCGGCTACCACGATTGCTGTGCTTTCTTCTAAGTTCCCACAAGTTAAATCTTGGTCATTTTGGGTTTTAATTGGTCTTTTGATTATCGTTTTTGGTCTAGTTTTTGGAATTTCTCGCCAAATTACTAAAAGAATGACAGCGCTACACAATAAGTTTTTTACAAATATTTTAGCCTTAGTTGGGGAAAACGAGTTTAAGTGCTTAGAGGCAGAAACTGAGGAATATAAAAAAACTGTGTTAAACCAAGAAGTTGCCGCAAATTCAGCAGATAATTTAGAAGAACCTACGCAAGTAGATAAACCAAAAACCAAAGAATCTAAAGAAAAATAATGAAAACTGAAAAAGACTTAGATAAACTTTGTACAGATACACTTAAAATACTTGGAGTTGACACTATTAACAATGTCAACTCAGGTCACCCTGGAATAGTTTTAGGCGCTGCTGCCCCTCTTTACTATCTTTATAACTACGCAATCTATCAAAACCCAAAAGACCCGCTTTGGCCGAACCGTGATCGCTTTTATTTATCTGCAGGACATGGTTCTGCTCTGCTTTACTCACTTTTGCATCTAGCGGGATTTGATTTGTCAATTGATAACTTAAAGAATTTCCGCAGACCTGGAAACACACCAGGTCACCCTGAATTTAGAGAAACTCCTGGTGTGGAAGCAACCACTGGTCCGCTTGGACAAGGTGTTGCAATGGCGGTAGGTTCAGCAATTGCCGAGGCTCATTTAAACAAAGTAAACGGAACTGCTTACACCGATTACTATACATATTGTTTATGCGGAGATGGCGATTTGCAAGAAGGTGTGGCTATGGAAGCAATTTCCTTAGCCGGCCGACTTAAATTAAACAAGTTGATATTGTTGTTTGACTCAAATGACATTCAACTAGATGGTCCTACTTCTTTAACTTGTGAAACTAATTTTAAATTAAAGTTCTTAGCAGACGGCTGGAACTATATTTTAGTTGTCAACCCTTATGACAAGACTGAGTTTTTAGAAGCAATTCGCCTGGCTAAAGAGTCAGAACTACCAACTGTTATTGAAATGAAAACCACAATTGGCCAAGGTGCAACAAAAGAGGCTACTAACAAAGTCCACGGTTCTCCACTTGGTGTGGCTGAACGCGACTTACTTGCTGAAAAACTTAACTACAAATACAAACCTTTTGAAGTAGACCCATTGGTCTACAAACATTTTCAAGATAATTTCTTTAAAAGAGGCCTTGAAAAATACACAGCCTACTTAAAATTAAAACCACTTAAAAAACAAAGTTTACTTGATTTTGATTTGAGTGAGTTGCTTAAAAAAATTCCTGAAAAACAAGCAACTCGCAGGTCTTCAGGCGACATACTAACCTATATTTCTAGCAGAGTTCGAGCGCTAATTGGCGGCTCTGCAGACCTTTCTTCATCAACTTGCGTAAAAGGGGTAGACGGCGATTTTGACCACAACAACCGCCTTGGCCGAAATTTAAATTTCGGAGTTCGCGAACACTCAATGGCAGCAATTGCCAACGGTATCGCGCAAACTGGTGTGCTTAGACCTTTTGTCTCTGGATTTTTTGTATTTTCAAACTACATGCTTCCAGCAATTCGCCTATCTGCTCTACAAAAACTACCTGTGATGTATATTTTTACCCACGAC
>CAUTSX010000060.1:0-4039 GCA_963541405.1 uncultured Acholeplasmataceae bacterium | reverse complement strand
GCGTAAATAAGCGTTATTTATAGTTAGTGTCATAAAAGATTGAAAGTTTAGGTTAAAAACTACTGCTTTTTAAGAAAAAGTTTGATTTATTAAAAGTCGTGATTTTTAAAACCAGCGCCGATAATATCACAGTTTTCTTGAATATAGCTAAAAGCTTGTGGGTCAAATACCGTAAGTAGCTCGCGCAGAGCGTGGATTTGAGTTTTGTCAATTGTAAAGACAACCATGTTTTTAGCCTTGCCAGAATACCCGCCTTTAACCGGAATTAAGGTATAGGTGCGAGAGAAACGTTTAAAGATAGCGGCTTCCAGGGCTTTTGAGTTTTCAGAAATAATGTAGGCTGTGAATGCTTTTTTGGCTCTAAAAGAAAAGAAGTCAATCAAGTAGCCAATTAAAAATATTGTAAAGAAACCGAAGAATCCGATGTATAGTCTAGTTACACCGGTTAAAATAGAAGAAAGAGCAATGATTCCATCAGTTGCATAAATTGCTACAGAATACGGAACTTTGACGTATTTGTGGGCGACTTTTTGAATAACGTCAAAACCTCCGGTTGACCCGTTGTTTCTAAAGACAATGTAGAGACCAAAGGCTGTTAAAAAAGCACCAAGTGCGACGCAAATTAAAATTATAGAAGTCGGCAGTTGCGAGACGTTAATTTCGTTGTTTACGATAGTTAGTGATTTTTTGTCAATTGAGAAAAATAGTTTTTCAACAAAATAAGTCGGTGAGACAGACAACTCAAAAATTAAAATAAATAAAGGAAGAGTAAGTGAACCTACAATTGTTTTAAAGAAGTAAAATTTACCAAAAACAACTAACGCTAAAATTAAGGCAAACGTGTTGCCGATCCAAAAAGTATAAGAAGTTTTAAAAACTCCTTTAGTTAAAGACTCAATTACAATACCAACTCCACCAACTCCACCTGACACTAACTTTAAAGGGTTGTAGATAAAGTAAATTGGCAAAGCCGTGATAAAAGTACCCAAAACTACAAAAAAAATTTCTTTTAAGTTTTGGCGGGTAAATAGTCTTTGCGTTAAAATTCTAAATTGCGTAGTAGTTTGATAGAATTTCATCTTTTTCTATATTTTAAATACTCCTTTAAAAATGCAGAAATTTCACCGTTTAAAACTTCGTCAGCCTTAGCGGTTTCAAAATTAGTGCGCAAATCTTTGACTAGTTTATATGGATAAAGTACATAACTCCTAATTTGACTACCCCAAGTAGCCTGCAGTTTTTCGCCTTGCAATTTTTGTATATTTTCGGCTTGTTGGGCTATTTTAGCGGCAATTAGTTTACCTTTTAAAATGGCTATGGCTGTTTCTCGGTTTTGAATTTGCGAGCGCTCATTTTGGCATGTTACCACTAGGTTTAATGGAAGATAAGTAACTCTGACAGCTGAATCTGTAGTGTTTACAGATTGTCCACCTGCACCAGAAGAGCGAAAAACATCGACTTTTAAGTCTGTTTTTGCAATTTCAAGATCGTAATTTTGCTCAATTTCGGGGGTAACTAAGACTGAAGCAAAGGTTGTATGTCTACGTTTGTTTGCGTCAAACGGAGAGATTCTAACTAAGCGGTGAACTCCACTTTCTCCTTTTAAAAACCCATAGGAATAGGCTCCAGAAATTTTTAGAGAAACCGCCTTAAATCCCGTTGTATCGCCTTTTTGTAGGTCTAAGATAGTTGTTTTAAAGCCGGCTATTTTGGCGTATTTTAGATACATATTAAAAAGCATTTCAACCCAGTCATTAGACTCGGTTCCTCCACTTCCTTGGTGAATTTCTAAAATACAGTTTGCATCGTCGTACTCTTCGTTTAAAAACGTTAAAACTTCAAAGTCAGTGATTTCTTTTTCTAAAATGTTAAGTTCTTTTTCAATTTCTTTGCTTGTCTCTAAATCCGCCAATTCTGTAAGTTCAACTAAATCATTTAATTTAGAGTTAAGTAAGTTAAAAGTCTTTAATTTATTTTCTAGTTCCGTCAGTTGCTTTAAAACAACTTTAGCGTTGTTTTGGTTTTGCCAAAAATCAACGCCTTCAACTACTGTTTTAAGTTCCTGAATTTGTTTTTTAAGTTCAGTTGGCTGTATAGTTTTAGAAAGTTCTTTTAACTTACTTTCTAGGTAAACAAGTCTACCTTTAAGTTCGCGATTTTCTATTGCCACGGTTTCTTTTTCTTAGAGGCTTTAGGTTGCTTTTGTGGTCCTTTGTAGTCAGTTGCCTGATTCGTTTGGGCGTTTTTTACAACCTCTTCACGTTCTGAGTTTCTTTCAACAACAGCTCTTAAAATGTATCTAGAAATCATTTCGTTAATTTGGTCAAGCATCTCTAGAAACATGCGTTTACCTTCATTTTGATATACTATCACTGGATTTTGCTGAGCATAGCCTTGCAGTGAAACCGCCTGTCTAAGCCCTTGCATACGGTCAATGTGTTCCATCCAATAAGTATCTATTGTTCTTAAAATTATCACTTTTAAAAACTCATTGTACTCTTCAACTGAAGACTTTTCAATCTTGTCTTGAATTTCTTTGTCTGCAAGTTCTTGTAAATATTTTTCAATTTCGGCTATAGACTGTTTTTGTTTTAAAGTATCAAAATTGATAGCATTTAACTTAAAGATGTTGCCGTCTAAATATTTAAAGAGTGGAGTAGTGTTTAGTTGACCTTTCTTTTGGCCATATAGACGATCAAAAGTAATGTCTTTTAAGTATTGAATTAAAATCTTGTAAGCCAAATCTTGTACATCTTGGTTTTTAATCACAGCCTCGCGCTCAGCATAGATAGTTTCTCTTTGAATACGCATGACGTCGTCGTATTTCAAGACATTTTTACGAGAGTCGCAGTTCATACCTTCTACTTTTTTCTGGGCATTGGTTACCATGTATGAAAACATTTTAGACTCAATTGGCGGCATGTATTCAGATTCTGAGTTTTTATCTTGTTGCAGACCTTGCATGTAGGCAACTCGGTTTTTAAAAGTTTCAGATGAGAATCTTTGCAGAAGTTCGTCGTCTGCTGAAATGTAGAAACGAGAGTAGCCAGGATCGCCTTGTCGGCCAGATCTACCTCGAAGCTGATTGTCAATACGACGAGACTCATGTCTTTCGCTACCGATTACCGCAAGTCCACCCAGTTCTTTAACACCAGGTCCTAACTTAATGTCGGTACCACGACCAGCCATGTTGGTTGCGATAGTAACTGCCCCAACTAGCCCTGCGTTTTTAATAATTTCAGCCTCGCGTTCGTGTTGTTTGGCGTTTAAGACTTCGTGTTTAATTCCACGTCTGGTTAAAAGTTGAGATAAATACTCAGAGGTTTCAACCGCGATTGTACCAATCAAAATAGGTTGACCTTTTTCGTGTCGCTCTTCAACTTCGTCAAGTAAGGCTTCAAACTTATCTGAAGCAGATGCAAACAACAAGTCTGTTGCGTCAATTCGCTCAACCTTTACGTTAGTTGGGACTTCCACGACTAACATGTTATAAATTTCTTTAAACTCTTCTTCTTCAGTTTTAGCAGTACCAGTCATTCCGGCTAGTTTTTTATACATTCTAAAGAAGTTTTGATAAGTAATAGTTGCAACAGTTACGGTTTCTTGTTTTATTTTAACGTTTTCTTTAGCCTCAAGCGCTTGATGTAGACCTTCTGAAAACTGACGGCCGTCTAAAATACGTCCGGTAAACTGATCAACTATCAGTACTTTGTTGTCAGCAACGACGTAGTCTTTGTCTCTGGCCATGATGTAGTTTGCGCGCATTGCGTTGTTGATGCGGTGAAGGAGCGCAACTTGAGAGATGTCGTATAAGTTTTTAACGCCAAAATAACGCTCGGCTTTAGACATTCCGCTTTCAGAAAGTTCAACAGCTTTATCTTCAATGTCAATAATATAGTCTTCGTCGTTTAAAGACTTTGCAAAACCATCAGCACGGCGATAAAGTGCGGTGTCGTCTTTCGCACCACCAGAAATAATTAACGGGGTTCTAGCCTCGTCTATTAAAATTGAGTCAACCTCGTCAATGATTGCAAAGTTC
>CAUTSX010000059.1:0-4112 GCA_963541405.1 uncultured Acholeplasmataceae bacterium | reverse complement strand
CAATTGTACCAATGTTAACGTGTGGTTTTGAACGATCGAATTTTTGTTTTGCCATTTTATTTTCCTCCAATAATCAATAATTATTTTATCAATTCTAAAAGTAAAATTCAAAGAAAAGTGCTGTATTTTTAACTAATTTAGTCTAAAAACAAGGTTTTTTATTTATTTTAAAACTTGTTTAACATCTAAAATAATTGTTTTTAAGTGCTTTACTGGTTTTGCCTTATAATTATATAAAGCGGAGTATTATATGAACTTAAAACAAAACAAACCAAAACAAGATGTAAACTCTAAAACAAACAAACAAAACAACCCGATTCAAAATAATAATTTAAAGATCAAACAAAAAATTGATTTTAAAAAATTTCTATATTCAAAAACCTTTATTTTTTTAGTGTTAATTTTATTTTCACTACTTTTATTTTTGTCTGTTTCTTTCCCACTTTCTCGTCCACGTCCAACTTCAATCAAGATGTATGACAAGAAAGAAATTTCTTACAAAGAGTTTACAAATGTATATCCAGTTGCCCAATCTGTAACCAGTAGATATGGCGATAAACAAAAAGTCGTTTACGAAATTGATTTAGATGACTTTACTCTTTTCTTTATTCCAATTGAAAGAAAAACTTTAGGCAAAGATAAGAAAAAATACGATAAATTTAGATTTAAATTTGCCTACTACTCTTCTACTGGCACAATTCCAGATATCAAAATCGGCTCAAGCCTATATGTACCTTATTCTAAAAACATATCGGCATACAGCAACAGCAAAGAAGGCGATAGTGTAAATAACGTCGTTAAGGCTAGTCCAAATAACCCAAAAGAACGCGGAATTGAACTATACGATTTTGCCTACTACTCAGGCAGTACTGTTTCACTTTCAATGAATAGAGACGACAAATATGTAACTTTTCCGTATCGTGTAAACTTTTATAACAAAATCTACATGCCGCAAATTTATCTAGATATCAAATACAAAGACTCACTACACAGCACAATTCACGATGCTATCCCTAAAAAAATCACTTTCTCACTAACTCGCACCAACTTCCCATACAAAGTTAGTTAGTCTAAGGAGTATTTATGAACGGAATTTTGAAAAAAACTTCAATTTTTACTTTATTTGTTGTAAATTTATTTTTACTAGTTGCTTGTGGCAAAACTTACAAAGTAACTTTACCCAAAGAAATCACTCAAGAAACCAATAAATTTGATTTAAATCGTGTACCTGCTGGTAGCAACATCAAATTTAAAATCAATATCCGCAAACAAGACAGTGTTGCAAGATTAAACAAAATTACTTATTCAGAAAGCGGAGTTGCTAACCCTACTGAGTCTATTTTGACTGACGAAGTAAAAGCAACTCATATTTTTTTGCTTAAAAATATTCGCCACAACACCACAATTGAACTGAAAGCCATTCAAAACTACAAAGTCACCTTACCTGACTTTTTTAATGTTGGCAAAGCTAGCGTTGATTTACAAAAAGTGCCAAGTGGCAAAGACTTGCAACTTTACGCTGATTTAAAAGACGGCGAAGTTTTAACTAAGTTAACCGTGAACGGAGTTGACGCATTGGCTGAGTTTGTCCAAGATAAAAAAACTTTTAACTTAACAGTGGAAGCAGACACAGTAGTTGAGGCTACTAAAATTAACGCAAAAACTACTCAATTTCAGTTAAAATACGACAAAGAAATCTTTAAAGTTTACCCAGAGAAAGACTACTACCAATTTAACGACAAAGTAGACGTTCAAATTAAACCAGAAGCAATCGCAAAATACCCAAAAGAATACCATTCAATTGCTCAAAACAAAACCTTACTTTATTCAACTAAAAAAACCATCACAATTCGCGAGGCCTTAACTGAACTTACTCATTTTCACTCAAACAACGTAGTTGAACGCAGCAATTATACAACCGAAAAAACTATTTCTTTTAACACCAAAAAAACGCCAGAACTTCCACAATTTCAAGGCAAAACTGTCTTGAAACGCACTTTGATTGACTCAACTGAAATTGTAAGCGGATCAGGGTCAAATAGTTTTGTGTTTAAAAATCTAGGTTATAACTTTGCGCTTTATCGCTATGAGTTTACAGACAACACCACTGCTGAAGTTAGATTTATCTACAAAATCATTCCTTCAATTACAAAAGTTACTTTAAAAACTGTGAACGACAAAGCGCATTCAGATAAATTTGAATACTCAGAAGACCCCAATACTCTTGAACCTAACTACAAAACAAAAAGCAAATCAACTTACAAAATCAAACACAAAACAGTTGGTACTGACAACACCTATGTACCTGAGATAGACATCACTGTTAAAACCCAGGTTTGGGAAAACAATCAGTTCCAAGTTAAGTCAAAGAACTTGTCGCTTCGTGAACTTAAAACTATGTCTCCAGAACTATACGGCTACCGTTTAAGTTTAAAAGACGTGACAGATGTGTCAAATAAATTTAAATTAAATGAAGACAATTACCGTCTAAATGGTTTTGGTATGCGTTTTTCTCGCAATTTAGTAGGCCGCACAATAGAACTTCAATTTGAAAACATTAGCAACCCAAAAGAAGTTTTAAAAGAAACTATAAACGTTCAACAAGGAGTTAATGCATATGCGGACTTAGAACTAAGAAAATACTTTAGAATGGCCAGACAATACGACAAAGTTTATCTGCAAAGAAATATCACTCCAGTCGCCCAAGCCGATCAACTTGAATATATTGACAATAAATTCAAAGGCAGAGCTGAATATCCTGATTTAAAAGATTTAGATAAAATTGAATCTTTAATTCCAAACGACGACAAAGTTGAACTTGACGAAAACGGCGATGTGTTAGACGAAACTAAGTATTTAGGTGGTTCTTTTTACCGCAGACTTTACAACCCTAAACTTAAACACGTTGGCTACAAACCGATTCAGTTTGATGGAAACGGCTATACAATAGATGGCAAAAACATTCGCCACGCAATCACTCAAAACTCAAGCGAAGAAGGTGTTAACTTAACGATTGTCCGAGCAGGTATTTTTTCTGTTCGTTCGTTTGTTGATGTTCCTACCATGGACAAAACTCCTTCTGTTAACTACAACTCATATATTAAAAATGTTTACATCAAAGGAAACTCAAAATCACACACCATAGGTGGTGGCAATAAGAAAAAAACACCACTTTCTTCAGGTTCAATTCTTGGAGTTTCTGCGTTTAGGTCTAAACTAGACGTGGAAAACTCAGTTGTCCTAAACACTTCTGCTGGCTTTAACTTTATTGCAGCAACTCATTTTGTTTCCAATACTAGAATAGACAACGCTTTTGTCAACGCTATTTTGTTTGCCAACGAAATGGGATTTCATGACTTTAATGAAGTAATTAAAGAAGATACAATGGCCACTCCTTCTGCTCTTTGGATTGAAAAATCCGAAATTAAGCGCTGTGGCGCGGGTGGCATCTACACTCAAGACCGCGATCGTCGCAAACGACAAGATGCAGACATTAAAGCCCAGTCTAGTGAGTTTAACCACTTAGTTGAGGCAGTTTCGGCTCCCAAACTGACCAAGGCTCATTTAACTTCACTTAGTGGCAAGGCTGCTCGTTTATTTTCAGTTGATCCAACTGTAGTTGTAAAAGAAACTATAGTAGAAGCGGAAGTTAACTTATCTAACGAAATCGCACAAGCCCTTGACTTAAATCGTTTTATTGGACAAACTGTCAGCACCATTGAACAAATTAAACAAATCTCTGGTTTTGAGATTGTCAAAAACAACAACGATAAAGCCAAAACCAAGAGTTTCTGGGCACCGATGTTTTTCACTAACTACAACCCGTTTGTCCAACCTGTAAACGACCCTGAAAACCCTAACTATTTCCTTTCTCACAGCCGCCCTGCTTGGGATGTTACTTTCAACTTAGCAGAACGAGAATACTCAACAGTTGACGACTTTTACTCAAGTTCAAAAGTTTCTGAACTATTTTCTAACATGAAGTTCACCTTCATGACTTTAAACTTCCCAAAACTTACTGAAATCAATCAGAACTTTTCAACTGTTAAAAAAATAGATAAGTTTTTTAAAGACAAACCAAACCGTGGTATGGTTGATTTTATTTCTGAGTT
>CAUTSX010000058.1:0-4134 GCA_963541405.1 uncultured Acholeplasmataceae bacterium | reverse complement strand
AAGCACGAGTTCACGACATTTTGTTAATAGTTGGTTTATTTCTGCCTCTGTTTGGACTAATTGCTCTATTTATTAAACTAGTTTACGTAAATAAAAAAATTGCTGAACTCAGGTTTAGCGAAGTAGAACCTTTAGAGTCAGTAAAATAGTTTTTAAAACTATTTGATTTTTTTAAAAAAAATGTATACTAGTCAAGAGGTGTTAAATGAATTCAACAAAACTTTCTAGTTATATGAGCGCTAAAAAAGCACTTAAAACAACTATAATTCTTTATTTTATTTTAGTAGGTCTGGCTATTTTGATCCCAGTTCTACTAGTCACTTTAACAGGACTTACTGTTGGTTCTATTGCTGGGAGTCTTGGTTCAAATGTCAGTGCTAGTTCAATCCAAGGTTCTTCTTCATCTGGTATTACTGCTATTTTTGGGTCTTATCTAATTTTATTTTTAGTTTTATTCCTAGCAACTGGAGTTATTGGTATAGTGACTTTTATATTCTACATTATTTCAATTGCTAGAGCCTTTGAAGGTAAAGCAGGAGATATCTTACTAATTCTGGGATTCTTTTTTGGTATCCCTGGCTTTATTGGTCTGTTTGTTAAACTAAGCTATGTTAAAAGCCAAATCAGACAACTTGAATCCTACGATTATCAATACTAATTTTTATTAGTAAAATTATTTATCAAACCAATACAAAAAGCACAAATTATCCCAAAATTGGAATAATTTGTGCTTTTTAATTTGAAAAAAATCCTTTGACTTAGTTTTCCAGTTTAGCACTTATTGCTGCTTTAATTTTTTCTTCAAAACTAAAAGGTGTTTCTTTAGAACCAAATCTCTCTATAACTTCACCCTGTCTGCTGACTAAAAATTTAGTGAAATTCCACTTAATTCGGCCGCCTGGCAACGCTTCTTTTAAGTATTTGTAAAGTTCAATCGCGTCTTTGCCGTTAACCTTGATTTTAGAAAATTGTGGGAAAGTTGTGTTGAAATTCATCACACAAAAATTGTGAATTTCAGAATCCGTACCAGGTGCTTGCATCAAAAACTGATTGCAAGGAAAATCTAAAATTACAAATCCGTAGTCTTTGTACTTTAAGTAAAGTTCTTCAAGTTCTGCGTATTGTTTAGTAAAACCACATCTAGTCGCAGTGTTTACAATCAGCAAGACTTTTCCTTTATAGGCATCTAGTTTCAAGTCTTGGTTGTCTTGCGTCTTTACGACAAAATCATATACGCTCATTAATTACTCCTTTTCGTTAAACTGCATTTTAGCAATTTCTGCTTTTTGTTCAATAATCCTTTTAATTAAAGTAGAATTCCGTTGCTGTTCGTCTACAATGCACATTTTAAGTTGACTAGGCTCTCCAATTATAAATAATTTCTCTTTAGCACGAGAAACTGCTGTATAAAGTAGTTCATTGGTCAGCATTATATAAAAACGGCTTAGCAAAATAACAACTGCTAACTTATACTCGGAACCTTGGGATTTATGGATAGTCGAAGCATAGGCAAGTTCTGTGTCTTCTTTAATCTCAATAGGCAACGACACTAAATTATCGCCAATTTTTAGGACAAAAGTTTTTGCTTGAATATCAACAACTTTGCCAATATCTCCATTCATCACACCGTGGTCTGGGTAGTTTTTAGTGATCATTAGTTTATCGTTAATATAAAAGCGTGAGTCTTTTCTAATCTCTAAAAAACGATCTCTTTTTTCATATGGAATAAAGTAGTTTTGACATATTTTGTTAATATCGTGAACTCCGCATTCTCCTTCTTTCATAGGAATTAAAATTTGAAAGTCTTGGTAGATATCAATGTTTTGTTTTTCGCATAGTCGCAAGAAGTTAACGATGTTATTACGGATATATTCAACAGAACATTCACCCATACTCAAATCCTTACTTATATAATTTTTGAAATTAGTTTCATTTACTTGCTTATTTTTAAGCGCAGAAATTAAAGGAATGATACCAGAATCCTTGCTTTGTCTACAAATTTGGCTTAAAGTAGTAACGGGAAAGCATTTTGAGTTAATTGAATCGGTTAAAAATAACCCTGGTTGGATACTTGGCAATTGGTGACCATCTCCGATAAAAACAACTTTTGTATTTTTATCAATTGCTCTTAGCAAAGAGTCTGCTAAGCGAATATCTATCATTGAGGCTTCGTCTACAATAATTAGGCCAACGTCAGTAAAACGTTTATTTTCGTTTCTATTGAAGCGATAAGAGCGCTCGTCATCTTGAGCAGGAATCCACTCAAGTGCTGAGTGAATAGTAGAGGATTCATCTCCAGTGCTTTCATAAATTCGGCGAGCTGCGCGGCCAGTTGGCGCCAATAGTAAGTTTTTTACTTTAAACTTATTAGTTTTATCTTTTCTTGTATATTCAAGATAAATGTCGTTAACTGCTTTTAAAATAGTAGTTTTACCAGTACCAGGTCCGCCAGTAATAAAAGAAAGTGAGTTAGTTAAAGCCATCTTAATGGCTTTAATTTGGTCTTCGGTGTAAGAAATAGCGTTTTCTTTTTCTTTTATTTTAATTTGTTGATCTATATACTCATCAGGTAAGGAGTTTGTGTTGTTTGTATATATATTGTTAAGCATTTTAGCAACATTAACCTCTGCTTTATAGATCTCTGGTAAATACACAAAGCCATCTTCAAAAAATAAACGTTTGACAAAAATCAAGTTATCAATTGCGGTTTTCAAAGGATATTCACTAATTTTGTATTCATCAAGTTTCTTTAAAAAAGTTTCGGTTTCTTGGATTAACATGTCTTTAGTGTAGTAGCTGTGTCCGTCAATTGAATATGCACTAATTACGTGAAAGATTGCTTCTTCTGCACGTTTTAAGTCAGTTTTTTCAATACCTAGTGCTAAGGCTACTAAATCTGCTTTGATAAAACCAAACCTGCTAATTTTTTTAGCCAAAATATATGGATTTTTTTTGATTTCTAAAACAGCATCTGGTAGTTTTTTAAAAATTTGAGCAGCAAAACGCGCAGAAATCCCGACAGATGTTAAGAAATTTAAGATCTCAACCTCTTTGAAGTTATCTTGAACTTTCTTAGTAATTTCTAAAATTACACTGTTTGAAAAACCAAGGTTATTTAAACAACTTGGGTCATTGTTGATTTTTTTAACAGCATCGCTACCTAGTGCTTCCCAAATTTTAGTTGCTTTAACTCTACCAACTCCTTGAATGTTAAGTGCTTTGAAAAGATTTACCAGTTGCTCTTCTGTGGTGCCGTGTGGGATTGAAAAAGAAATTAGTTTGTAAGTTTTAAAAACAGGGTGAGAGATTTTTGTGTGAGTAACTTCATAAGCAGCGCCAGCACGCAGTGGTTTTCCATTTGAAAATGCTTGGAAATTACCAATAATTCTAATGCCTTCTTTTACACCTTCTGCTTTAAACAAACAAATCATGTACTCAAGGCCAGTCTTTAAGGTTTTTAGAAAAATAAGTTGTTGTGTAGTAGTGTTTTCAGTTCTTTCGTTCACCTTAATACCTCCTTAAATCAGAGTCCATATACACTTCTTTAATGCGACCAGCCCCAAGGCAAATGTCACCGTTATATAGCACTAAAAACTGACCAGGCGTAACTGCTTTGGTTGGTTTAAAGTAAACTTTAGCAGAATTATTTTCTAAAAACTGAACTTCAACTTCAATGTCTTCTTGTCTGTAGCGAAATTTAGCTGAATACTTACCATTTTTCTTTGGTGCCCTGAAAACCAAATTATCAATAATGCAGTTATTTGAATGTAAATACTCTAAATTGCTTTCAGGTGCCACTAAAAGAGTATTTTCTTCAGGGATTTTGCCAACTACGTAAAAAGGTCCGTCAAACTCATAGGTTTTACCCAAACCTATACCTTTTCTTTGTCCAATTGTGTAGTTAATTAAACCGGTATGTGTACCTGCAATGCGTCCATCTAAAAATTTAATTGGACCTGGTGTAGTTTTTAAATAGTTAGCCAAAAAACTTTGAAAATTACGCTCACCGATAAAACAAATGCCGGTTGAATCTTTTTTTGCACGGTTTGCCAAACCAGTGACTTCAGCAATTGCTCTGACTTCTTGTTTAGTTAAATTTCCAACTGGGAAAATTGCTTTTTTAAGTTGTTCGTC
>CAUTSX010000057.1:0-4181 GCA_963541405.1 uncultured Acholeplasmataceae bacterium | reverse complement strand
ACACATTATTGACTTTTCACTATTCAACATTTATTACAATGGTTACTCTGATAACGGCAAACCTGAGCATTCTATTTTTAAGGCTATGGTTGAAGAAATTGGGAAAATTATCGGTGTAACTACTTATATGCCTACATATGAAGATGGAGATTTCAGTGTTAAACCTGCTTTAGGTACTGCTAATCAAAACGACAAATTATCACGAGATTCTACTGACTATGCCAAAGCAATTTTAGGTAATTTTGGTGGTTATCAAACTAGCTATTATCGTGGTGTTGACTTAAATCCTTTTGCAGAACCTGATAATTTAATTGCCAATTATCACTGGCGAAGCAGATGGCGATGGTGGCTCGGTACTCAGTATCCTCGCTCTAACCCAAGCGAGTACTATATCCGCAGAGGTGGACTACTGAACGACAGCGATTCCTACTCCGTTTTTGGTGTAGTAGTTTGCATTAGGTAGTCTATTGACCGTTTGTCGTAAGCACTCTCTCTCATTTCTGTTTTAGAGTTTTTCCCACTGCGTGGCTTTCTCATGTCAAACAATTGTTTATTTTGTTTTAAGGTGAGTAGACTTTATTGCTACAACTTTACCTGACTACTATTAGTTTGTTAAATTTATTTGTAAAAAATACGAAACTATAAGTTTACAACAAAAGCATATAAGTATTGATGGGTGCCTCATTTCTAGACACAGGAAATGGGGCACATTTCAGGCATTAAGTGCTTTTAAAATTTACATATTTTTACTAAATAGATTTCTAAGAAAAATGCCGATGTTTCCATCGGCATTTTTTTATGTGTAATTGATTTGAAAAAACCAAACTCAAAACTAACGTTTTGAAAATTGAGGTGCACGGCGGGCTTTTCTGAGACCGTATTTTTTACGTTCTTTGACGCGCGGGTCTCTAGTAATTAGTCCTGCAGGTTTTAAGATTTGTCTAAGTTCTGGGTTTAGTTCAAGCAAGGCTCTGGTGATTCCAAGGCGAATCGCTCCAGCCTGTCCAGAAATTCCACCACCATTGACATTTGCAGAAACGTCGTATTGACTTTCTAAGTTAGTCAAAGCCAGTGGTTGCATTACGTCAAGGCGAACAGCAGCAGATGCAATATAATTGCTAAACTCACGACCATTTACTAAAAACTTACCTGTACCTTTAGTTAAGATAACTCTTGCAACTGAGTTTTTACGACGACCAGTTCCTCTAAATTGTACTAATTGCATAATTATTTAACCTCCAAAACAGTTGGTTTTTGGCCACTGTGTCTGTGTTCTTGACCAGCATAGACAAAAAGTTTTTTGCCAATTTGGCGACCTAGTCTAGTTTTGGGAAGCATTCCAAGAATTGCTTTTTCAACTAATTTAGTTTGGTCTTTAGCGTGCACATCGCGAGCCGCGATGGCTTTTAGTCCACCTGGATAATCAGTGTGGTGATAGTAAATTTTGTCTGTCCATTTTTTGCCAGTTAATTGAATTTTTGCAGAGTTAATGATTACTACGTAGTCTCCGCAGTCTACGTTTGGTGTGTAGTCGACTTTACCTTTACCTTTCAAAATAGAAGCAACGAAAGTAGCAAGGCGACCAAGAGTTTTACCGCTTGCGTCAACTAAATACCATTTTTTTAAGTTACTTGGCTTTGCCATTAGTGTTTTCATAAAAATATTAAATCTCCTTTTTTTAATTAAGTTAACTTTTTTAAAAAAGGGCTAACTCGGAAATTAAATGTACCTTTAAAATCATACCAAAAAAGACATTTTAAGTCAAAAATAAAGCAGTTTAAAAAACAACTTACGCTGTCTTTCAAACTGCTTTGCAAACTTACTTAGTCTTTGTTTTTAACGCTTCTTTTAAATACTTTAATTACCGATATTAGGATTATTAAAGAAAACGCAGCAAGCGTCAAGGTCAAGCCTCCAATGATTGCGGCTTGTTTTGGGAATTTTTTAAAAAACATTAGAGGGTCTTTAAAGAAATCCCAGTAGATTATCGGGTCTTTGACAAAATCAAACTCCCAATCAACTGTGTGCATGGAGTAATTTGAACCTAGTTTTAAATTAACTTTTTGACCATTGAGAGTGATTTTTTTAATGTCAACTGTCGGAAATCTTTTTTTAATTAAACTAATAGTTTTGCTAAAATCTTGGTTTTTAAGTTCGCTTGAGTTTAAAATAAACTTCCCATTTTTAAAAACTTCCCAATTTAATCTAGCAATTAGTTCTTTTTTTGAGATAACTTGAGCATAAGCTTTGATGTCTCTATCTACACTGTAGCCCGTGTAGATAAAGTGCCTGTCTTCAGCCAGCCAACCTACAAACAAGGTATCCTTGCCAACAGGCGGGATTAACTTAGCAATTTGCGCAGCGTTTGCGATACCTTCTTTATTAAAGTCAATAGTTTTATCGCCTTCTTTGTAGAGTAGTTCAACTTTAGCCTTAATAACTTTCGGAATTAGTTCAAGATCACTTGTATATTTACTTTGACTAACATCAAAACCTTCACCTAAACCTTTTATTTGCCATTCAATAAGTGAGTATCCAGGTTTACAGTCTTGATTTAAGTTATTTAAATCAAATAACTGATATTTGGAGTTAAATGGCAAGTTAGTAATATATTTAAACTTAAACCTACCAGGTTTTTTAAAAACTGCTGTGTGTTGAGTTGTGTCTATAGTTATTTCTTTTAGTCTGTCCAGAAATGGCTTATAGTAAATTTTTGGAGCAGTTAAAAAAGGGTCTTTTAATTTAAACTTATTTGCCACTTTGATGATATCTGAGTTAATTAAATCTAGTTCCCAACCAAATTTAGTTAAATCAGGTAGGTCAAATAATGCATTTGGGTTAGTTAACTTAGTTTGATCAATTGTTTTTTCAAACTCACTGTGTTTTAAAACTTGAGCCACAGTTATTTCTTTTTTTGTAGTTTTGGGTTCTTGGTGTCTATAAACTGCGGTAACTTCGGTGTCTTGAGATAAAGGTGTGCGAGCGTTAAATGCTTGGCCATTTAACTCTAAATGCGAGAACTTAGAGCCGAGTGCAAGATGTGGAAAAAATGGTTTTAAGAAGTTGCTTTTTATAGCCTCAAACACACTTTGACCTTTCAGCATTTGACCAGAATAAAGCAGAGAACCGTCTGCACTTTTAACTAAAAAGTTAATTAAGTTGCGGTTCTTTTCGTATTTAGCCTCTACTTCTTTTAAGTCTTTGGTGACTTTGCTGATATCTTTGTCAAAACCTACGAAAGTTTTGCCTTGGTAAGTTTTATTTGGATAGAAGTTAAGTCTAGAGCCAAGGTCAGCGCTTAGCTCGGTTTGTCCACTTGGGGTATTTACTTTAACTAAAGTAGTGCCTCTGTAAGTAGTTTTAATCTTAATTGTTTTTTTGGCAATTTTAGTCTCAGTCGCTGCTACTATTTCAAGTAGATATTCACCATACCCCTCGATTTGTTTTTTAAAAACACCTGCTTTAGTTAAACGCCAGTTTAAATAAAGTGGTTTTTTGCCCAGGATATTTAAATGTTTTAACACTAATTCAATTAACTGATTTGCTTGCTCTGGGTTTAAGCCCTCGGTAAACTCACCTTGTTCAAACTGTGGAAGTGCGTCGTTGGTTAAACTGGATTCATCTTCTTGTTTTAAGCCACCAAAGTCAAAGTCAGTAAGTTTCGGTTTTTTGGGTTCAAAAACAATGGAGTCGCTTACAAAACTATCTTCGTAGTTCTGGTGGCTGGTGGGTTGGGTTTTTAAGAAGTACTTTTGAAAAATTTCACCACCATCTAGATTTTGGTCCCAAGTAAGGTCTGTGAAGTACCAATTTTGATTTAGATAAACATAATTCCAAGCGTGTGGTCCATTGGCATTGCCGCCTGCTACTAAAGTCGGAATTCCGAGTTTGTTTAAAACATAGGCATAGGCCTTGGCGTATCCGTCGCAAACTGGTAAGTTTTCTTTAGAAAACACAGAAAAAGCGCTGTGGGCAATTTTAAAACTAAACTCACTTGAGCCTAGGTTTTCAGCCGCTGCCTTGTTGTAGGGTTTGCGCTTAAGTATTGAGTCGTGTAAGTTTTTGGCAATCTCTGCTCTGGTGATCACTCCGTCTTTGTTTTGGTCTTGGTATGCTTCTTGCCAAGTTGAGTATTCAGAGTAGGCTAAAAACTCATCTAGCGCTTTTTTAAAACTCACTTG
>CAUTSX010000056.1:0-4242 GCA_963541405.1 uncultured Acholeplasmataceae bacterium | reverse complement strand
GCTAAAATTTTATTAACTCCGTCGCAAAATAAAAAGAATTTATTGTATTTTTCAGTTTCATACTCGGGTGCAGAGACACCTGCTTCGTTTTTTAAAGCACGTGCTCTTTTTTCTCCTAATTTATAAATTAACTCAAGTAAGAAATGTGGAAGTTTACTTAAAGTTTTTGTGTATTCTTGGTGTTCAGATTCGCTTAAGCTAGCAAGTTCTTTAACTAAGCCTTGAACAGAGTCTGTTATTTTGGTGATTTGCTCTTTTTGTTTTAAAAGAACTTCAGCTAAGTTTTTTGATGTTGACGCATTTGCAGAAATTAGTGCTTTAATTTCGTTAACTAACTCAGCTTTTTTAGCTAAATCTATTTCTGTTTTGATCTTGTTTTTAAGTTCACAAATTTTAACAAAATTTGTTTGATATGCTTTTACGGCAGTTTGAAAGTTTTCAAATTGAGAGAAATCAATATCTTTTAATTGAGTAAAACTCAAAATATGCGCGCCAATTTTATCAAGAAGATCGAAGTATTTTTGAGAAGTTTCACTATTGATGTGTTTAATTAACTCAGCTTTATGCTCATCTGGTCTATTTGGGTTTCTAACAAACATAGTGTAGCTTAAGGCTTTAAGTAAATTTGCTTTTAAATTAGTTCCAAGTTTAGATAAATCAGAAAAGTTAATAAAGTTTTCTATTTTAATCTCTTTAGCGTAAGCAAGTGATGCTAAATAAAAAACATTTGGTTTTAATGTTTGGATAAATTCTTCAAGCGGTTTTAATTCTGGGTGATTTGGGAATTTAATATCTGATTTTAAAAAATTAGTAATTGTACCAAGAGGGTTCTTTTCAAGTTTTTGTTTAAGTTCATTAAAATCATTTACTTGAAAGGCTTTTAAAATTATTTGCCAAACTTCTTTTAAACTGTCAACTCTTTTGGCGATTTTGCTAAACTCATCTACATATGGAAGTGTATCAATAAGTTTGTTAGTCTCAACGCCGTAGGCTTCTAGACTTTTTAATTCGCCTTGATAAATAAACTCAGTTTTTGTTTCAATAGTTGCGTTAGCGGTAACTTCAAAGCCAAGTTTCATAATGTCTTTAAGTAGTTTATCTGAAAGCAGGTATTCTTTTTTATCTAAAATGACACCTATAATTCTAAGATTATCTTTTTTAGCAAGATCCAAATCAAGTTCAAACTTAACTAAAGATTTTTCTGAAACAGTTTGAGGGCTGGTTGGTTTTTCAACGCCAGAAATATTTGGTTTGATGTATTTATCATAAGTTACTGTGTATGTTTTTGGTGGTACTGGTTTTGGTTTTTCTGGGTTTTTTGGTTTACATGAATAGAAGAGAAAACCTAGAATAAAAGTTAGTAAAACAACTAAAGTTTTTTTCATAAATTACTCCTTTTTTTAAAAAACATTTCAAACAAGACTATACTATGCTTGTTTTAATTTTTTCAATTTCAGTAAAAATTTTCTTAAAAGAATCTAAAGAAGGTATGAGTTTATCTAAGTATTCACTTTCTTTTTCTAACACATTTGGAGTTAGTCTAAGCACCTTGTCTGAAATTAAAATGGTTAAAGTGTTTAGTTTTTTGACCAAAAGTACTGAGTTAAACTTAGCAAAAGTACTATAGATTTGTGTGTATACATGTTCTTTAAATAAATTTGGTTGTTTAGTGTAGAGTTTAAATTTATTTTTAAAAGGTGTGGGCGGATTTTTGACTAAAAATTGACGATTAACTTTTGGTTTATTTAAAGCATAGTGGTTAAATATAGCAAAGTCAGGAAGTTCTGTTAAGAAATTAGTAAACTCAGCTCTAACTAAATGTCTTGAGAAAATTGCGCTTTCTTTAAACTCAGTTAAAATAATTCCGGTTTCTTCGTTTACTAAATTCAAATTACTTTTTTTGTTTATTTTGTATTCAGGAGAGTAATTAAGTTCTGGCGTGTAGGTAAGTTCTAACTTATTTTTAATTCTTAGACTAACTTCTTGAAACTCATTGGACTTAAAAAAGTCTTTTAAGTATAGTGACTCTAAATACCTTAAATAAAAAAGTAGCATTACAACAAGTAAAGGAATTAGCGCAAAAACAAAAATCCCAAATATTATTTGCATGTCTTTTTCTTTGAAAAGGAACGGAAAAAAAACAATTGCTACCAATTCAAATCCAAGAAGCACATACAAATAACTCATAAAATGTTTATAAATTCTTTTAATTTTTTTCTTCATTTTTTATATTTTTCCTCTGTGATTTATTAAAAATTTGGCTAAGTTTAATTTTTTCGTATCTCAAAATAAAGAAACGATAAATCGGTGGTGCGTAGTAGAAAAGTGCAAACACGCAAATTGTGTTTAGGGTAAAAATAACTAAGGTTTCAATAATTGAGATAGCGCCTGCTAACAGCAAAGCGGGTGCTGTGATTAGTCCAGTAAGTGGAAAATATGCAAAGACGTGAATTAAGGTTTGAGCGAAACTAGACTCTGAGTTATAGGTGAAAAATACCGCATAGAAAGGAACAATAAAAATCAGCATCAAGACCGAAAAAATATTTTGAAAAGACTCTGAGTTGTGTGCAAATGACGCCAAAATTCCGGAAATCAATATTGAAGCAAACAATAGCATAAATAAGCCAAGTAAACCAAGAGTAAGCGGTGTGGAAATGGCTGCTTTTAGTTCAGAGGTAATTTTAAGACCTGTAAACTGCAGACTTGAATTGATGCTTTGGCCAAAAAGTGCAGATGCAAGTTTAGAATAAAGAGAAAGCAGCGCAAACTGTATCAAAATATATCCAATAATTGCAAAAAACTTGGTATAAAAGTGCTGACGCGGAGAAATTGACTGAAAGATTAGCTCAACTGTTTTGCTTTGTTTTTCACTAAAAATGTCTGCTGAAAACAACTGAGCGGTAAAAGCAAACGCAAAAATAAACACCGTAAACATAGCAACAAGTAAAATAAAGGCAATTCGTTTGGTATCCAAAGTTAACTTGTTTTGACTGATTTGTGGATTCACTTGCTCTTCAGTTAAATTATAAAAATCGTACACCGCAAACCTGCGAAGTTGTGCATTTAGTTCGGTCTGCACACTTTGTTTAGTTTGATTAAAGTAAACTTCGGTAACAAGTCTTGAATTTTGCATTTTAAAGTCAACTAAAGCAGTAGCCTTTTTGTTTTCAAGGAAAGTCTTAATTGAACTTGCTTGATTTAACTTAAAATTAAAGTCTGAGATGAACTCAAGTTCAAAATTGCTTTTTTTAGGGTCTTTGCCAACTAGGCGGTCTGTTAATTTATTTTTAAAATCAGCAATTGAAAAAGTGCCATACACACCATTTTTTAAGGTGTTAACAATAACTTTGCTTTTAACAATTTCTGCTTTATTTTTACGACCTGCAATTAAATTAGGTAGTGCGCTTAAAATAAAGATTAAAAAGAATAAAACTAAATTAGTAAATAAAAAGGTTTTAGTCTTAAGGCGTCTGCCTAAATTATATAAAAATAACTTACCAAATTTGCTATTCATAATTCTTCACCTTAGCGATAAAAATTTCTTTTAAGGAAGCGTAGTCTAGCGAATATCTTTTAATATATACTTTGTCTTTTAAGAAATTAAAAATCTGGCGACTGTAGTTTTCTGATTTTAAAGTTAGTCTAATTTGGTTTAAAGAAAGTTCTTTAATTTCGCAAATTCCGTCTAGCCCTGAAAAAGACTGTTTGGCAATTTCTGGGGCTTCTATGTTTAAATAAACTTTTGAAAAGTTTTGTTTAATTTCGCCTAAATCGCCTTGTACGACGGTTTTTCCTTGATTTAATATTAAAACTTTTGAACAAAGCGACTCAACTTGATCAATTTGGTGTGAAGAAAAAATTACCATTGTGCCTGACTTAATTAAGTCATTGATAACTTCCATAAATAACTTGATGTTAAAAACATCTAAGCCAGTAAATGGTTCGTCTAAAATTAAGAGTTTAGGTTTATTTAACACAGCTACAATAAACTGTAGGCGTTGTTGCATGCCTTTAGAAAGCTCCTGGATTTTTGAGTCAAACTTATCTTTAAGGCCGAAAAACTCAAGTTGTTTTTTGAGTTCTGTCTCAACTTCTTTTTTTGACATGTCTTTAAGCATACAAAGGAAGTAAACGTAGTCTTTGACTTTCATGTTTTGAATTAAACTACGTTCTTCAAGCATATAGCCAATATCTTTAGAAATGGCGTAGCCAGGCTCTTTTTGAAAAATAAAAATTGAGCCA
>CAUTSX010000055.1:0-4278 GCA_963541405.1 uncultured Acholeplasmataceae bacterium | reverse complement strand
TTTTTTGAGGCTTTATTATATATCACTGTATCTACAATGATATAGTAATTAACATTTTTTGATAAAAAATATATACTTTGTTTATCGTAAAATACCTTAACAAAGGCATTTTTAAGAAATTCATATTGAAATTGTAGTAAATAAAAAAATTAAAGTTCTGCCTATCTATATAATATACGTGTGTAAGACTAATTCAAATTTAGTCTTTACCTTAACTAAAAAGGAGACAAACATATGCATATTAAGAAAAGAAACGGATATTTAATATCTGCCATAATGCTACTTACTTTGACTTTAATCACTGTGTTTATAATCTTTTTGTTTATGCACCCCACAGTTTATTTTTCTAAAGCCAGTGGCTTTTCTCAACACGACGGTGTGAGAGCAGGTAAATATAAACTGCGCTTAGTGGTGCCAGAAACTGTAGATACCACTAAATCTACCTACATTTCTGTCAAACAAGAATGGTTTGAAACTAGCAGAATGGGCAAGATTACTGGCATTAAAGCCAAGCCAGGTAAGCACTTAGCACTTGACTTTACAGACCGTGAATACAATCGCGAAGTCTTTACCATTTACACCAGAAACTGGTTTGGAATTAAAAGAGAACACGACGTTATTGTAGATTACTCTAACTTTCTTCGTGTCTTTTTCCCAGAATCACAAGAGGGTGTTGCTCCGCGCAAACCCGTTATTTTGCCATACTCAAAACTACAAACCGAATATAAACACATCTACGAAGAACTGTATAAAATGAAAAGCTTTGTAGCGTTTGACGAAAAAGGACAAGCAAGTGGACAACCTGTAAGTAAAGAAGAAGTCTTTGTAAAAGAAAACGCACGCGGTCGTGCTTTTATCGTTAACAACAATACACATATTTCTTTGGTTTACGATTTTGTGCTTCCTGGTATTTATAAAAACCAAGCCCAAAAAACCCAAGTTTATGACTTGGTTGAAAAAGTAATGAGCAAGGCTAGAACTCTTGACCCAGAAAGTCAAGGTCTAGAAATTAAGTTAAATACACCACCTTTCTATATTTCTAAGTTTCTTGGCTGGTACTACATTGACCCTGTTGGCAACCGAGTTGATTTAAACCCAGGTGAAGAGTTTTTAATTCCACAATGGGTAAAATCTGAACTTAGACTAATTGCTAAATACGACATTACCACCGATACCGACAAAATAGGTCCAGAACTAGACAAACAAGGACTGGTTGCGGTTTCTTACTTTGACGGCGCCGAAAGAGTGTTTTTTGACATTGTTAAAAAAGGAAGTCCGCTAAAAGAACACATTTACCGAAAACCAGGATACGCATATGAAGGCTGGTATAGAGATAGTTCTTTAACTGAAAAAGTAAATTTTGCTTATGAAGTTGCAGACGCTCACACTGTTCTTTACTTAAAGTCTGTTAAACAAAATCAACCACAGCCTGAAAAACCCGTTAAGTATCACACTGTAAACTTCATTACTCCAAGTGATGCAAATCAGTTGCTTTCAACTAAACGTGCACACGGACAAAAACTAGAGACTAACTACTTAACTCCATCGCTTGTCTCTAGACTAGACGAACACGGTAATCTTTGGGAACTAGACTACTGGACTGTGGTAGATCCAGTTACCGGCAAAGACACTGGTAAACGCTTTGACTTTAACATCCCGATTACCGAAGACATCACGCTTAAGGCCGTGATGCGAAAAAGAATACCACTTACCACTAAATATACAATCAAAAGATACTATGAGTCTGTTGACCAGGCTGGTAACTTCATTGAAGATAAATCTAAAGAAGAAGTAATTGATGGCCAAACTCCTGGGCAAGAAGTTGAGTTGTCGCCAACTCAAACAAATGCACCTACAGGTTTTGCTTTGGCAGAAGGTACTGTAACTAAAAAAACTATTAGCAAAGACGGCTCTACTGTATTTGAACTTAAATACATCCGCAAGCGCTACAAAGTAAACTTTGAAGTTAACTACAACGGCAATCACTTTAAGGATGTCAGTGCTTCTTCAACCTCTGCGCAAACTATTCCATATGAAGGTAAATTGACTAAACCTGCAAATCCAACAATTACTAAAGCAGGATATACATATACTTTTAAACACTGGCAACTTAAAGACGAAATGGGCAATGTTTACAAGGAAGTTAGTGAGTTTGATTTCAATACTAAAATTACTAAAAACTTAACTTTAGTTGCTTACTTTGAAGAGAAAAAAGACATGGCAACTTACACTGTTAAACACATTTTCCAAGGTATTCAAAATCAAATTGACGAGCGAGTAGAAGAAAAGAAATTTACAGAACAAGTTGGTAATTCTATTACTGTTACTCAAGAAAACAGAGATAAAGGCTTTGACCAACACTTCGAAGTTGCAGATTTTTCTGAAACCAAAAAAGTAGAAGCCGATGGCTCTACCGTTTTTGAAATTAGATACGCTCGTAAGAAATACAAAGTTAACTTTGAAGTTAACTACAACAACCACTTTCCAGGAACTCCTGGAAATATTCCAAGTAGCCAAAAAGTTAAGTTTGAAGGCAAAGTAAAACGACCTTCTGCAAACCCAACTATTACTAAAGACGGAAGAACTTACGAGTTTAAACACTGGCAACTTGAGTCTAGTATGAACGGAACTTACTCAGAGCAACAACCTTATGACTTTACAAACCCAGTTCAAGGAGATGTTTCTTTAGTTGCTTACTTTAAAGAAATTATTCACAGAGTAACTTATAAGATTGTGCATTACCTTGAAAAAACCGGCAAAGACAACGCTTTGAACAATCAATATGAAAGAATAGAAGAGGTCAAGTCTGACCAAAAAGTAGAAGATGGTGCGAATTACCAAGACTACTCTAGTCTGGACACCCAACTTTACGAGAAACACACTACTCACCCTCAAAATAAACTAACAGCACAACTAACGGCTGGCGACAACTCAGTTGAAGTTTGTCAGTACTATAAGTTAAAAGAAGTTGAAGTTAAGTTTAAGAAAACTGAAGGTATCGCTTCGTTTACTTACGACACTCTGAAAGTTAAGAAAACCAGAAGTGTTTCACTTCCTGTCTATACTCTTAAAAATACCCACAACTTCATAGGTTGGGCTTTATCTGCAAACGGCGAAACTCAAAATGAGTTTGTTGTTGAAAAAACAACAACTGTTCTTGAGATTTTTGCAAAAACTGACTTCCAAGAAAGAAGCATTACTTACACAATTAAAAAAGAAAAATCAGATGGAACTTTTGAAGAACCAATTACTGAGACAAAGAGCGGCAAAATTGGTTCAGTTCATACAGTTGAATACTCAAATCCTAACGACACTGTTTATCAAAACCCTGTTTATGATAAAAGCACTTTAACTGTGAACGCAGATCAAACTGAAAATAACGTAACCGTTACTGTTAGGCGCAAAACTTACACAGTAACTTATCAAGTTGACGGACACGCGTCTACTATTCCTGCAAAAACATTTAGACATGGCCAGAAACACGATGATATTGACGAAAGTAAGTTTCAAGCAGATGGACTAGGTATTGTTAAGTTAGAACTAGACAATATTAAAAAAACCAAAGAAGAAATTAAGAACTTAGAAGTTTTGAAAAACCACACAATTAAAGTTTATGTTGGTGAACCTACCAAATTAGTTGGTAAATACCCTCAAACTAAGGTTGATAGTCCTGCTGGAATACGATTTGAGCGAGATGATGTTCGTGAACTTAAATTTAATTCTAAAGCTGTTGACTACACACTAAATTTCACTCGTAAATACTACAAAGACAACTCAGGCAATAGATATGAAATGTATAGAGGCAATTACTATAAGTTTGAAGATGTTGAATTTGTAAAAATTCCAAAAAAAGACACTTGGTTTACCAAAAAAATAATTGATTTTACTCCTTTCAACATTTTCATTTCTAATTATTCTAATAATGCTAAACCTGAGTACTCTATTTTTAAAGCAATGGTTGAAGAAATTGGAAAAATTTTACTTACTACTACTTATATGCCGACATATGATGCCGGTGAATTTTCCGTTAAATCTATTTTAGATTTAGGCGGTAATTTATACTATAAATTAAAACGAGATTCTACTGATTACGCCAAGGCTGTTTTAAATCAGTATTCTGATTATCAGCCGTATTATCGTGGTGCTGATATGAAATTGTATCCGCATGTAAGTTATCATTCTTATTACGACAGTGGCCACCACCAGTACTGGTGGCTCGGTACGCAGTATCCTAACTCTCACCCGGACGCGCGCGGTATCAACTCCGGCGGCCGCCTG
>CAUTSX010000054.1:0-4383 GCA_963541405.1 uncultured Acholeplasmataceae bacterium | reverse complement strand
AAAAAAACTTGCCGGAAAATAAACGAAAAAAAAATTGAAGGGCTAGACAAAGAAATTAAGAAAAAAATTAAAGGAGACTTGCCTTTTGAAAAAGTCTTAATTCCACTTGAACAGGCTGAAAACATCTACGCAAAACAAGGAGATTTAGACAAACTAGCCGTTTTAAATGTGCGAGAACAAGAATACGTAAACGCCTACAAAGTTGGCGATTACTACAACTATATGTATTCAAAAATGGTGCCAAGCACAGGATACTTAAAAGACTACAAAATTTTTCTTTACGACGCTGGCTTTATTTTGCAATACCCACGAGGTGAGGCAAACGGACGTATTCCTGAGTTTTCAGCATCTTTAACTTACGCGAATACTTTAAGAGAAGCTGCCGCTTGGTCTAAGTCAGTTGGAGTTGGCACAATTGCTGAACTTAATGAAAAAGTGTTCGACCGCAAAAAAATTAGCGAGTTTATCAATATGTGCGAAATCAGACACACTAACAACTTCTTTAAGGTAGCCTCAGAAATTCTTGCATATGGTCCAAAAAAACGTTTAATTTGCGTCGCTGGTCCTTCTTCTTCTGGTAAAACTACATTTGCAACTAGACTAAGATATACCCTAGCTTCACTTGGCGTCAAAACTTTAATGATTTCAATTGACGACTACTATGTTGAACGTTCAAAAACTCCGTTAGACGAAGACGGCAACCTAGACTTTGAAAGCCTATACGCTCTAGACATTGAACTATTTAACCAAAACTTATCTGACTTAATTCAAGGCAAGCCAACTAGTTTACCAGTTTATGACTTTAAAACTTCCACTCGTAGTTTCAAAGAACCACTTACTATTGACAGCACAACTCCTATCATCATCGAAGGTATACACGCCTTAAACGAAGAGTTAACTAAGTCAATTAAAAGAGACTTAAAATACAAAATCTTTATCGGACCACAAACTCAGGCGCATATTGACTTTCACAACCCTATTTCCTTTACTGACCTGCGTTTACTTCGCCGAATTGTCAGAGACTCAAAATACAGAAACGCGAAAGCTACCGAAACTCTTTCAATGTGGCCGTCTGTCAGAAAAGGTGAGTTTAAGTGGATTTATCCAAACCAAGAAGGTGTAGACTTCGTTTTCAACACTGAGCTTTCTTATGAATACGCGGTGCTTAAAAAACATGCACTTCCGCAACTACAGGCCATTCCTCGTTCATCTGAATACTTTATTACTGCCAACCGTTTGGTTAAGTTCTTGAAATACTACGTAGACATTGACGATCAACTTGTGCCTTGCAACTCACTACTTCGTGAGTTTATCGGTGGTGCCTGCGTTTAGGCAACTGATATATTTAAATGTTTTTACTTAAAAACATTGAGCGCTTTAATCTAGATTTCAAGCAAATCAACAAACTAACCGCGCTTTACGCTAAACGTGGCCAAGAAACTTACTTTGCTGAGTTTTTTAAAAAATTCAAGCAAGCGCTCATCCCTGGTCTAGTTTCTGAAAACTCATACTATTTTTCTTGCATGTTTTCAGAACTAGATAAAGACAAATTAAAAAAATTTACTTCAAACGACTACAAGCCGAACAACTTAAAGGAAAGGTTTGTCCAAAACGCAAGAAAAATCATTTCAAGTATTCAACAAACCGCCGAAAAAGGTCTGCACAACTCAGATATTTACGCGTATGCCTCTGCGCTTGGCGACGGAATTCACGCAGTTTCTTTAAACCGAGCGCAAGCAAACCAAACTAGTTTCTTAGACACAAGCGGAAAACCCCTTGGAATTGAGGCAAAACTTAGCGAAGTTTGCACACTTTACAATACTTTGTGTGTCAAAGAAATTGAAAAAGTTACGTTAATTTCTAATTTCTTAATTGACTACTATATGCTGGAGCCTTATCTTTTAAACCAAAAAGCGTTGTTTTGTTTGCTTGCTTTTAGACTACTTACTGCTGAGTTTAAGGTATTTTCATATGTTTCTTTTTTTAAGTTCTTAGCACCACTTAGCACTCAACTAGACCAAGCCTTGGCAGTGGCTAGCACTAACTGGCTACATGGACACTCCGATACTTCCTTGCTTTTTGAGATTTTAACCTCCGTGTGTTTCCAGGCTTATCAAGAGTTTGAAGCAAAGGCTCACCAACATCAGTTTGAAGCAACAATAAATCGCAAAAACGACATCATTGGCCAAATTAGGAACTTTCAAGATACTTTCACTGTTGCTGATTTAAAAAAAGCCAACCCGCACATTTCGCTTTCTACAATTAACCGAACACTAAAAGCCTTGAAAGATTCGGGCGAAATTATTTTAGTTGGCAAAGGCAAGAGTTCTTTTTGGCAAAAAACACACACCACAACTAACTTACTCCAGTCTTCGTTTTTCACGCAAGACTGATCATTGGTTTTGTTAAAGTATAATTAACTTAACCCACATAAATTCAAAAATAAGGAGAAAAATATGAATTTACTTAATTTTTTAACAAAAACTAACTCTGGCTTTAACTACTATGAACTAGTTGGAATTGCTGCTGGTATAGTAATTTTTATTTCGTTTACCTTCAGAAAAGACTTAATTATTCGCTCAGTTAACTCAGTTGGCTGTCTACTTTTCGTAACTTACGGTATTTTAATTAGTGCACACTCAGTTTGGGCCATCAACGGTGCGCTTTTCTTATTTAACTTAGGGAATGTAATTTACGCTTTAGTCAAAGCCCATAAACAAAAAGGTTTACCGCAAACAGAGACTATAACTATTGACAAAGCCGAATACGACCGTCTAAAAGCACTAGAAGCCACTCAAACTAAATAAGACTTAAACTTTTGCCTAAATGAGTTTAGCAATTAAAGTTGGCGAAAAATATCGCGAGACTATTTTGTTTAAAGCAGCCGATGTTACTGCTTTTGCAGAAGTTTCTAAAGACAAAAATCCGCTGCACACAGACCCTGTCTACTGCAGACAAACTAGATTTGTGAAACCTATTGTGCACGGTGCTTTACTTTTTTCGCATTTTTCGCGAGTTTTTGGCACAATTTGGCCAGGCGAAGGCTCAGTTTATTTAAAACAAAACATTGAGTTTTTAAGACCCATTTTTGTCGGCGATGAAGCCACTTTAGAAATTGAATGCAGAGCAATTGACTCGGTTAAAAAAAGAGTAACTTTTTTGTGTACTTTCTTTAATTCAGAAAACAAAGTGGCTTGCCGCGGTGAAGCTGAGTTATATCTGCCTAATTTAGAAAAATAAAATGGATAAAACTGAAATTATTCAAAGTAAAATTCAACAGTACATCGACTTAAATGTCTTGCCTTTTGTAAAAGAAATTGAAACAAAAGGCACTTTTCCTGTGTATTTAGTTAAAGACATGCAAGCAAACTCTTTGTTTGGTTTAACCATTCCAAACGCCTACTCGGGTTCTGGTCTAGGCTTTAGCCTGTATATTGACACAGTTTTAAGACTGTCTCAAGCAGACGCCGCACTTGGTGTAATTTTAGCCGCTCACACTTCACTTTGCGTAGCGCCGATTTTAAAGTTTGGAACAGATACGCAAAAAGCCAAATATCTACCACAACTTGCTAAAACCAAACTAGGTGCGTTTGCTTTAACCGAAACCAATGCTGGTTCAAACCCTGCGATTTTAGACACTTCTTTTGAAGAGCATTCAGACCACTTTTTGCTAAACGGCTCAAAATTGTTTATTACCAATGCACCACACGCCGATATTTATTTAGTATTTGCAAGGAATAAACACGCCGATAATCCTAGCCGTGCGATGGCTTGTTTTATTGTAGAAAAAGAAATGCCTGGGGTTTCTTTTGGAGAACCTGATAGTAAACTTGGAATTCGTCCTTCTTCTTCTTGCGAAGTTATACTCACAAACGTTAAAGTTCCAAAAGAAAACTTACTTGGACAACTTGGCCAAGGCTACAAAATTGCTTTAACTACGTTAACCGGTGGCAGAATTTCAATTGCCGCACAAGCACTTGGAATTGCTCATGCTGCTTTAAATGAAGTTGAGACTTATTCAAATCAACGCCGTCAATTTGGCCAAACTTTAGCAGAATTTCAACACACTCAATTTCGCTACGCTGAACTTAAGACCAAAATAAAAGCAGCAACACTACTGCTTAACGAAGCCGTTTCTACTTACCAAACACCTGATAACATCCAAGATTCTGCGATGGCCAAACTGTATTGTGCAAAAGTAGCGGTGGAAGTTGCTGACTTTGCTGTGCAAATCCACGGAGGATATGGTTACATGACTTCGTTTATTGTAGAGCGACTATACAGAGACGCAAAAATTACCGAAATTTATGAAGGAACTTCTGAAGTTCAAAAAATAATTATTGGCCAAACCCTGTTAAAGAAATGAAAACAGCAGTTTTATTA
>CAUTSX010000053.1:0-4406 GCA_963541405.1 uncultured Acholeplasmataceae bacterium | reverse complement strand
TTGCTTAGTCGGACCTCCTGGCACTGGAAAAACCTCTTTAGCGATTTCAATCGCCGAGGCTTTAAATAAACACTTTACCAAAATCTCTTTAGGTGGTGCAGACGACGAGTCTGATATCCTTGGTTTTCGTCGCACATACGTTGGGGCACTTCCCGGCCGTATTTTAAAAGGTATGGTTAAAGCTGGTACTAAAAACCCGCTTTTCTTACTAGACGAAATTGACAAAATCGGTAAATCTCACCGTGGAGATCCAGCGGCAGCGCTGCTTGAAGTCCTAGACCCTTCGCAAAACTTTCGTTTTGAAGACCACTTTTTAGAAGAACCATTTGACTTGTCTAAAGTGATGTTTATCACAACTGCAAATTATTTGGAAAATATCCCTGAGCCTTTAATGGATAGAATGGAAATTATTCAGTTAAGCAGTTACACCGAAGTTGAAAAATACCACATTGCCACTGAATACTTAATTCCGGAAAACTTAAAACTAGCCGGAATTAAACCAGGCCAATTAACGTTTACAGACGCGGGCATTTATACACTAATTCAGCACTACCCACGTGAAGCCGGAATTCGTGAACTGAACCGACTAATTGGCACCATTTCTCGTAAGTTTGTCAAAAAACTCTTGGCCAAAGAACTTACATCTTTAGAAATAAACGAAGGCAACTTAGAGCAGTACCTTGGTAAGTTCAGATTTTTCCACAATATAGCAGATCAAAAAGACCAAGTCGGAGGGGTAACAGGCCTTGCCTACACAGCATACGGCGGAGATACTTTAAAAATTGAGGCAAACACTTATGCTGGCAAAGGTGACGTTGTTTTAACTGGAAAACTAGGAGATGTCATGAAAGAATCTGCCATAACCGCGCTTTCTTTTGTGAAATCTAAAGCCGAAGAGTTTGGAATAGACCCTGAGATTTTTGTGAAAAACACCATTCACATCCACGTACCGGAAGGTGCTGTTCCAAAAGACGGACCAAGTGCTGGAATTACCATGTGCACAGCAATTGTTTCGCTTTTAACCAAAAAACCAGTTATACATACAGTTGGAATGACCGGAGAAATTACTTTAACCGGCCAAATTCTGCCAATTGGTGGTTTAAAAGAAAAAGCAATTTCTGCACACCGCTCAGGCCTAAGACAAATCTTGATTCCAAAAGATAATGTCCGCGATATTCAAGATATTCCTGAAGAAGTACTTAAAGACCTTGAAATTACGCCTGTTTCTGAAATCAAAGAAGTTCTAAAAGCAGCCTTAGTTGCTTAAATATGCAATTTTAATTAAATGTTTGTAAAATCAGTATTTGATTTAAAAACTAAACCAACCGACTTACCAGAAGTTCTGCTGCTTGGACGCAGCAATGTAGGTAAGTCTAGTTTTATTAACAATTTTTTTCAAAGCAAAATCGCGAAAGTTTCTCAAAAACCAGGTAAGACTATTGCACTAAACTACTTTAAATACAAAAACTTGTTTTACTTAGTGGACACACCTGGCTATGGGTTTGCTAAAGTTGACTTTAAAACCCAAGAGCAATTTACTCGTCTGCTTGGCACTTACATTGGCACGCGAGACTATGCTTTAGTTTTGATGTTAATGGATTTTTATGTAGGTCCAACTCAAAAAGATTTAGAGATGCATGAATATCTGCTAAGCCAAGAGATTTTTCCTTTAATTTGTTTTACTAAAGTAGATAAGGAAAAAAAGTCTAAGGTATTTAGTAAAAAAAACCAATTTCAAAAGCAGTTTTCAGACTCTAAATTATTTTTTGTAAATAACGAAGTTGCTTTTTCTAGTCAAGTACTAATTGAACACTTAACTAATTATTTTAAGGAGAAAACAGCATGAAAAAAATTATTATCATGACCGATTCATCCCCAGATATTTCGCCTGAATTTAAAAAAAGTGCAGAAATCTTCCAGTTTCCTTTCCAAATTACTTTCAACGAAGAAACTTTTCCAGATAACGGCGAAAACGACGCACTTGAGTTTTTTGCCAAAGTCAATCAAACCAAAACTCAAGATGTTCCAAAAACCGCAGCACCTAGCCCTGAGGTTTTTTTGAGTCTAATTGAAAGTCAACTAAAAGGAAATGACTACTATTTAGTTTACTTTGGAATAGGATCTAGATACTCAGCCTCTTTAAACTACTTTCAAGTTGCTCTAAAAAACTTAGCACCCGAATATAAAAACCGCACTTTTTTTATAGACACCTGGCAAATTGCTTCAGGTGTGACTATGCTAATTAAAAAAGCTGTTAAAATTAAAGACCAAGTTCAGTCAATTGATGAGTTTTTAAATTTCTTAAACGAATACAAAAAAGGCATGGTCATTGAGTTTATCTCAAAAGACCTTAGCTACCTAAAAAGAAGTGGACGAGTTTCTGGTATGCAGTCGCTAATTGGCTCTATTTTGCAAATTAAGCCAATTTTCCACTCAGAGCAAAACGATATTTTGCCAAGAAAGTCAATAGGTACGCACATCAAAGCCTTGGAAAATGTATTTAATGTTTTTTTTGAACACTACAAAAAAGGTGAGATTGACGAAAAAACCGTGTCTATTGCAACAATTGAAGATGAACGCTTTGCTAAATATTTAGAAGATAAAATAACCGAACATTGTCCAGATATCACTACTGTTCGCTCGTTTTTAACTAAAACTATTTGTGTGCACTCAGGTGCCAACATCACAGGTATTTGCTATCACGTCAAAAAAGCAAGTTAATTTAAAAACAACATAAAAATGGATAAAAAATATAGTTTTGCAAACGATAATTTAATTTATGAGCGTTGGCTTAAAGCCAATGCTTTTTTGCCGAGCAAAAAAGGTAAAAGTTTTACTGTTGTAATTCCGCCACCAAATATCACCGGAATTCTGCATATTGGACACGCTTACGACAACACCCTTCAAGACGCCGTAATTCGTTTTCAAAGAATGCAAGGCAAAGCCGCACTTTACTTTCCTGGAACTGACCACGCTGGAGTTGCAACTCAGGCAAAAGTTGACGCTAAGCTAAAAGAACAAGGTACTAACCGTTTTGAAATCGGTAGAACTGAGTTTTTAAAAGCCGCCTGGGACTGGAAAACGGAACACGAAGACACAATTCGTCGTCAGTGGCAAAAAATGGGGCTGTCTTTAGATTATTCTCGTGAACTTTTCACACTTGACAAAGGACATTCTGAAATCGTTGCAAAACGTTTTATTGAACTTTATGAACGCGGTTTAATTTACAGAGACTACAAAATCATTAACTGGGACATTCAGGCGAAAACCGCACTTTCTAACATTGAAGTCGTGCATAAAGAAAGTAAGTCTAAACTTTACTTTATTAAATATTTATTTAAAGGAAGTAAAACTGACGGAGTTGTGGTTGCAACTACTCGCCCAGAGACTTGTTTTGCAGATCAAGCGTTAATGGTTAACCCGAAAGACGAAAGATATAGTGCGCTAATTGGCAAGACAGTTTTAATTCCAACTACTAACATAGAAATTCCGATAATTGCAGATGAATACGTGGAAAAAGATTTTGGAACAGGAGTGGTAAAAGTAACTCCTGCCCACGACCCAAATGATTTTGAGGTTGCCAAAAGACACAATCTAGCCAAACCACTTTGTATGCATGAAGACGGAACTTTAAATGAAATGGCTGGTAAATACGAAGGTCAAGACCGTTTTGTTTGCCGTGAAAATTTACTTTTGGATTTAAGAAAAACAGGTCAGTTTATTAAAGCCGATGAACATCTTAACTCAGTTGGCTACTCTGAGCGTACAGACACAGTAGTTGAACCTAGACTTTCTCTTCAATGGTTTTTAAAAATGGATTATTTTTCAAAACTAGCGCGTAGTTCTAAGACTAAGTTTTATCCTGCTAGATTTAAAAAAATCTTTATTAACTGGATGACAGATACCTTGGACTGGTGTATTTCTCGCCAAGTTTGGTGGGGACACCGTATACCAGTTTGGTATAAAGGCACAGAAATTAAAGCACAAATTGAGTCACCTGGAGCAGGTTGGTGTCAAGACGAAGACGTCCTAGACACTTGGTTTTCTTCATCTCTTTGGCCGCTTTCTTGTCTTTCACAAAAACCAGGTGATTTTGAGCGTTTCTTTCCGACTCAACTGCTGGTAACTGGATACGACATTATATTTTTCTGGGTTTCTAGAATGATTTTTCAAAGTCTAGATATTGCTAAAACAGATCCTTTTAAAGAAGTTTTAATTCATGGACTTGTAAGAGCAGCAGACGGCCAAAAGATGTCAAAATCTCTCAATAACGGGATTAACCCATTTGACGTGATCAAAGAGTTTGGAGCAGACAGTTTAAGATATTTCTTAGTAACCTCGTCATCTCCTGGAACCGACATTAGATACGACCGCGTCAAAATTGAGTCTGCTTGGAATAATTTAAA
>CAUTSX010000052.1:0-4961 GCA_963541405.1 uncultured Acholeplasmataceae bacterium | reverse complement strand
CATCAAATGGGTGGATACACAAAAAATACAGTACGACCGCAGGTATTACTAACAGTGGCGATACACCTTCTTTTGTGGCTACGTTGTATGCTTCTATCATTTCGTCAAAATATCTTTCTGTTTCAAAAGAACTAACTGGTTGAAAACGCACTTTTTTATTTCCATTTTGATCTACTTCTACAATGCTGTTATCCATTGTTTTTAAATTTCCTTTATGTCTAGCATTGGAATATGAATAAAGTTGATTGTGCAAGGTTAAAATGTTATTTTTATTGAACTCAATATACAGATAGTTGTTATGAACTAAATCAAGGACTCGTCTATAACCTGCTATTTCTTCTTCGTCTCTTTTTCTTGGTTCTATTTTATTGTTCATCAATTCTTTTAATCTGGTATCGTTTATATAAATTCCTTCAATAGCATTTGAAGATTTTGTACTTTGTATTTTTGCGACATTAATCATTTTTGCCAAAACATCTGGGTAGTTTTCAACATAAAGTTCTTGTTTTCCTTTGTATTCATGGATTTTTGCAATAACGCTGTGAATTTGAGCAGGTAAAGATAATTCATTCAGTTTTAGATAGTTAAACTTTTTCATCACAACCTCCTTTTCTATAGCCATTTTATGACATTTGGCTTACATAAATCAATGTTGACGAGATTATTCTCGCCATTATTTGAAGTTTTGTGTATTAAATTTTGATTTGTCGTGAAAAGACTAAATTATGTTTAAGCTAGTTAATTTTACATATTAACGCAATGTTTTAAATAATTTTATGATAGTAGAAAATTAAATTAAATGTGGCTTAATGAGTTTAAAAAACTTTTATTTTGCTTATAAATTAACTATAATTTAAGTAGTTTGCAAAGGAGCAAAAATGAAAAAAATCTTATCAATAATCATGTTATTTACCTTTATTTTTACGCTTGCGTCTTGTGTTAACCCTAAAGACAAAGCGTTTTTAGGAATGCAAGCGCCTTTTGGTAAAAGTAAAGTTGTCAAATCTAGTTTTAATTTACCTCAAGAAATTCAAGGCGTGAAAATCAAATGGACCCTTAAATACATCCCTAAAAAGAATGAAAAAGGTGCGTCTGAGATTTCTGGTGCTACTGTTAAAATTGTGAGAAATGAAATAGACCAGAAATATGAACTAATTGCTAAAAATGAACGTGGTAAAACTGTTCAATTTGACTTTACAGTTCCGGCGCTAGACAAAGTTAAAAAACTAGAAGTTAGTTTCTTTAGCAAAGCAGGCAAGTTAATTCAAAAAGTTGAGTACACAGAAAACGAGACAATTCAAAAAACATTTACATCAGAACAACTTGATTTATCTCAAGACGAAGAGTTTGTTGGTTGGAGCAATTCAAAAAATAGCACGACTGCTTTAGAAACCATCAAAGCAACACAAGAAAACCGAAATTTGTATCCAGTTTACCGTCTGAAAGAAAATGTTAAAAAAATTACTATTAACTTCTTTGACAAAAAAGGTGATTTAATTGAAGCCGTTGAACACGACCTTGGTCAAAGTATTTCTAAAACTTTTTCACATAAACAACTCGGACTTGGTCAAGACGAAGAGTTTTTAGGTTGGACTCCTTTTAAAGGAGAAGCAGCTGTTCCTGATTTGAAAGCCACAAAAGAAAACAAAAACTTGTATCCTGCCTACCGCCAAAAAGAAAATCAAGGACCAACTAAAAAAATTACAATTAACTTCTTTGACAAAACTGGTGATTTAATTGAAGCAATTGAATATAAAGTAGGTGAAACAATTTACCAAGGGTTTTCAGACTCTCAACTTAAACTAGCAAGTGACGAAAAACTAATTGGTTGGACTAACCAAAAAGGCAGCACCATTCCGCTTAACCCACTTGAAGCCAAAAAAGAAAACAAAAACCTGTATCCAGTAATTCAAAAACAAATAAAGCCAGATCCTGGTGCTACTGCCAAAATTCCAGAAGACCCAGAAGCAGATGGCAAAACAGACTTAGAACAAGCTAAAGAACCTAAAAATAAAGTAGATTTATCTGGAGTTGAAAAAAACCCTGCAACTACTGGCTTTACACCTAAATCCACTCAAGAAAAAGATATTAGACACACTTCAAAAAATAAAAAACTAGGCGTTAAACCCTTAAAGGCTGTAGAAGTTGAAAAAGAAGTTTACTACACAACTTTGGAAAACTTCTTTAAATCCCTTGGTAACTTAGTTGACTACCGCAAAGAATACAAAAACCAAAAAGACCAAGAAGGCAGAGTTTACACCTTAAAAAAACGCATTGAAAAAGCACAAAACGGCCATGTTTACTCACTTAAACTAATTCAAGAGTTTGAGTTTACCTCAACCCCTCCTGGAGTTGAAAAGGTTGAAAACTATACTTTAACTAGCGAAATTTACTACGACTCATTAAGTGGTAAGTTAACTATTTCTAAAGTTTCTTTACTTGACGATATTTTTTCAGAAGAAGAAGGTGATTTTGTTTCTTTTTCAGACTACCGCTTCAGAGGTAGAATTGAGTCTAGACCAGATAAAGAAAAAGGTCGCATTTTTGATTTAAAGAAATACCAACTAATGGGTTGGCAACAAAACGGTAAAGAATCGGTTCTGCCTGTTTCTGTGCTTTCCATGATAGTACACGAAAAAAGTGGATTTGCAACTTACTGGACAGGATATGAAATCCGCACTAATGAAGTTGCAAGTGACGGAGATAAATCAATTGACCCTGAAGATGCAAATGATAAAGATGGTAAGTTCTATCCACATGCAGATGACGAAGAGGAAGAAAAAGTACCAAAATCAGTCTATTCGGTTTGGTTTAAGTCAATTAACTTCTTTGTCTCTGAATACTACTGGGCAATCGACCGAAAAGAAAAACTAATAAAATCAATTAACCAAAATAAAGAAAAACTACTTACTGAAAACTCAACTGACTACTATCAAACTCTAAATGAACTTTTAGAAGACGCAGAAGACTTCCACTCAGGTCTATTTGCTACGGCCTCGGCTTTCCTTTATACAAGCGGTAATCGTCAGTATGACAACGAAAATAAACAAAAAATAAAGGCATTGAAAGAAGCAATGGCAGAAAAAGCAAATAAAGAAATTGAAATTTCAAATGACGGTAAAACTGCGATTATAAACTTAACTCATATCAACTACGTAAACGAAAACGACAAAAGTATTTTAGATAAGTACTTAGAACTAACTAAAAAGATTAAAAAAGATTACCCGACTGTAGAAAACTTAGTCATCAACCTAGCAATTAACGGCGGTGGTGAAGTTTATGCGGCTATTGAGTTTGTAGCGGCTTTAGCCGGTCCAGATAAAGAAATTTTTTACAGTGAATACAATGCCGCAACTTACAAAACTGACACTACTTACGCCAGAACTACTTTAAAAGCCACCGAACTTCCTAAATTTAAACGTTCTTTTTTGCAAACTAGTGTAGGTTCTTTTTCTTCAGCTTCTATGATTGCAGGAATAGTACGCGATAATAAAATCATGCCAGTAATTGGCACAAAAACCGGAGGTGGAGCGTCTAGTACCACTCAGGCTTACTTGCCGTGCGGATCTGTTGTTGACTACTCTACAGACAGCGTATATTTGACTGCCAAAAAAACAGTAGAAGCAGCACACCGCGAGGCTGAGTTTGGAGTTGAACCTGACTACAACTACGGGTTTACTGAAGACTACGACAACATCGCGAACTTCTTTAATCCAAATTATGTGGCACAAAAACTTGCCGAGTTTAACCTACTAGGTTAATTAGATAAGTAAAGCAAAAAAGTACCACATTCAAATATTTTTGTTGCGCTTTTTTAATCTTTCTTTACATAAGTTTTAAAACTGATTTATAATGAATTAGGAGTGTATCTGAAAGCTGGGTGCAAGATGGTAAGAAAAATTAGTCTGTTAATTGTTTTTTTAATAAGCGGTTTCATGTTTTTTTCATGCAAACCTAAACCTACGCCAATTCCTGACAACAGCCAAAATGAAGCAAATCCACCTAAACCTACGCCAAACCCAACTCCTACTCCAAAACCCCAAAAACCAAAAACACTGGACCGTGGGATGCTAAATATTGTGGCGAAGTCTATGTATGTAAAGAACCTGGATAAGTTTTTAGGCAAACCAATTGACGAAGTTGACCCAGATGACTTTGTCTTTAGTTTCAAAGAAACCTATGGCGGAAGGTCTCTGACTTTAAGTTAATTAAACAAAAGTTTGAAGACCACAACGAAGAAATTATCATGACCTACAAAATAGCTCATAAAACCTTGCTTTCAAGTGTGCACATACTTAAACTAACTGGCTTTAAAAAAGCCACGCAACCAGCAATTGAACCAGAAGACAGTGAAGAGAGTTTAACTAAGGCTTTTAAAAACGCAGACTTAGTTTTAAGTAAAGAAAGTAAAAGTACATATCTGTTTGATTTAACTGAGTCTGACTTTAAACTACTTAATGTAGAAGATAAGTACCACCCTAACTTAGTTTTAGAATTAAATAGAAACTTCTTAACTAACTCTCTGTCAGTTTCATACTACTTAAAACAAGGTCAAGAATTGTCTTTTAAAAAAGTAAAAACTTTTGCTGATTTTAAAAACTTAGATGCAGAGACAATTAAAGCGGAGTTTCTAAAAGTAAACCCAATAACCGCTGACTACGGTTCAGATATCTTTAAATACAGCAAAGCCTTAAAAACTCACTACACTAGTTCTGTCTTTACCTACAAAATTTCTTACTTTTTAGCGCACGAACAAACAAAATCAGTTGATGTATATCTAGAAGGATACTTTAAAAACTTGCGTTTTGAAACGACTATTGTATTAACTTTGAATTCTAATAAAGATAAATACGAACTTAAATCAACAGGAATTTTTGAATTTAGTCCTAGGTTAGACAAAAAGGGTTTAAAGAAGTTTGAAGTAATTACTAAAATTAACTTAAACCAGATTAAAACAAACG
>CAUTSX010000051.1:0-5011 GCA_963541405.1 uncultured Acholeplasmataceae bacterium | reverse complement strand
ATTTTAAGTATTTGCCTATTGTTTGATTTGCTTTTTTAAGATCAAGAGTTTTATCGGTCTTACCAATAATTTTGCCAGTTAAATCAAGAGTATCAGTTTCATATCCAACTTCAAACTCACCTGTATAGACTTTTGCAAAATCAAAATCTTGAACAAAACGAGTTGCGCGACCTGTTAGCACTAAAAGTAGGCCAGTTGCAAAAGGATCTAGAGTTCCTGTGTGCCCGACTTTAGTGGTTTTATCTAGTTCTTTTTTAATACCAAAAAGGGCAGCAAACGATGTGATGCCCTTTGGTTTATTTAAAAGATAAATATAGTTTTTATTTTTCAATTATTTAAAACTAGTTACCCAGCCAACTAACTCATCGCGAGAAAGTAGGCCAACTTTACGGTCAATTTCCTTACCATCTTTAAATAAAACTAGTGTAGGAATTGAGCGCACCGCAGAAAGTAAAGCAAGTTCACGATAGTCGTCAATAGAAACTGCATAAACTTTAGCAACTCCTTTAAGTTCTGCATCGGCAACTTCAGTTACTACTGGAAGTAGGGCTTGGCAAGGTCCACACCATGGAGCAAAAAAATCTACTAAAACTAGTTTATCACTGTTAATAACATCGTTGAAAAGTTCACCTTTATAAATATTCATATTCATCACCTCTTCTTAAAATATAGCACACCGAAAACAAAATAATAATTTTTAAGTCTTGTGTATTTTTCTAATATTAAAAAAGAAAAAATACTGTAAATAACCAAATAATTGCTGGATAATTTTGGCGTTTAAAATTGCTATATTTGGTATAATTTAGATATTGTGAGGTATATTTATGCGCCGCTTTTTTAAAACAATATTACTACTCATTTTAGTGCTAATTATTAGTATTTTCGCTGTCGCAGGCACTTTATTTGCTCTGCACTTTAATACAGTAAAAACACCTGAATACGCCAAGAATTATCAGTTTGTAGATAATCTACGCAAAAAAGTAGAAAAACATATATTTCTAGAATCTGCAACTGGCAAAAAGTTTGAGTTTGACTTAAACGCCGAAACTTTAACACAAGTTCTAAATCATTTAATTGTCTCTAAAAAAATCACAGATAAATCATATTTTGAAAATAATTCAAGCGACAAAACGCTTTATAAAACCAACCCTGACTACGTAAGAATTAAAAGTGTGTTTTTTACGAAAGACAACGACTTTTTTTATCTAAATATTAACTTCGCATACAAGGCATTAGGTGAGTTTCACAGTAGTTTAACTGCTCGTGTTCAGTTAAGTGAAGATAAAAAAACAGGCGAAATTAAACTAACTTTAGATAAACTATGGTTAGGCAAAATTGGAGTTAGTTGGTCTTTTGGCAAAAAAATTGCCGATACTTTTGCCAAAAAAACAGTAGATAGCGCTTTGAACAGTTTAAAACAAATGATTGCTAAAAGTGCACCATATGTGTCTTTAGATATCACTAAAGAAAACGCAGTTTTAAAAATCAATAAAGCAGGCATGTGGAGTTATGTATCTAAGTCAATTAACAAAGACTACGAAGTTGAAGAGACTAATCCAAACGGCACAACTAAAAACAAGAGTTTGCTTAAAACTGTTAAAGAGTTTATGGACGAAAACTCACTTTATGATTTCACAGTTTCTAAAAACTCAGTTAAGTTAACGCTAGATACCAGCAAAATTTATGCAGAAGACGAAGTAACTCAAACAGAGCGTCCTGCAATTAAAAGTGAAGATGAGTTAAAAGACTACTTTAAACAAAAAACCACCGATATTTTCATGAGTGCATTAAACAAAACAAACAACAAAGCAAACGAACTTTACATGACAATTTCAATGGAAGAAATTAACCAACTATATCGCTACTTTTTGGAAAAAAGTGGTTTTAAAAAAGACGAGGCGATGCGCACTTTTAAAATCGGTTCAACTGAAATTAAAGTCAAATATAAAATAGACATCAAACCGTTTATCAAAAAAGTAGACAGCAAACCTATGCTAACCATCCGCTTAATCTTAACTGTCACAAATGTAAGCGGTAAGCCTGGTCTTGACGGTAAATTTTTCCAAACAGTAGTAGACACCGTAGTTAAACCAAAAATTGAAGGTAAAAACATTTCACTGAATATACTTGATGAAAACAAAAAAACTAACATCACAATCGGCAAAGACATCAAACTTTCGCACAACCGCGCAATTAATTTACTCTATTTATTTTCAAAAAGTGTTGATTACTTGGATAAAAACCCAACTTTTAACAATATTTTAAGTTCACTTTCCCCAGAAACCACAATTAGCCCAGACCTTGAGTTTGACGAAGAAAACCAAGTAATTAGAGTTAAGTGTTTGCTTAACGAGGCTAACCCAGAACTAATTGAAACTTTGAAGAAAACAAAAGAAAACCTAATTCAAGCGCTAGATAAACACACAGACACAATTCAAAACAAAAACATTAAAAACGAAGTTAATAAACTAAAAGACAAAATAAATAAAGGGCAAGTTATCAACGCAGCTGACACTAAAAAACTCTACGACACAGTAGCTGGTGAACTTAAGTCTACTGGCGAAATTGAAAAATTTAAGTCAGGAGTTTACGGCGAACTCAAAAAAAGTGGTGTTGACTTAGATATCCTTAAATCTATTTTCTCGCCAAAAATCAGTTAAATTAGTTTACAATTTTAAAAAGCACTAACTGTTGTTAGTGCTTTTTTGTTTTTTTACAATAATATAAAAAACTGTTGTTTTTTGTATTTTTTTAAAAAAAATACTATTCTATTTTGTTCATCTTGTAAATTCTCTCACGAATAATTAAGGTGGAAATACACCTTTTTATTACGAGTTTGTTTTATGCTAACTTCTTAGACTTTGTTGCTATCAGCAATGATAAATTTAGAAGTATTGCTATATTTTTCAGTAAATTCAGCCTGAGAAATAAAACAAGAATCTGGAATATTGAAAAACTGCTTAGACTTTAATTTTAAAATAGTTTTAACTTCGTTTTTAGGTTTTATGCAAACTATATCAAAGCCATACTCAAAAATCAGTTGTCCTAAAGATACAGTTTGAGTAGAACGGACTCCTGCTTCTCCTTTTAAAAAACTCCTAACTTTTTCTTCAAGTAAATAGCCTAGTTTAGCATTTTTACCATAAACCATAAAAAGCAAATCACTTGCTTTTCTCCAGACAGCAAGACATAGATAAACTTGGTCACCTTGAAAATATTTAGCTTTTTCAATTGTTGTGTCATTAAAAGTAGCGCCCCAAGTTTTTGCGTCATAACTTGCTGCTTTTACTTCAAGAAATATGTCTTTGTCTGGACTTAACTTACAGTCAAATCCATGTTTATCTGTGTTAATTAGTTCGTATCCCAAATAGTGTCCTACCATTGAATCTCTGATTTCATTGATAAAACTGTCAGTGTCTCCTTTTTGCCTTTTTTCTTGGACTTTAGCAACTTCTTCTAATGCCAAAAACCCTTCTAGTAAAAATTCGTTGTCTATTGGTTTAAAATTACCTTTTTTAAGCAAGTCTATCACTAAAAACAACCTCCTGAAAATTGGTGTCTATTTTGTTTAATTCAGCAAATTTATTAATCCGCAAAATCATTGCATCGCTGATTTTAGGTTCTTTGTAATTTAAAGCAGTTAAAATTTCAAATGCTTTATTTTTATTGTTAATAGGTTCAGGCAACTGAATCAAGATATATTTGTGTTGTTTTTTGTCTTCTTTATTGATTTCGTAAACCGCTTGAGCAGTCGTGCCACTGCCAGCGTAAAAATCTAAAATTAAGGCGTTTTCGTGTTGTGTACACCTAATTAAAAATTTAATTAATTCAACAGGTTTTGGTGTGTCAAATATCCCGTTTAAACCTAGCTTTTTTAAATCGTTTGTGCCTTGTCTTGAATAAAAATCTAAAACGGAAGATACATTGTTGACAGCATCTTTTAGGTATTCAATTTCGTATGGTCTGCTGTTTTTAAAGCAAAGTTTATTTTCTTTATACAACTTAATAAATTTTTGTTTACTAGACCACCCTCGTGTTTTAAGTGGTTCCAAGATTAGATTGATTTCATCAATTTTTAAATAATTGGGTTCACCTGGAGTAGATAAGTCTTTTGCAAAGTATATCTCACCGTTTTCATCAATATTGCAATAGTTTACTATCCAAGTTTCGCCAGTTTCCAAAACATATTCACTAATACTTTTTTTCAGTATCTCTGCTGCTTGCGTAAAAGACTTTTTGTGTGCAGTTTTAACTTTTTGAATAATTTGTTTTATCTTTTTACCTTCGGTAGGCGACTCTATTCTGTTGATGTAAAATCTTGGCAAATCGGTTTTTGACTTAGCGTAGGTAAGTACATACTCGTGTACCACATTGATATGTTTAGCATTGCTTCTTTGGGATTGTTTTGTGATAAAAATCCCTGCTTTGTTTTCTTTACCAAAAACCTCGTCGCAAATCTGAATAAGATTAGCAAACTCGTTGTCGTCAATTGAAATAAAAATAACACCTGTTTTTTTTAGCAATTCTTTTGCTTCAATTAGTCTTAATTTAATATCTGCTGACCATTTTGAGTTATTGTCACTATATGCGAATTTAGAATTTTTTGTATTGTAAGGCGGGTCAATGTAAATAAAGTCTATCTTTGATTTGAATTTTTTAAATTCAGCGCTTTGCATAATTGCTAAATTATCGCCGATATAAATTTCGTTTTTATCCACTTTAACCCTCCTTTTAATTTATTTAAAAAATCTAGTTTATTTAAAAATAAAACTCTGACAAAAATCAGAGTTTAAAAACAAATGGAGCAGACGAGGGGAATCGAACCCCCATTTCAGCCTTGGCAAGGCCGTATAATAACCGTTATATTACGTCTACGTCTCTATTCACTTAACAAAATAATTTTACCACATCACAAAAAATTTACAAATTATTTGATTGAATAGAAATGTAATTAAAAAATTTAAAATAAACTTCCATTAAAACCACTGAATCCATTAAGGCATCGTGGGTT
>CAUTSX010000050.1:0-5016 GCA_963541405.1 uncultured Acholeplasmataceae bacterium | reverse complement strand
TATTGTAGCTGAGTCTAAATTCTTTAAACGAAAAAACCTAGATATCTACACAACCTTGACTTTAACTTTCGCAGAGGCTGCACTTGGTGCTAACATCAATGTCCAAACAATTCACGGCAACATTGATTTAGTGGTACCCGCTGGTATTCAGTCAGGTGCTTTCTTGAAGTTATCTGGCCGCGGTGTGAAAAGATCTGGCCGACAAGGTGATCACTTGATTGAAATTAAAGTCCAAACTCCCGCAAGTTTAAGTTCTGAGCAAAAAGAACTGTTTAAGCGTTTAGCCGAACTTGAGTCAAAACAAAAAAAGTCTTTCCAAGACAGAGTTAAAAACTAGTCTAGTATATCAAACCCTAAACTAGTGCTTATTTGGTTGTTTTCAACAACAACTACCCCACCGTTTTGAAACTTAGCGGTAAAGCATTTTTCTTTATTGAAAATCCAGACAATAGTTTTAATAAAATGCGAGTGGCACACAACAAACAGTGTGCCACTTTTAATTTGACTTACTTTATTTAAAAAATTTTTCACTCTTTTAAAAAGCATTTCATCGTCTTCAAAGTTACGTCCAGTTTTTAAACTTGGAATTAAGGAAGTCGGCATTCCGTCAAACTCGCCAAACTCACGCTCAACTATTTCGCCGTTGGCTATTAGTGGCAACGCTAACTTAAGTTCATTTTTTAAAAAAACAGCAGTTTCAAAAGCCCTTGAAAAAGGCGAGACCAGCACTCTGTCTGGAACTAACTTGTTTTGCTTTAAAAACTGGGCAGTCTTTTTTAGTTCAAAATACCAAGTAGGGTCAAGGTGAGTATCAACATGCCCCTGGATTTTGTTTAAAGCATTAGTTTTAGTTTTGCCGTGTCTGATAAATACTATTTTCATGAATGATTGCCTCTTTGATTTACCTTAAAATCATAACAAAATACCCGATCAATTTGCTAATTTTTAAGTAATTTTTAAAAATAGTGTTAACTATATTTCAGAACAAAAGCAGTTGATAACTTAAAAATAAGAGTAGATAAATTATGAAAATGATAAAAAAAGATGAATTAAAACTAATTAAAACCATTCAAATTTTACTTGCAAAAGACAAGCAAGACCTAAAAAATAATTTCACTGTTGCCAGCAAAATTGCCAAAACCATTGACATCAACCACCAAAATTACAATCTAGACAATCTAAAAATTGATGATTTTTTAAAACTAAAACTCAAATCAACAAAAGATTTGCTTGTGCTTACTGCCAAGAAATCAATAGATAAATCAAAACCTCTTGAAAACCCAGCAGACTTTCAAAAAAGATTTGCTTGGTTTTTTTTCGCCAAAAAAACTGAGTATTTGCTTTGTGTATTTTTAGACAGTAAACTGAAAGTTTTGGGCAAAAAAATGTTTGCAGACAAGAGCACAAATAACTTAAAAATCCCACTTAGAGAAATCGTATTGCTCGCAAACCGATTTAAATCAAACCAAATAGTTTTGATACATAACCATTCGAGTCAAGACCCAGAACCTAGCGAAACAGACATTAAAACTACAGCTTTTTGTCAAGAAATTCTTCGACATTTAGACATTAAACTGCTTGACCATTTAGTGTTTACAAACACAGAATACCGCTCAGTTTTTTCGTATTTTTGACAATATTTTTTCAATTAAAAATGCAGTTTTTAAATTGCAAAACCAAGGGTTAAATGTTAAAATATTTTTGTATCTGCGTGCATTTTTATCCCCCTAAATTCACGCAATTTACTAAAAAATACGCATATAAAGAGGAAATTAATGGCTAATTTGAAGAATTACGATGAAAAATCCATACAAGTTTTAAAAGGTCTTGAGGCTGTTCGCAAACGCCCAGGCATGTACATTGGTTCAACTGACTCAAGGGGTCTGCATCACTTAGTTTGGGAAATTTTTGACAACTCAGTTGATGAGGCTTTATCTGGGTTTGGCAATACTATTACTTTAACTGTCCGCAAAGACAACTCAATTTGTGTGGAAGACGAAGGCCGTGGAATTCCTTACAAAAAACATGAATCTGGTGTCTCTACACTGCAACTTATTTTTACAACCCTGCACGCTGGTGGTAAGTTCTCAGACACGGGCTACAAGGTATCTGGTGGTCTGCATGGTCTTGGCGGCGCGGTTGTAAACGCACTTTCTTCTAAGTTCAAAGTATCTTCTGCCAGAGACGGCAAAATTTGTGAGCAAACCTACTCAGATGGTGGCTCTAAAATTCAAAAAGAACAAATAATTGGAGATACGCGCAGAACTGGTACTAAAATTGAGTTTTGGCCAGATCCCAAAATTTTTCAAACCACTACTTTTGTCTACGAGACAATTCGTGAACGCGTGCGCGAGGCTGCATTTTTAATTAAAGGTTTAAAAGTAGTTTTAATTGATGAACGCTCAAAAAAACGCGAAGAGTTTGAATATGAAAACGGAATTAAGGAATACGTTCAACTATTAGCTGGTTCTAAAAAACCACTTGGCCAAATTAAAACTTTTGCAGGCGAACATTTTTCAGAAAACTGCAATCTACCAATTGAAATAGACTGTGCTTTTATGTATTTTGAAACTTATTCGGAAAACATTATTTCTTTTGTTAACAACATCCGCACTAAAGACGGCGGAACTCACGAAATTGGTTTCAAAACTGCCTTTACTCGTGCTTTTAACGAATACGCACGTAAATATAACTTCTTAAAAGAAAAAGATGAAAACCTAGACGGAGTTGACCTAAGAGAAGGACTAATTGCCGTAATTTCTTTAAAAGTTCCTGAAAAACTGCTGCAATTTGAAGGACAAACTAAGGCAAAACTTGGAACTCCTGAGGCCAGAGCCGCAGTTGATCAAGTAGTTTATGAAAAACTTAGCTACTTTTTAGAAGAAAACAAAAAACTTTCAGAAACCCTGCTTAACAAAGCACTACTTGCTAAAAAAGCCCGAATTGCCGCAAGAAAAGCAAGAGAACAAGCCAGACAAGGTAAAACTTCTGCTAAAAAAGACTATGTGCTTTCAGGAAAACTAACCCCTGCTCTTTCTAAAAAAGCAGAAGAGCGCGAACTTTTCTTAGTGGAAGGAGACTCAGCGGGAGGTTCAGCAAAGCAAGGCCGCAATCGCCAGTTTCAAGCAATTTTGCCACTGCGTGGTAAAGTTTTGAATACTGAGAAAGCCAATGTTGACCAAATTCTTAAAAACGAAGAAATTTTGAATATCATTCACGCAATTGGCGCTGATTTTGGCAATAAGTTTGACTTAAAAAAATCAAACTACCGCAAAGTAATTATCATGACCGACGCCGATACAGATGGTGCACATATCCAAATTCTGCTTTTAACCTTCTTCTTTAGATTCATGAAACCACTAATTGAGCACGGATATCTATATATTGCAAATCCTCCGCTTTACAAACTTTCTAATAAAACCAAAAAAATCTACTGCTGGTCTGACGAAGAGTTAATCAAAGCACAAAGCGAAGGTAAGTTTCAAATTCAACGTTTCAAAGGTTTAGGTGAAATGAACTTTGACCAACTTTGGGAAACCACAATGAATCCAAACACTAGAAACATTATTCGCGTCAACGTCTCTGATTTTGAAGAGTCTGACCACCATGTATCTATCTTAATGGGCGACGATGTTGCGCCACGTCGTGACTGGATTGAGCAAAACGTGGATTTTAATGCTAACGATAACTTCTTGTCACTTAAAGAAAAAGGTATGCCAGAAGAGCAGACGATTGATGAGGAATAGGTAAAACACTATGCAAAAGATTAAACAAAAAATTGATGAGTTTATCGACAAAAACATTACCGACTCGGCTTTAAGTGAAATATTTTCAGACCGTTTTGCCAGATACGCTAAATACATCATTCAAGACCGCGCAATTCCAGATGTCAGAGATGGGCTTAAACCCGTGCAGAGAAGAATACTTTATGCAATGTATAAAATGGGTGTGTTTTCCGAGAAACCTTATCGTAAATCTGCACGTATCACCGGTGAAGTTATGGGTAAATACCACCCACACGGAGACTCTTCCATATACGAAGCAATGGTTAGAATGTCTCAAGACTTTAAGATGAACATACCGCTTATAGACATGCACGGAAACAACGGTTCTATAGACGGAGATAGTCCAGCGGCTATGCGTTATACCGAAGCAAGACTTGCTTTTGCCGCAGAGACTATGTTAGTTGACCTAGATAAAAAAACCGTGGTGTTTGTTCCAAACTTTGACGACGAAGAAATTGAGCCAGTGGTTCTACCTGCTCGTTTTCCAAATTTATTGGTAAATGGATCTAGTGGAATTTCGGCAGGATACGCAACTAAAATTCCTCCGCATAACATTGGTGAAATTATTGATGCCACAATTCACCTACTTAACCACCCAAAGGCTAGTCTTGAAAAAATTCTTGAGTTTGTCAAAGGTCCTGACTTTCCAACTGGCGGAATCGTGGAAGGCAAAGACTCAATTGTACAAGCGCTTGCGACTGGTACAGGTCGTATACTTTTAAAGTCAAAAATAGAAATTGAAGAAATTAACTCAACAACAAAGCGAATTGTAGTCACTGAAATACCTTTTGAAGTATCAAAAGCTGATTTGGTCAGAGAAATAGATACCACCCGTATTGAAAAATGTATTGATATCCAAGAAGTCAGAGACGAGTCTGACAAAGATGGCCTTAGAATTGCAATTGACTTAAAACCAAACACCGAGCCAACTGCAATTCTTGCATATCTATTTAAAAACACACAACTACAAGTCTACTTTAACTACAATATGGTCTCAATTGCCGACAGCCGTCCAGTTTGCATGGGCATTATTGATATCTTGCTTGCCTACATCAACCACTACAAAGAATGCTACACAGCCCGCACCCAGTATCTTTGTGAGAAAGACAAAGAACGTCTACACATTGTAGAAGGTCTGGAAAAAATGCTTTCGGTGCTAGACGAAATTATTAGAATAATTCGTGCATCCCACGACAAGAAATCTTCAATTGAAAATATCGTCGCTGGTTTT
>CAUTSX010000049.1:0-5036 GCA_963541405.1 uncultured Acholeplasmataceae bacterium | reverse complement strand
TTTTAGTGATGTTTACACCAAAAATATTTCTAAAAATTAACTGCAACTCTTGTTCTGAGTAATCTAAACTGTTGTTTAAATAAAGCAAATAAGTGTTTAAATTACTTTGAATAGCAAGATAGTCTTTTTTAAAGAAGTTATAGGTGATTTTAATAGTTTTATTTAACTCATTTAGCGTAAAGTCTTCACTTTCATTGTCTAACCATTGTCTAAGGGTTTGATTTGACTTTTTTAAATCATATGAACCAAATAAGTCAGTAGTAGCATTTGAAAACGCTAAATTAGAAGACATAAAAAACCTTGTGTGTTTTGAATCTACAAAACTATTTGCCACTTTTAAAGGTGCTGCATTTCCATACCTGATTTCTGCAAAAAAGTAGACTGAATAGATATTTTGGTACTTGTCTGTGAGACTTAATTTTAGCTTTCTATAAACGTGCGGGTTGGCTTTTAATTTATTGATATCTTCGTTTAGCGCAGCATAATTTAAAATTTCTAAGTTTAGATTTTTAAAAATATCGGTTTTTAAGTTAAAGTAGTTTAGTATCTCTTGAATATTGTGATCAGTTTGGTAGTAATTAAATATAAATAGTTTGTTTAGTTCATAAAAATCAGCATCGCGACTTATTCGCCTAACTTTTACCTTAAAAACTCTAAGTTCGCTGGTATCTAGCTTTTTAACTGTAAATAAAAAGTTGCCACTTTTGTCTTTTGTGTAGTAAATCTGGTATTCTTTTGTATTTAAAGTTTGCTTAAGCTGCTCTTCGATTGTTGTAATAAGTGTGTTTAAATCGGTATCAAAACCAGTATATAGTGTGGTTTCAAGGCTATTTAGAGTTGTTATAGATTGTGCAAAAGTTTTCTTTTTGAGTTCCTCTGAGGTAAGTGTTGTTATATTTTTGTCATCAGTAATAAAGTATTCATTATTTGTTTTAAAAGTAAGTTCTAGTTTATTAATTTCTCTGGCTGGTCTGAATTTTAACGTTAAAGTTTTTAAAATGGTTTTTGCTAAATTGTCTTTAGAATAGAAATTAAGGTCAACTGTTTCGGTGTGTGTGGTTAATTTAGTTAATTGATTTAAAATCTCTGTCTCATCAATTTGAAAAGTAGTAATAAATTTTTCAAAAGTCTTTTTAATCTCAGCTACCGTAAACTCAATTTTGTCTTTTTTAAATAAGTTAATTTCTTTTGTGGTTGCAAGCTCAACTAGTTCTACAAAAGTAGCAAAATCCTTATCAAGTTTACCAATTTCAAGCTCAACTACCTTAAAGTTATTGCCATATGCAACAAGTAAAAATTGTTTGTCGTCTCTTTTAAATCTTTTAAAAATTGTTTTTTCAAAATCTATTTGTTTTTCTTTTATTTCCGTAAGCAGCAAAAAAGTTGCAATGTATTTCTCGTATTCAGGTTTTATTTTATTGTTTTTTGAATCAAAAGCAGCATCACTTAAACTAATTTTATCTAGTTTAGAAATGTCAAATGTTTCGGTGTCTAATCTAAAGAAGAAAAATAAATATTTATTGCCCTTTTTAAAAGAAATAAATTTACCTTGTCGTACGTCTTTATCAGTTTCTTTGAAAAAATCGTTATGTGAATCTGTGAATTTTTCATAGAAAAAGCTAGAGTTATAGTAGTCTACTTCCCAGCCAGACAGGTCAAAATTATTTTGCTTTAGAATTTCTTTTTTTATATCTTTTGCATTTAAGTTTTCTACCCTAATTTTAGAGTTGCTGTAAATTGATTCAAAAGTTTCATCTTCTTTAATTTTGATAAACTCATTTTTACGATAAATTAGTTTATTTTGATCATTTCTAATTTCACTGTTTTTTATTTTGACTTTTAAATATAATTTGAAACTTCCGATAAACTCAGGTGATATCGTTATATCTTCTTGGTTTATTTTTTTGCCTTGTTTTTTTACATCCAAATATGAATAGTGTCTAATAATAAATGAATCTTGCCTAAAAATATAACCATTTTTAATTAAATCGTTTTTATTTATCAATTGTTCGCCTTTCATGATTGGCACACCTTCGAAAAAAATATGGTTTATTTTTCTTTTTACAGGCGGCTTCTTGGGTTTTTTTGGAATCTTCGCGGCGTTTACTTTTTTAACTATTTGTCTATTTTCAATAGTGTTTGGCGCTAGCATGCCTAATGTAAAAAATAAAAAAATAACTGTTAAAAGTATTTTAATTTTTCTTCCCATTTTTTCTTTTCCTCCAAATTAATATTAAAATAACAGAAACTAAAATAAGTGTAAAACTGGCTAATAAGGCTATTATAATAGGTATTTTATATTTAATAAAAGTGTTTTCAATTCTTTTTTTATTTTCTTGTTCTTGTTTATCTGTGCCAATAGCACTGCCGTTATTTATTTTGGTATCTTCAAAAAACAAAGTTTTTTTCACTCTAACATCTGGTTTCTTTGTGTCAAAAAACTCACAAACAAATTGCCCCTGTGTGAGGTTTTTAGAAATAATTTTAACGTCTATAGTTTTATTTGCCAATAATTTAAGCACACTTTTTTTAAGTTCATCTAAGGTAAGTGTACTGTTAAATTTAGTTTCACTTAGTTTAGCGATTTGCTTTTCTAACTCGTTTTTATAGTCAGTAGTTTCTTTTAATGCATGGTTAATAAGCCTGGTTTTTCTAATAGTTAAACTTTTCAAATCATTTGTTAATGTAATTTCTTGTTTGAATTCTTTGTTAAAAACAAAGTTATTAAGTTTTAGATACTTAAGCAGTCTTTCAATGTTTGCGTTGTTTTCGTTTTCTTTTACCAAAATTAACTCTTTATGTTTGTTTATCTTGATATAAACAAAAGAAACATCAAAATTGTGTAAATCAAAATACACTTCTTTACTTATGTTGAAGCGGAGCTTTTGTTCGTTAATAATTTCTGTATTTACAGGCAAATTATTTATACCTGAAATAAAATTAAAATTAAGTTTATTTAGTGCTAAATCGCCATTTAAGGCTATTTTAAAGTGATCAAAATCTATAAAATTATTATCGATTTTAAATATGTTTTGGTTATCTTGAACAGGCATAACATTAACTTTATATTCTTTTTTTTCGCCAAATAAATTAGTTAGATAAAAGTTAAGTGAAAGTTTATTAAATAGTTTATTCTTAAACTCAGGTACCTTGTTTTCGTCAATTTCTAAATTAAAGTCAGCAGGAATTTTGTAGTGTTTGCGAACCAAGTATTTAAGTTGATTTAAATCAAAATACGTAAAGTAAATTAACTCATTTTCTTGTGCCGAAACTTCAGGGAATACATTTATAACTTGTAAATACAACATTAGTTTTCTAATATAGTTTTTAGATACAAAAACCAGCTCAACTGAGTTTTCATATTTAATTGCTTGCAAACTAACTTCGGCTGTTTCTGAGTAAATTTTAATAAAGTCTAATTTATTTATATCTGTTTCTTGACTAGTTTTTTCAATAAAACTTTGTAGTAACCCAACAGACTTAAAGTAAACATATAGTAGTTCTGGATTTATAAACTCTGTTTTTGCCTGTCTATCTTTATCAAAAATACGATAAGAACTATTTTCTTTATTTATAACTTTAAGCCTGAAGTCTGCAGATAAGCTTTGTTTTTCGGTCTTGTTTGCAGAAAGCATCAATGCAGAAAGCAAAGCCAAAATCGCTATTAAAATTATTTTTAAAAATATACAGTTTTTTGTCATCAAAATATATTTATTTACCTTAAATAAAATTACTTAAAATAAATAAAAAAAAGAGGCGAGAGCCTCTTTTTGAAAAAAGTTATTGTTTATTTCTTTTCCTGAATTGTGTATTCGTATTGGTTGACGTCTTTAACTAGCGGTTTAACAGTTTTTTCAACTACCACATTGCTAGATACTCCACTTTGGCTATAGCCTGCTTGGTTTAGACCTTCTGCTAAGTTTAATTTATAGACATTTGGAGTTAATCCGTTTCCGTTGTAAATCAATTTACCTTTAACCTTTACGTTGTTAAATTGATTGATAGGCGAAGAGTCTGCAGCAATTCCAGAAAGCGAATGGCTGACGTGATTTGCAGAAAGTGTGTAGATTTTGTGGTCTTTATACATGGTCAGTTCAGTTGTATACTCACCTTGATCAGTTGCTTTAAATAAGTGATAAGTGTCTGCTGAATACTGTTCTGTGTCGTTTCTCATTTCAGTAGTTCTAAAACCAACAATGTGCGTGTTAAAGCGGTTTTTCTTTAAAGTCAGCTTAACTTTTGAGCCATACGGAAACAAATAGTAGTTTGAGTTGTCTTGAAGTGGTTTAGTTGGGTTGTCTTTAGCCAACTCATACATTGAGTTGTTCTTATACAAACGCACACCTTTGCTAAAGTCTGTTCCTTCTTTTGAAATATCGAAGGCCATGTGGCCTCTTGCGTCTTTGTCTAAAACTAAGAACTTAGCGTAGCCTTTTTGGTAAATTCCTGTGATTTCACGAGAAGCCTCGCCGCTTGGCAAGTCAAATAAATCTTTAGTCTCTAACTTGCCTGGTTCAACAAAGTTAAGCGCAGACTTAGCCCTTTCAACTGAGTTTAACCAGAAGTGGTCTAAAGACATTTTTTCTTTTTCTGAGTAGTTTTTGAAAGCCATGACATAGCGAGCATTCGGATCTTTGACGTGATATGTGTTTTTACGTAGTCTTTCAACTGTGTAGTTTTTGTTGATTTTATAAAGATGAACTTGTTCTTCTCCTGCGTTTCCTGTGTAAAAAACATAGTCTTGATTTTCAGGAACTGGTACATTATTTGAGTTTAGGTTAATTTTTCCAACAAAATCAAGGTCAACATTTTCAATAACCTGATCAGTTTGAGCAATTGAGTGTGCAAGACCATCAACATAGAAATTATAGTCATTGGCAGGAGAAACATCTCCGCGGGCAAAGTATGTTGAGTTAATTGTATATTTAGCATTCTTTACCACAATGTCGTTGACTTTTGCGTTAACTCCAATTTGAAATGCTAAAGTTGAGATTGACAGTCTTGGGAAAAAGTCGTAAACTGCAGTAATGTCTACA
>CAUTSX010000048.1:0-5155 GCA_963541405.1 uncultured Acholeplasmataceae bacterium | reverse complement strand
GATTGCTGCACCAATTCAGCTAAACACAAATGTAGCACCTTCACCAGTTATAGTACTCGTGTATTTTTCTTTTTTAGTTTTTTCTCTACTTTTTCAAAAAATTCGTAAAATCGTCCTTCACAAAAAAATTACTAAATGGTAAAATATTTGTATGGATAAAAGTAAAAAAACTAGAAAAAAAATCACATTAGGCCAATATTTCACGAAAGGTGTGCAGTGGCTAAAACCTCAAATTAAAAAATTTATTAAAAATTCTAAATGCACCATTGCTTACGACCCGTTCGCTGGAGCAGGCGACCTTTTATCAGTATCTCCTGAGTATGGTATTTTTGAAACAAAAGGTTTAGATATTGATGAAAAATTAGATTGGGAAAACAATGATTCTCTAAAGTCAATACCAATAATTAAAAACGCAATAATTATCACAAATCCTCCTTATTTTGCTAAACAATCTGCTTCAAGAAAAAAGATTTGTTTAAATGAATATTTTAAAGATTCACCCTATGACGATATATATTTAGTTGCACTAAGTAAAATGATTGAAGCACAAAAACATATTGTTGCAATTATTCCTGAGTCTTTCATAAACTCATCGTTTAAAGATAAAAACCTCTTAAGTTCCGTTACTATCTTAGAAGAAAATCCTTTTAAAGATACGGAAGTACCAGTTTGTGTAGCATGCTTTGATGGTGTTTATAAGGATTTTTCTGAAATTAAAATTTATAAAAATGATAAGTTTGTTGACTTTCTAGCAAACATAATAAATCTAAGAATTGAACCAGAAAACTCTTTGAAAGTAACTTTCAACGACACTGAAGGTTGGTTAGGCATAAGAGCAATTGACAGCACTGATGACATAAATAATATTAAGTTCGACTACAAAGAAAACATTAAATACGACTGGCAAAACAAAATTAAAAATACGTCTAGACATTTTACTTTGGTTTCAATTGATATCTCTGACAATAGCAGACAAAAATTTTTAGAAAAATGTAATCTTTTGTTAAATGAAATCAGAATAAAGTCTAGTGATGTTTTGTTGACTCCATTCATGGGGAATACAAAAAGTGGTAAAAGAAGAAGAAGACTGGATTTTAGACTAGCGCGTGCAATAATTGAAAAAGCAAATAATTTAATGTCTGGAGAAGTGGTGTAATTTAATGAAAGATAATTTAAAATACCTTGAGTATAGTTGTAATAACCCTGAAAAACTCGATGAAAGATACATGAATTTAAAGAAAAATGATTTAAATAACTATGTTGAGTTTACAAATAAAATCAAAAGTCTTTTAAACGACATAAGAAAAGACAAATTTGTTGATGAGAAAAAATTTACTATTTTGTTAAATTTGATTACTGATTCTTATGGATCTAAAAACGAATTTAATTGTTTTATTAACGCTTGTGATTCAACAATTGGAACAATTAAAAATAATCCTGAAACCTTAAAACAAATCGTTGAATTGTTTTTCATATATAGAAATGGTAAAATCAGCGCTGACCCTGTTCATATACAGTCGCTAATTGACAAAGGTTCGCAAAGAGCACTAGGTATCATTGGGCAGCAAAAAATTGTTGAAATTGCCCAAAATTTTGGTTTTGAGTATACAAATGACCCCGATATTTTTATAAAAAATAAAAATAGTGTTTCTTACTACAAAAAAGAATTAAAAGAAAAAATTATTCCTGAGATAGATTTTGGTTCGCAAAATAAAGATTTAGATATCATTTTAAAATCAAGCGATAAATATTTTTTCATTGAATCTAAGCACATTAAGGAATGTGGTGGTGCTCAAGATAAACAAATAAAGGAACTAATCGGTTTAATTAAAACTAAAATGCCTAAAAATACTTTTATAGTGTCTTTTTTAGATGGTGTTTTTTCAAACGAAATTTTAAATTCAGAAATATTCAATGTTTTTGAAAATAAAGATAAAATTATTAAAAATAAAATAGAACAACAACAATTAGAAATACTTGACAATTTACATAAAAACAAAAGTGCTTTTTGGCTAAATTCTGCCGGTTTAGTTGAATTTTTGCGCGATTTAGCGTAGACAAAAATCGTGTGTTATACTATTTTTAAAGAAAGTTGCTAACTCAAGGAGAAATATGACTACAAATATTTTAAATTCTGCAACGTCTGCAAACCCTCCGCTCACGGGTATCTTAACTGCAGTATTCGTTGCACTTATCGTTGTTTTAATCATAATTTCTGGTTTTACTTCGATGACCGAGGCTGCATTTATGTCTGTAAATCACATCAGAATTGATGAACATACAGATTCAGAGAATCCAAAACTAAGAAAAAAAGCTAAAAAAACACTAAACTTAATTAAAAACCCAAACTATGTTTTGGCAACTATCCAGGTTTTAAATACTTTAATTGCTTTTATTAACGGTATTATTGGCTCAAAATTATCACAAGATGCGCTAATCCGTATTTTTAAAGTTAATGTAAACTCGAATAACTACGTACTGTATTCTGTGTTAGTTACAATCGGACTAACTATATTTTTGCTGTACTTTCAAATAATTTTTGGTGAACTTGTCGCTAAAAGAATCGGTATGAAGTGGAGCGAAAAAATTTCTTTAAATTGCACACCAGTTATCAGAGCGCTCATGTTTATACTATTTCCGTTTGTTTGGCTCTTAATGGTTTCAACTACCTTTTTTGCTCGGATTTTTGGTGTAAAAAAGGGAGACGAAATTAAAGAAGTTACAGAAGACGACATCATTTTAATGGCATCTAACGCTACCGAAAGTGGAGAAATTGATGTTGAGGAAAATAAACTTATTGAAAATATTTTTGAGTTTGACGACACAAAAGTATCCGAAATTATGACTCACCGCACAGAAATTGATGCGATTGAAATTACTGCAACTTACTTAGAAATTTTAACTAAAATTAATGAATCTCAATACACCAGATATCCAGTATATAAAGATACTATTGACAATATTATTGGCACAATTCACATCAAAGATATCTTGAAATACGCAAATGAGCCAAGTGAGTTTAATTTAGGTAAATCTATTAGAAAACCATTTTTTGTCTCATCTACCTCTAAAATTAACGATATTTTTGTTCATATGAAAAAAAATAAAGTCCACATCGCTATGGTGCTAGACGAATACGGCGGGGTTGCTGGACTCCTTACAATTGAAGACTTAATTGAAGAAATAGTTGGTGAGATTAACGATGAGTTTGACAGTCCAGAGGCGGAGTTTAAGGAAATTAACGCAAATACTTTTGAAGTAGATGGGTTTTTTGAACTAGATATGTTGTCAGAAAAACTGGACATTGAGTTTGAAGCAGAATCTAACACCGTAAACGGTTTCATTACCGAACAAATTGGACACCTGCCAAAAGTTGGCGAAAAAATTTGCGTAACTTACAAAAACTTTGAGTTCCAGCCACTATATATTGAAAAAAACGTCATCAAAAGAGTCTTAATTAAAAAGGTTTTAAAACTAGATGAACAAAATTCGTAACTTCTCAATTATTGCACACATAGACCATGGTAAGTCTACTTTGGCTGACCGCATTTTAGAGTTAACCAACGCCGTATCTAAGCGTGAAATGAAGGCGCAATACCTAGATAGTATGGAACTGGAGCGTGAACGTGGAATTACAATTAAGTTAAACGCGGTGCAAATTCACTATCAAGCCGAAGACAGGGAAATTTACAAAATGCACCTAATTGACACCCCAGGCCACGTTGACTTTACCTATGAAGTTTCGCGTTCTCTGCAAGCGTGTGAAGGCGCTATTTTGGTTATAGATGCGCAACAAGGTATTCAGGCCCAAACCCTTGCAAACCTATATATTGCGCTTGACAATGACCTTGAAATTATTCCGGTTATAAACAAAATAGACCTGCCAACTGCGGATGTTGAAAAAGTTTTAAAAGAGATTGAAGAAATTATTGGCATAGACAGAAGCGAAGTTGTGTTGTGTTCTGCTAAAAACGGTATTGGTATTAAAGAAATTCTAGAAGCAGTTGTCAAAAAAGTACCAGCACCTAAACCAGAAAAAGTAAACAATACTTTGCGAGCCTTAGTTTTTGACTCATACTACGACGCCTACAAAGGAGTAATTCCTTTAATTCGTGTAGTTGAAGGCGCAGTTAAAAAAGGCGACATTATTTACTTTATGCAGTCTAAATACAAAGCAGAAGTAGTTAGTGTTGGTGTCTATACACCAGAAATGCTGGAAACTGAAATGTTGTCAGCCGGAGAAGTAGGCTTTATCTATGCACAAATTAAGTCAATTCAAGACATTCAAGTGGGGGACACTATTACTTTTTTTGAAAATCAAGCAACTGAACCACTCCCTGGCTACAAAAAATTAAACCCGGTGGTTTTCTCAGGTATTTATCCGGTTGAAAACAAAAATTATGCTCAACTAAAAGAAGCACTTGAGAAACTAAAACTAAACGACGCTGCTTTAACCTATGAAATGGAGACTTCAAAAGCACTTGGCTTTGGTTTTAGAACTGGTTTCTTAGGGTTGCTCCACCTAGAGATAATTCAAGAGCGAATTCGCCGCGAGTTTAATATAGACATCATCGCCACAGCTCCTTCGGTAATTTACACAGTTCATTTAACAAACGGCAACGTAATTCAGATACAAAACCCATGTGAACTGCCAGAACCGCAACAAATTGCCTATATATTAGAGCCTTTTGTTAAAGCATCTATTATGACTCCGGCGGAATATGTCGGCAGCGTGATGGAAATTTGTCAGGCTAAACGCGGAGTTTTTGTCTCAATGAATTATTTAGATAAAAACCGCGTGAACATCATTTACAAACTCCCGCTTTCAGAAATTGTATACAACTTTTTTGACAAACTAAAATCTCAAACCAAAGGCTATGCTTCTTTTGACTACGATATGGACGAATACGTGCGCTCTAACTTAGTTAAGTTAAACATCTTGTTAAACGGCGAGCAAATTGATGCCTTGGCAACAATTGTCCATAAAGACTTTGCCGAATCTAGAGGCCGAGCATTAACTGAGAAAATGAAGGATTTAATTCCAAGACAGATGTTTGAAATTCCAGTGCAAGCCGCAATTGGCAACCGAATTATTGCCAGATCTACGATCAAAGCAATGCGCAAAGACGTCTTGGCTAAATGCTACGGCGGCGAT
>CAUTSX010000047.1:0-5428 GCA_963541405.1 uncultured Acholeplasmataceae bacterium | reverse complement strand
ATTTATTAATTTAAAAGGAAATGATGTTGAAATAGGAAAAGTTATGATTATCTTATTAGTTATTTTTTCAATTCTCCTTATAATATTAACTCTAATTTGTTTTGTAAATTCTATAAGAAATCTAAGATTTATATATAAAAATTTATTATTAATAGAATTTGTTAGAAAGGAAAAAGAAAATAAGTGATTATAGAAACAAAATAATTTTAAAAATACTTAAAATTCGTTATAATAAAAGCGTCAAAAAAGACGCCTACATAGTACAGTGGTAGTACGTAGCAATGGTAATGCTAAAACTAAAGTTCAATTCTTTATGTAGGCACCATTTTAAAAAACTAGTTATTGCTTGTATTTTTTTAAAAATCAGGCTATACTATTTTAGTATTGGCCCGTTGGAGAAACGGTTAACTCACATGCCTTTCACGCATGCATTTATGGGTTCAAATCCCGTACGGGTCACCATTTTAAAAAATAATTTACTCAAGGCAACTTGAGTATTTTTTTTAAACAATGCTAGATACCAGAGGTGTGTTTGTGAATTTATTTGAGTTTAAAAGGACAAATTTATTTGAAATTAGAAAAAATGTTTTGTTGTCTAGACAATATTTTTATATTTTTTGCAAACAATTTGTTGGGGAAAAAGTTTCTAGACTTTATCGTAGATTTAAAGAGAGCTTCAATTCCCCAATGTACGCAAGAAAATTTGAATTTATTCTCCAACAGGATTTTAAAATATACGAAGAAACAAAGTTAATTTCTGAAAAAATAAAGAAATATGAAGAACTCAATACTCAAGATGATCACTTATTTTTGAAATCTTTTGAAAACGGTTTTAAGTTAATTAAATCATTAACCGGTTTGAATTTAGACCTTTTAAACACAGAAATTACCCCTGAAATTAGAAAACAAATTTTAAATATTCAAATCGCAGATATTATTGTGGCTACTGAAACCCAGCAAAAAATCAATTGTGGTATAAATCAAAACTTATTTGATTTTACAATTGCTAGAGAAACTATTTTAAATCAAGGAAATACAGAAGTCAATCCACTTTTATCTTTCAAGAACTCTTAATTTTAAGAGAAGCAATACCATATTACGCTAAATATGTCTTGCCGGAAAATGAAGAAAAATGTTTTAATTTACTCAAAATGTTTGAAATTAACAATTCATATAAAGGTAGTTTTGTTGAACTAATTCAAGAAATTAAAGACGCTAAAATTGAAGAGTTGTTTTTTAAATATAGACTTGAACTAAGCAAACTAGCAAATATTTTATTTTTTTCGGCAACTGATAAATACAACTTGTTTATTGAGTTATTTATTGGTGCTATGCGAGACTACAGTTACACAGATTTTGAAATTTTGGGTGCAAGAAATCACCTTACTTTAGATGAAATTGGTCAAAAATTTAATATTACCAGAGAAAGAGTAAGACAAAAAATAGATAAAATTGTTAATGAGTTTAATGCATTTTATTTAAAAAACTTTACATTTAAACCCATAGACTTTATGTTTGTTTTTACTGAACGCAGTTACTTTTTTGACTTCATAACCTTAAAAGACATACTTAAATATGACTACGCTGCTACTTCTTTTTTATTTAAAAAATTAAACCCAGGAACTAGCACAGGCTATCTTGAACAATTACACGGCTTTTTTTCATCAGATGAACATTTAGAAAAATTTCTTGAAGTTGAAAAACAGGTATTTAAAGATTATTTTAAAGAAGAAGATCTACTTTTGAAAATCAAGGAAATTAGACAACTTTTGCCAAACTTTAAAATGACAAAAAATAGTATAAAAACTTCTGTTTCTGATACTTTTTATTTAAGAAAAGGTACCTATATTAGATATAAATTTAGCTTATCTAAAGCGCAAAGAACCGAAATTTTATTAGAAAAGTATTTCAAAAATGGTTTTCACTGTTCTGATTATAACGATATTAAACGAATTAACGAGTGCTCGCTTGCTGAATTTGGCAATATTTTATTTGAAGAAATTGAAAAACCTGATAAGAAATATTTTCACACCGTACAAGCAATAATTGAAAGAAGCCCTGCTCAGTTAATTGACCGCGGAACTTATACGCACGTTAACCACGCTCCCCAAATTAGTAAAGACCTTGCTCAAAAAATTGCTGCTTATTTGCAAGAGAAAAATAACCCAATTTCCTATTCTGGCATTTTAAAAATTTTTAAAACTGAACTAAAAGACTTCAATATTACCAGCAGATATTTGCTTAAAGGCGCTCTTTCTCACTATGAGAATGAGTTATTTAAAGGCAAGCGCGATTACTTGCTGCCACTTGGTGGTAACGAGACCTTGCGTAGTAAAATTAAGACTTGGCTGATTTCACAAACTGAGTTTTTTACCTACATAGATTTTGAAAAGGAATTTAAAGGAGTTGCCAAAAGCGTATTTTCAACAGAGATTTCTGAGACTAAAAACTTTATTTATTTTTGGAATCGTGGCTATATCTACTTTAAGAATTTCAAGATAACTGACACAGAGCTCAAAAATTTAAAAGCAATTATTGAAAAATCTTTAAAAGCAATCAAAATTGGCTACCGTACAGATCAACATATATTTTTGGCATGCAAGGCAGAAATGCCTGAGTTTATTTACAGGTACAAAATCCGTTACCCTTATGACATTTTTAATGTAGCAAAACAATTTTTTGCCAAAGACTTTGCATTTAAAAGACCTTTAATTGGCAATTTAGGCACAGTTTTTCCAGAATATAACGAACTAGTTGCTGATTTTACTAAGGATAAAGAAATTATTGACATAATAGAACTCAATAAATTTATCCTTCCGCAAGTCACTCCTGTAAAAAGAACTACTGTTTTTGAGTTTGTTAATATGTTAAAAAAACAGTATATGGCGATAAGTTCAAATAAGTTAATTCATTTAGATAAAGTTAATTTCAATAATGGCGAAAAACAAAGTTTTAAAAAGTATTTAGAAAGCAAATTAGATGCTAAGCCAGAAGTTGCTTTGAATGAAATTATTTGCGATAAAAACTTCTTGCCCCGAGTTGAAATCAACGGTAAAGTCAAGATGAGTTTATTTATTCTTATTGGTTTGATAATTTGTTTTTATTCAGATGATTTTGAGCTAATAATGGAAAATGATTTTTTCAACAGAGGCGAGTTTAAAGTTAAAAGACACTTAAAACAATAAAACAAAAACTTTTTTAATAATTAACAAAATATAAATAAGCAGGTCAGCTCTGCTTATTTTTAATTGGTAAAATTGTATACTTTGACACACAAATTTGTTAAAATATAGATATGATAAATCTTGTTAAAAAACATTTTGGTGAAAGAGTATTAGCGCTAAGAAAAAGCCATTCTTTAACGCAAGAAGACTTGGCTTTAAGTAGTGGTATTGAAAGACCACAAGTTTCTAAAATTGAAAATGGCGAGGTCAATGTTTCGCTTGAAACAATTTATAAAATTGCCAAGGCACTGAACACAGAAATTCCGACACTATTTGATTTTACTAACCAAGCAACACCTAAACCTTTTGTGAAATGGGCTGGTGGCAAAACCCAACTTCTAGAAAAATTAGTGCAACTTTTGCCAACTAAAATTAACACTTATTTTGAACCTTTTATAGGAGGGGGCGCCTTGTTTTTTCGTCTACAGCCTAAAAAGGCGGTAGTAAATGACTTAAATAAAGACCTGTATTTTGCGTATTCTTGTTTTCAAACAGAAAATGATTTTAAGAGACTTATTGTTGCTCTTGATGAATACCAGTCTAATCACTCAGAAGATTTTTATTATCAAATAAGAGAACTAGATAGACAAAATGAGTTTGAAAAAGAACCACCTTATCTAAAAGCAGCTAGACTAATTTATTTAAATAAAACCTGCTTTAACGGTCTATATAGGGTAAACAAATCTGGTTATTTTAACGTTCCGTTTGGCAAAAAACTAAATGTAAACTTATATAATTTTAATAATTTTTTAGAAATCAAAAAATACTTTTCAAGAAGTCAAATTAAAGTGACTAATCTTGATTTTGAAAAGGCTGTAGCAGACGCTAAAAAAGGCGACTTTGTTTATTTTGATCCACCTTATGATGTTTTTCCAAACAAAAATGGGTTTGTTGATTACAGTAAAGAAAAGTTTGACAAAGCTGAGCAAATCAGGCTAAGAGACTTGACTTTAAAGTTAACTAAAAAAGGAGTGAATGTGATGCTTTCCAATCACAACACACCTTTTATTCAAGAAATTTATAAGGGTTTTAATTTGCATGTAGTAAACGCCAAAAGAGCAATCAATTCAAACGGCCAAAAAAGAGGAGAAGTCGAAGAGTTAATAATTATGAACTACAAAACCGAGGTTTAATTTATGAAAAAGAATTTTGAAAAATGGCTAAATACCATGATAGACACCGTAGCCACTTGGGATTACTACACAGACTTTGATAAAGTTTATTTAAATGTTGAGAAGATTAAAATTGAATTAAACTTACTAAACTCACTAATTGGTTCTAAAAACATGCGTACAGATTTTATTAACTTAGTTAAAAAATATCCAGAAGTGCTAAAGGCAATTCCAATTTTAATCGCTAAACGTGAAAAGCAAATTAAGGTAATTGCTGAAGACCACTATTTGTTTGATTTTGTCGAAATTAACTACACAGCAGAACAGTACGCTGATTTTATGGAAAAAACTGGTTTATTTAATTTACTTGAAAACAAAATTGTAAATAACTTAATTGACTATGTTTATGGAGTAGAAGTAGGAATTGATACCAATGCTCGCAAAAACCGAACAGGCAAAAGCATGGAAAATATAGTTGAGTCCTATTTAAAAAAAGCGGGATTAAAACTAGGTGATACCTACTTTAAAGAAATGAATAAAACAGATATTGAAAAGAAGTTTGGTCTTAATTTATCTAGACTAACTGGACTAGCTAAAACTCAAAAACGTTTTGATTTTGTCATCAACTACAACTCACAAATTTTTGCTATAGAATGCAACTTCTATTCAAGTGGCGGCTCTAAGTTAAATGAAACTGCAAGGAGTTATAAAAACCTCGCAACCTCTGCTAAAGAAATACAAGGCTTTAAGTTTGTTTGGTTTACAGACGGAGCAGGGTGGAAGTCAGCAAAGAACAATTTAGAAGACACAGCCGAAGTTTTAAATGAACTTTTTTACTTAAACGATTTAAAAAACAACATTGTAATTGATTTACTAAAAAACCGTTTTTAGTCTAAATTTAATTTTTAAAAAGCAATTTTAACCAGCATTTAAAATTGCTTTTCTAACTTAATTCAAATTGAAAAAATGAAGAAATAGCAGTATGATATTGATAGACTTGCCAAGCCATTTTAATATTTTTTAGGAGTAGAAAATAATGAGTATAAAAGAATTTTTTGAAAAGAATTTTGACTTTTTACCAACCGTAGTTAA
>CAUTSX010000046.1:0-5483 GCA_963541405.1 uncultured Acholeplasmataceae bacterium | reverse complement strand
TCCAAAGGAAAGTCCCACTTTTCCTCGGCATGCTTGCGTAATTTCGGAGATTTTTTCTAAATTAAGACTTACCTTAAATGAAAGTACGGAAATTGATTTACTTACTAATTCTGTCTATCTACTTAAAATTACTGCAATGCCTGCAAAAAAAGGCATATTGAAGTTAAAAATAGAGGTCAAAAAAGAGTTTAAAGCTTTGACTTATTCAAACGATAAGTTAAGTGAAAATATTGAGCAAAAACCTGTTTTTTCACAAACTTATCTATATAACATCCAAGAATAAAAAAAAGCAACTTACGTTGCTTTTTAAAAAAATATAAAATTATTGCTTTTGGTTTTTAAACAATGCGGCCGTCTTCGTCTCTAAAGCCACCAAAGATGATTACAATTAAATCAATAAGGGCGCCAATTCCAAATAGGCCACCTGTTAAAAGCCAAAGAATACCTGTTCCAATTTTGCCAACGTAGAATCTATGAACTCCAAGTAAACCAAAGAAGAAACATAGAAGAAAAGCAATAATTCTTGATCTGCTGCTTTTGTCTGTCATTTTTAAACTCCTTTCCGTTATTCTCATTATAAAAAACAAAAGCGAAAATTCAAGGTAAAAAAGTATTGCGTTTAAGCAAATTCAACAAAGGTCTTAAATCCCTTAGTTAGGCTACTTTTAAATAAAATAAAAGGAGAAAATATGCAATTTACAAATATATTTAAAAAAACTATTTTAGTTTCACTGATGCTTTTTTCAGTTGTTTTTTTAATTTCGTGTAAAAATACGCCAAAACCTGCACCAAATCCAAATGACGAATACAAAGAACATGAACTTGATAAAACTTATTATCAAGGTGTAGATTTTCAGACAAGAAATGATGAGGAGTTTATCAAATCTCTTAGAAAAGTTACGCGAGAAAAACACACCAATTACACTTCTTACAATGAAGTGAGACATCTTTTAACAAAAACAGATAAACTAGATAACGGAAAACTTTGGGGTATGTATAACGGAGAAGAGTTTGCACCAAAATGGACTGGTGGCCGCCCTTGGAATCGTGAACACGTTTGGGTAAACTCTAGACTGGGTGTTCCAAGAGTAAAAGGTGCTGATCGCACTTTAGCTGCTGATTTGCATAACTTAAGAGTTTGCAATAACAATGTAAACTCAGCCAGAAATAATTTCTACTATGTTGCAAAAAATGAAAATGGTCAGTATTTTGACGATCACGCCAAGGCACAATTAGCAGGTTCACGCAAATACTTCCCAAGTTATAAACACGGAGGAGACGCCATTCGTATTTTGCTTTACATGATAATTCACTACGAGGAACTTAATTTCGCCGCAAAAGAACCACACGGCTTAACTTATAAAAAGGAAGGCGCCTATATTGGAAATGTTGATGACTTTGCTTACTTGCTTCAAAAAGATCCGGTTGATCAGTTTGAAATTAACAGAAATAACAGAATAGAAAAAATTCAAGGGAACCGAAATCCTTTTATTGACCACCCAGAAATTGCTTTTAGAGTGGTTAGATATTTCCAAAATCACAAAAACAAAGAATTAAATGAACGAAAACGCGTTTTTGAAATTGAATATTTTATTCACGCTCTTTTAAAAAACCAAACTAGATATTCACACTTTGAACAAGAGTATTGCTAGAAAAAATTCAGCGTAAAAAAAAGACCAGTTAATCTGGTCTTTTTAATTTCTTGACTAATTTGTCTAAAAACTAACGAATTAAGCCTTTAATTTGGTGAATTAAACCGTATTCAACTTCAGTTGGTTCAAACTCAGCGTGTTCACCAGTAAATAGACGGTCGCGAAGTGGGAAAGCATAACTTGAGCCGTTTGTGAATCTCAACACTAAGTTAAAAGTTTCACGACGTGGATTTGTGATATCATCTAGTTTGTATTCTGTGTCTAGCGAAAGTACATCTGAATACAGCATGTCAGTTGAAGAAATTGGGTAAATAAAGTCAAAGTTGTAGTCAGCTCTGGCGGTATATACTTTAATTGAGTCTGGTGTTAAAAACAGTAGAGTTAAGTTAGCAGTTTCATAAAATACTTCTTGGGTATCTTTGCCTTTTAGAACAACTTTGAAGTTTAGGGTTGTTTTTCTTAAAATATCTGGGGTTTTGATTAACATAAAGTTATTAAAATGATACTGAGCCGGGTCTAAGTTAAATAAACGGCAGGCTTTGTTGAAAGCCTTGCGGTCAGTTTCATAAATATACTGACTAGCCTTTTCATAACCATAACTTTTTGGGTTGTCTAAAAAGAATTTATGCATAAATTCTAGGCGGTTTTTGTCCATATAATACCTCTTTAAAATGAACCAGTTAGCCCAAAAAGGCTAAGAAATTCATATGTGTTTTGATTTAGTTTAAGTTAATTTAATTATTTCTTTTCAGTGTGAAGGGTAGTTTTACGTTCACGTGCACAATACTTGTTAAAAGAAAGTTTGTCAGGTGTAGTTTTTTTGTTTTTATTTGTGTAGTAGTTTTCTTCTTTGCAAGATGTGCAAACTAGTTTTACTTTATCTCTCATAGTAAGTCCTTTTTGATTTTAAAATATGTAAATTTTTTTTAAAAGAAGGTTTGGCGAGCAGCCGCTTTAACTTCTTTAGATGCAGCGAATGGAATTCTAGTAGTTAGACCCATTTTAGCAGCAACGATTTGTTTGGTTGGCCAAACGAATAAATTACGGTTCCATTGATCTACGATGTCGTTGTAGTAGATTCTAGATGCTGTAATTTCTCTTTGGGTATTGGTGTTGTCGCGCATCGCGCTTTCAATCACTTGGTTTGACTTAAGTTCTGGGTAAGCCTCAAATGCTAAATTGATTTGTGAAAAGCCACGGTCAACTTGAGCCTGGATGTCGTTTCTAGTCTCTTCGCTGATTTGCCCAGTTTTTGCCCCGCCTCTAAGCGCAGCTACTCCTTCAAAAACATCTTTTTCGTGTTTTAGTTGTTGTCTGACTAAACCTGCGACATTTTTAAGAATTTCTAAACGGTGTTCAAGGTAAGTGTCAACCTCGGAAGCAGCACGTTGCATTTTTTGCTCAAGACGCATAAAAAAGTTTCTTGCTTTAATTTTTTTAAACAAAAAAATTAAGCCAGGCAACAATAGCGGAAACCACAGTAAGAACTCAAATAAGGTAGAGCCCCAGCCCACTTTTGCGTCCAGTCTTTTGCCAATAACATTAATATCTTGGCCGTCTTGTAGAACAGGGCCATTAACTTCATCTAATAAATTTGCCATTTTTATCTCCTTTTTAAGTTTTTTAAGTTAAAACTTAAAAAAATCTCTACCTTTAGTATTATATCTTAAAACAGCCTTATTTGACAATTGAAACTGAGTTTTCTTCAGTAAAAGCGCGGCTAGATTCAAATAAGTTGTTTTTAAAATAATTTGAGCCTTCTGGATTTTTTGAAACTTCAAATGTGTGTTCATCAAAAACCGGAATATACTCAGTCCAATGTACAGGAACTTGATGTGGACCGTCTCCGCCCATGACAACAACGTAGTCAAGACGTGGCTCAGTTTTAAAGGAATGCACACGACAAACGTTTTCGTATTCTGGCAGTAGTTCAACAATGTATTCATCAATTCCGGCCTCATCTGGCAGCATGATTGCCTTGTCTAACTTAGCAAGCAAGACTAGTTTTTCAAGTTTAGATGCTTCGCCTGTGTATTTGGGTTGCAGAGAAACATTGCCTTCTAGTAAAACAGGGTTTGCAAGATAAGGAATAAAACTGTCGTAAAGGCTAGCGCTTAAAAGTTTTGCGTATTTTTGGTATTTCTCTAAAAACTCACTCAAGTTATAACCGACTAAATCAAAAGGATTTACCGAAAAGCAATCTGTTAAATCTGGAGTTATAACCTCGTTAGTGTTGTGCACTTTTGCGTAGGTATATTGGTGACCTGTTGGCAAGGTTTTTGCAAAGTTGACCAAGTTTTGTTGAGCAACTTGTCCAAAAAATGCGCGGTATTTTTGTTCAGACGAACGATTAGTTACCGGAAAAAGCGCTTCAAACTCTGTGTTTGACATTGGTGTGAAGTTTGAATTAGTTTTTTCAATTTTGGCAAGTGTTTTTTCCGCCTGCTTAATGTATTTGTCGTGTTTAGCGGGATTGTAGTCAGAAAGCGAGTCTTTAGTAAACTCAAGTTCAGGAACTGCTTGGGCATATAGTGAGTTTAAAGCGAAATATTGATACTCAGGTTTAGGTTTAACTAATGTTGCGTGAAGCGTCTCGGAAACCATTCGACTATGTTCACCGTATCCTGTTTCGTAGCTGATTGTTAAACTACCAGTGTAGGTGTGCGGCACCATTTTCATATCTTTATACATCGCAATTATAAACGGATTTTTATAAAAATAACCTGCTTTGTAGGCAATTGGTGCAGTGGTTTCACTTGGCATGTAAAGTGGGTCAAAGTTTTTCTCAATATAGGTAATAAAATTGCTGTCTGCTGACTTTAAAAACTCAATTTCCGGAATTTGCGCCTGCATTTGAACAAAAACTTGGCTATAGTTGAAATTACTATAAAAGTCTTGTAATTTAGCGAAAGCCTCTTGAATTTTAGTGTCAATTATTTCTTCAAAATTAGCAATTGTTGCTTTAAACTTCTTACTTTTTTTAGAAATAAAAATAGAAATATAAACAATAAATGCAACAAAAGCAAGCGCTACTACAATCAAGCTTGCAAATACAGAGTATTTAGCCGCAGGACTTAGTGGAATATCTGGTTCTGCAAAAACATAGTAAGCACTGCCAATTGACGCAAGCAGCAAAATTACTAAAAAGGTAAGCAAAATACCAAAACCTACTTTAAATAAACCAAACTTGCGTTTAGTTTTAGCAAGTACTTTGTCAAGGTGATTGATTTCTCTGCAGTCTTGTTGATTTTCAGTTAAGGAAGTGTTGGTTTTTTCAATTAAATCAGACAAATAAGCCTTAGTTGCATCTGCGTGTTCTTTTAAGAAATCTTCTCTGTATCTAACTGGATTTAAAATATCTGCGGGCATTTTAACTAACCTCTATTTTTAAATTTTTACATAAAAATATTTAATTTATCAATTAAAGCAAAGCAGTTTCAAGAGCTACTTCCATCATTTTGTTAAAAGAAGTTTGTCGCTCTTCAGCAGTTGTGACTTCTTTGGTAACTAAATTGTCAGAAATAGTTAAAAGGCAAGCCGCTTGTTTGCCTAGTTTTTGGGCATTTAAAAATAAAGCAAACGACTCCATTTCCACGCAAAGCGGATTGGCTTTTTGGCGTTTTGCTTCGTAAACTGGGTTGTCTGCGTAAAACACGTCAGATGAGTGAATTAAGCCAACTTTTAAATCAACTCCGATACTGCTTGCAGCTTGTTTGATTTTAGCGTTTAGTGAAGCGGAGGCAGTAGCAATGTTTGACTGGTAGTTCATCAAAGCCAGGCCATAGGTAGTCTCTGAGTACGCAGCGTCTGCTAAGACTACTGAGTAAACTG
>CAUTSX010000045.1:0-5734 GCA_963541405.1 uncultured Acholeplasmataceae bacterium | reverse complement strand
GCCTTCGTTTCCTAAAACTAAAACTAGTTTAGAGTTAGTTTTTTTAAAGTTATGCGGTTCTGTGTGTTCAGTTCCAATAATTTCGTATCCTTTATTTTTAAGTTCGCTAAGTTCCTTTGTGAGGTTGGCTCTAATAGTGGAACATCTAAAAATACTGCCCTTGGAAACTCTGACAGCGGTTTCGTGAAAAGCATCGGCTGTTTTTTCTGAAAGCAAAATAGTTTTAAAGCCAAAGGCTACTGCTGAGCGAATTAAGGCTCCCACGTTTCTAGGGTCTTGAATGTCAGCCAGGCAAAGAATTTTATCTGAGTAAATCTTAGTTTCTGGAATCTTGCAAACCACAACAGGACTTAGTTCTGTTTTAGTTTCTTTAAATAAAGCAAACACTGGTTTGCTGACCAAAATAGTTGGAGAATCAGCAAGTTCACAAGATATCACTTCTTTGACTAAATTAGCCTCATAAGCCTCTTTTGCAAAGTCAGGACCATAGGATAAAAACAGTTTATTTTCGTCTCTGGCTTTCTTTTTTAAAAGCGATAAATATAGTTTAATTTCTTTATTTTCTTTAGAAGTAATTTCGCGCATTTACTTGATTTCCTTTAAAATTTCTGGATACACTGAACTAAAGTCTAGACCAAACTCAGATGGCAGATAAGTGTCTTCTGCTTTTATGGTAAGCGATAAAACAGATGAGTTTAAGCAGTTTTCAATTAGCTTTGGTTTGTTAATTTTATCTTCGTATTCTTTAGTTAAACTTAATTTTGGGGAAGTTGTCGGGTTTTTAGGTAGATAAACGGTGCAACAGTCTTCAAATGGTTTAATTGAAATTAAAAAAGTACCAATTTGTTTAGAAATAGCAATTATTTCGTTTTTATCCATTCCAGCAAGTGGTCTAAAAACTGGCAGCGAAACACCTTCGTTGATAGTGTATATTGATTGCAAGGTTTGCGAAGCAACCTGGCCTACCGATTCTCCAGTAAAGACACCAAGTGCACCGACTTTTTGAGCAACTGCTTCGGTGATTTTATACATAAACCTACGCATCACGGTAATAATATAGGCATCTGGTACTTTTTTTAAAATTTCTTCATGAATTTCTTTAAACGTTACAACATGGATTTTAATTGAGTTTCCAGGCATATATTTAGCCAAAACTCGGGCTAGTTGAAAGACTTTATCTAAAGATTCAACTGGAGTTAGCGGTGTTGACTCAAAATGAATCAGTTCAACCAAACAACCTTTTTTAATTGCAGAAAACGCAGCAACCGGCGAATCTATTCCACCACTTAAAAGCGTTAAAACTTTGCCAGAAATTCCAGCAGGCAGCCCACCAATTAGCGGAAATTTTTTAAAGTAAATGTAGGTTTTATTTGGCTTAATTACAGCGTGCAGGGTGTTTAAAGGAGTATGCACATCTACTTTTAAGTGTTTGGTTTGATGCTTTAAAATATAGCCAGCAAGTTCTTTACAAAAAGTTTGTGAGTCTGGTGAAAATTGCTTATCTACGCGCTTTACTACTACTTTAAATGTTGAGTTTTCAGTGGTTTCTTGTTCAACTACAGCCATGGCTTTTGCTTTAATTTTGTTGGCTTTACTATCTGTAAGGTGAATAAAACTAAAAGAAGAAAAACCAGTAAGTAGGTAAAGTGAGTCCACTACTTTTTGTCTGTTTTCCTCAGAAAACTCAAGTAAAACATGGTCATATAAAAACTCAACTTTAACACAGTGTAAAGCCGTTTTTTCTTTAACCAAAAGGTTGGCTGCTTTTTTAAATGCTTTGATGTTTTTGCCTTTCAACATCAAGTCGCCGTATCTAAGTAATATATATTGATTTTCCATAAATAATACACCTTTTTTGCAGTATTTTAATATAAAATTATCTATTTTTGTCTATACTATTATATAATATTAGCGACGCAATTTAATGCTGTGGAGGAAATATGCCAAAAAAAATTATATATATTTTTACCCTGCTTTTAACTGCTTTGGCGCTAGCATCATGCTCAACTTCAGACAAAGCAGCACTATTTGAATATAGGCTAAAACTAGCAAAAGGTGAAACTCAAAAAACCTTGAAATCATCTTTTAACCTAGATTCGCTTATCAAAGGCAAAACTGTTAAATGGGAACTAGATACACCAAATAAAAATGTAATTAGACTAGAGAAAACTACTGTGGTGGTAGAACCTGGTGGCAGAGAAGTTACTGCTATTTTAAAAGCAACTTACGAAGATTTTTATCGTGAGTTTGAGCTAGTTGTACCAAAAATTTCAGCACCTGGTCCACAACCTAAACCAGATCCAGACCCAGATCCACAGCCAAATCCACCAGCTCCAAAACCAGATCCAGATCCTACTTATGAAACTGAAGGCGACCCTGAACCAGAAGCACCACTTACTCCACTGGTTGATTTAAAAGATAAATTAAGTCTATCTGCAAATGACCCTAAGTTTAAACCACACAGCACAAAATCTGATTTAAGGGGACACAAAACTAGAATTAAAGGTAAATACATCACAAGTTCAAACGCACCTTTAATGGCCATTACTATGCTTGAAGAAGAGGTGCCTTATATTTCTGTTAAAAACTTCTTTAAGGGTCTAGATGGTATCGTTGACTTTAACCAACACAAATACGAATATGTCTATCAGGGACATAAATATGAATTGGTTAAAAAAATGGAAATTGAAGAGACTAAGACTAAAACTATTGTTAAACTAGTTATTGAAATTAACAAAATCAAACCAGAGTCTCCAGATTTAGCAAAAGAAGAATACACTTTTATCTACGAACACACAGCACAACGTTTCGTAATTGGCAACGCTGTGTTTCTGCAAGAAGTGTTTGCTTACAACGAAGCGTGGAATGAACCTGGACCCGCTTATGCAAACTACAGACGAACTAAACTAAGTTTAACAAACGCAAGACCTTTAACTTATGAACTTAACCGCTATAAACTTGGTTCTTATCAAACTAATGATGATGAAGTTTTACTGCCACTGGCTATTCTTTCTTTAGTTTTAAACTCAGAGACAAATGAACGCGCAACCTACTACACAGGTTCACTAATTTATACCAATAATCTAGTAGGTAAAGGCAACGGTTCAATTGCACAGGCTGAAAAAGACGAAGACGTCTACGTGAACTCATTTAAAACCGAAATGCCAAAATCGGTTTCTGGCTTTACTTGGAAAACCATGGCTTTCTTTTTTAACACGATTTATGGCAACATTCCTTTACGAAAAGCAGCAAATGATGCACTTGAAAAGTTTGCCGACAAAATTTTGAGTACCAAATCAGACGATGTCTATTTCGGGATGAGAAAAGTGATTAATGCCTTGGATGACTTACACACCTATGAAGATAAAAACGTTTCTCTTTACGCAGATAACGAAGAACCTGAAGAAAGTAAATTTTTTATCGGTTTTTGGAATTTGTTAGAGGCAAAACAAAATCTTTCTGACAAAAGACTATACTCAGTTTCTCAAGACGGAAAAACCGCCATTATTAACTTAAAAGGTTTTGAAATTGACGATGAAGATGAAAATGGAGACCCAATTTTAGGCACAGTTAAACAATATATTAAGGCAGTTAAAGAAATTAAAAGCAAACATCCAGGTGTTGAAAATATTGTTATCAACATGGCTGCCAACGGTGGTGGTGTAGTAGCAGCTGCTATAGACCTGGCTGCACTAATTGCGGGACCTGGCAAAACCCTTACTTACTCGGAATACCACCCAATTACCGGTCAACGCAGAACTACTACTGTTCAAACTAAATACACAAATGCTGAAGTTCCTCGCTTTAAAAACTATTTTGTGCAAACTTCAGGTTCTACTTTCTCATCAGGTTCAATGTTTACAGGTATGTTTAGAGACAATAACTTAGGTAAAGTAATTGGCTTTAAAACCCAAGGTGGAGCATCAGCAACTACCCCTGTACACTTCCCACTTGGTATGGTTGCCTACTACTCTTCAAACAATGTCTATGTTACTGAAAAGAAAGACATCAGAGCGGCACACAGCGAAGCGGAACTTGGAATTGAGCCAGACTTTAAATACAGTATTAAAGACACTAAAGCACACGCAAAAAATCTGTTTGATGCGAGTCGGGTTGCAAGTGCTTTAAGAGCCGCTGGCTACATTTCTTAATATAGTGGGCACACCTTTTATTGACTACCACGCTCATCTTGCCTCTATTGAAAAAGAACAGGATAGGATGTGTGCAGAAAACGAACAAAAATGCAAAGAAAACAACACTAAATATATAATTTGCGGAACTGGTGCAAGCGACAACGCGCACACTGTTGAACTAGCACGCAAATACAAAACTTTTGCAACTATTGGAATTGACCCTCAAAACTGCGAAGACAGTTTTGAGGAGTTAATTGAACTTTGGCATAAAAACAAAGATATAGTCGTCGGGTTTGGAGAAATCGGAATAGACCTTTATTGGCGTCAAGATAATTTTGATTTACAAAAAGAGATTTTTTTAAAACAAATTGAGTTCGCTGCTAAAAACAACATACCTGTAGTTATTCACGGAAGAAACGCCTACAAGGAAGTTTTTGACTTAATTTATCCATATCGTGGTAGGTTAAAAGGATCTATTCATTGTTTTGACGGTGATTTAGATATTGCTTTGAAGTTTGTTGATAAAATGCAGTTTATGATTGGAATAACTGGGATAGTTACTTTCAAAAACGCAGATGCCTTAAGAGAAGTGGTAAAAGAAATTCCACTTGACAACTTACTGATAGAAACAGATAGTCCTTTTTTAGCACCAGGTAAATATAGAGGAAAAGAGTGTTTACCATATATGGTTGAAGAGACTTACAAGGCTATTGCTGAAATTAAAGAAGTTAGTATGAGTCAGTTAAAAGAAAATGTTAAAAATAACTTAGTAAAAATGTTGGGTGTGGACTTATTATGAATTTTGACATTTTATTTTCAAGATATTGTTCTTTGCTTGAAAACAAAAAACAAAAAATGCCACTAAAAACTAAATTTGCCTTGGTCTTATTTGTTTTGTTTATGTTAGTAATCGCTACTCTATTTTTGTTTTACATCTTTAACACTAAATTAGTTTATTTGGCAAGTTTTTCTATTTTATTAACTGTATTTTTAATTTTTATGCTTTTTTTGGCTTTTAAAAATAAAGCAAATAATGTTGATACCGAAAATGAATGCCAAAACTCAGAAAAATACATTAAAGAAGTGATTGAGGTTCTTGAAAGTTGTGGTGTCAATATTCAAAAAACCGATGTTCTTAATTTATTGATAGAAGAAGCGAAGGAAAAACAAAAGAGCAATTTTTCAGTTAGTTTCAACAAGGCAATCACAATACTTAGCTCTCTTTATTATTTGATTGTTACACTTGTTTGTAAAGCACTGTACGACAAATATGGTTTTTGGAAACTGATTATCTTTTTAGTTTTTGCTGTGTTCTTCTTTTTTATAATTAGTATGTTTTTTCAATTTGCAAACTCTTTTACCAAACAACATTTTGAGTTTAAGCATATGAAACATAACCAGTTCATATATGATTTAAAGCAAATTAAAATTTTTTACAATACAAAATGATATGAATTCTTGCAAAGTAATGGAAAAAATTTTCCATGTATCACTTTAAAAGATTTAACTAATTTAACTAAAAAAGTTCTAGTACATAACTATATATTTAGTTGTTTTACCAATTCCTCAACATATTTAAGTAGTTGCGAACTTTTCCATTC
>CAUTSX010000044.1:0-5855 GCA_963541405.1 uncultured Acholeplasmataceae bacterium | reverse complement strand
AACTAAATCTAAAATTTATTTAATTACAACAAAGGCCAAACAAGAAATTCATCTTAAAACTCTAAAGGCCTTTCCAGATTTTTTTGCGGACATTTATGCAAATCAAGGACAGCTTAAAGAAGTACTTGAGGCAAATAACTTCCACTTAGCCTACGAAAAGGCCATGCATAGACTAGACCGTTCAGATTTAACAGAAGCTGAAGTCATCGCTTTTTTGAGCAAAAAAGGTTTTTCAAAAAACTGTGCGCAAGCAGTTCTTTCTGAACTGAAGGCCAAGAACTTTGTTTCAAACGAAAGATACACAGAACTTTTTATTAAGTCAAAATCCAGTAAATACTCAAACCGCATAATTGAGGCTAGACTTCTTGAAAAGGGCGTGGCTAGAAAAACCATCCAAGATGCCTTTTTAAAAATTCAGTACGATGAAGAAAAAACTTTAAGTAAACAAATTGACAAAAAACTTACGCAAATCACTGGTCCCTTTTTAACTTATAAATCCAAAACCATTGCTTACTTTATTAGAAAAGGGTTTTCTTCAGAACTAGTTGAACGACTAGTTTTAACAAAGGCTCGCTCACTTAAGTACGACGAAAAAAAATCATTAGAACAAGACTACCGCAAAGTTTTTGCTAAATTCGCTTTGCTTTGTTCAGATAGAAAAAACCTACAAAAACAAACAGCCCTGACTTTAATTAAAAAAGGATATTTAGCTGCCAACATCAAAATTGTTGAGCAAAACTTAGCATCTGAGTTTTAGGTAAAATAGCCGGTAGCGTAGCTCAGCGGATAGAGCACAAGTTTCCTAAACTTGGTGTCGAAGGTTCAATTCCTTTCGCTACCGCCATTTAAACTCAAAACTTAAACATCTAATTTACATATCAAACAGACACTCACACAAAATCCGTTTTTGATTTTTTGTAAGTTTCTGTTTTTTTATTTTGCTGTCTTTTTGTTTAGCAAAATTTCTTTAAAAAACACAGTCCACCGGATTTAAAAAAACAAACTTTAGTGCGGGAGCCGCATAAAGCATATAATTTTTAAAAAAATACACAAATAGCCTTACTAAGCCATTTGTATATATTTCGGATATGCCTTTTTTACTTTTGTATATCTAAAAGTTATATGCTAAAATACTTATGCGTGTTTGCGTGTACTACTCAAACACGAAAAAAAGGAACTAAATGAAAAAAATTTTTGATTACTTAAATCCAGCCTTTTTTAATGTCCTGTCTTGTAAAAATAAACAAATTTATTTAGACTCACTTTTCATAATTTACGATGAATTTAAACACCTTGAAGGAACTTTTCAACTTGAGCGCAGCAACATTGTCCACAGACTAATTCAGTATTTTGAAGATGAAGCGAATGCAGTGTTTGCAGTTGATGAGCTGCCAAGTGAATACACAGAAGAAGGCGAAAATTTAACCCCTAGAAAAAAAGCCAACATCACTTTAAATTACTTAGTTAAGTGTGGCTGGATTGGCGAGGAAGACATTGGCGACTATAAACGGGCAATTTCTTTTTTTCCCTACTCTATTTCAATTTTAGAAGCCATCGCTTCCTTTAAATTCCAAATTAATCCAGAAGAAGACGAAGCCGAAAAAGATGTTGAAGACTTCGTGTTTGACGAAGATATATTTGCCGAAACCGAATACACCAGCGACATCTACACAATTTATACTTTGCTTAAAAACTTTGAAGTTGAACAAGGTCTGCCAACGATAAATGAGTGTTATGAAAGAACTGTGCGTTTAGTTGATAAACTGAAAACTCTTGGAGCAAACATTTATAACTACTACTACAAGTTAGTCAACGCCAAAGATGAAATTTCGGTAGACGAAGTGCTTGACCAACTGTTGCACGATTATAAAAATAACTTCTTTGACAAATCTTACTACTTACTTAAAACCACTGAGTCTATTCCTAAATACAAGGTCTATATTTTGAAATACTTAAGAGATATTTTGACTTCAGACCCAATTATGGAAAAGTTAGCTGAGCAACTAGTTGAACTTAAAAAAAGACCAGAGTTTACCAAAGAGTTTGCTTTTCAAGTCTTGGAACACAGAATTCAGGCAATTCGCGACTACTTTACCTCACTGGAAAACTTAATTTCTGAAATTGACATTAGAAATGAACGTTATATTGGCGCGACTACCGCTAAGTTCTTATATTTAACTAACCGTTCTGACGACATTGAAGGTATATTTAACCGGGCTTTTGACTTAATTTTAAATGAGCCCAGCAGAGAAATAGACACCACTAAAATCTTTAACTTAATTCAAGCACACAACTTAGACCACGAGTCTCTGTATAAAGAACGAGTTCTTAGAATGGAGGCTAAAGCAGCCGAGATGGAACTAGACGCTGAGTTTCCATTTGATAAATACGAATTAGTTCAAGCCTCAATGTTTAAGCAAACCGATTTTGGAATGACTGAAATCGATAAATACGTGCAATTTCACCTTGCCGGCCGTCCAGAAATGCAGGCTAAAACCTTGCCGCTTTCAACCGAAGTTGAATACATTAAATTAATTTTAATCTTTCTGTATTCCAACTCCAGTCAGGTTCATTTCCGTGTAGAACTGGGAGACGAAAAGGTTGATATCAACGGTATTCGTTTCAAAGACTTTAAAATTTACAAAAAGAGGTAAAAAATGGCAGAAAAACTAACTAAAGCAAAAGAATTTATGCAAGAATATGAAAAACTCAAAGAAGGCGAACGCCATGAAATTACCCGAGTTATCAATAAACTTCTGCAAGTAAACTTCATAACTTGTCAAAAAGCATTAGATAAAAATGACTATCTGTTTATTTTGGAAAACAAAGAAGTAATCAGTGCTCTGCTGGCGTTGCTTGACTTTTCTTTAGAAATTAAAAGAGAAGCCGAAACACTTTTTATTGTAAATACATCTGGCTACAACCGTTTAAGACTTAAGAAAAACGACACAGTAGTTCTGCTTATTTTAAGAATTCTTTTCCAAAGAGCCCTTGAGACCGCGACAATTTCTCAAGACATTGAAATTGAGTTAAAACAAGTGCACGATGAACTTGCCAGAATCGGGTTTTTAGACAAAAGAATTTCCAAAAAAGAACTCAGACCAGTACTGCAAACCTTTAAGTCATACAACTTAATTGACTTTAAAGACCCAGATTTGCCAGACAGTTCAACAATTCGCATCTATAAAAGCATTTTATATGTAATTAACATCCAAGAGTTAAAGAACTTAACCATGGCTTTAGATGAACACACAGGTAATGTAAATGAAGAAGTTAACTAAAATCAAAATTATTAACTGGCACACCTTTCAAAACGTCACTCTAGACATTAAAGACAACATTCTTCTAAGTGGAGAAAATGGCTCTGGTAAGTCAACGCTACTAGACGCCATGCAGTATGTTTTGGTAGGTGGTCGTCAAAACGCGCACTTTAATATTGCGGCAACCCCAGAGGCAAAGCGTACACTAGAGGGCTATATTCGTGGAAAACTAGGCGGTGAAAACAAACAGTTTATCAGACCAGGCGACGTAATTACTCATATTGCTCTTGAGTTTTTTGACACTAGAGACGAAAAATACTCAATTATCGGGGTAGTTATAGACTTGCCACAAAGTTCTTCACTTAAAGAACGTTTTTATCGCATTAAAAACACGCGAATTGATGAAGATATGTACATTGAAAGCAAACGTCCGCGTAACTTTAAGTCAATGCGCGACTACCTTGACGGCGCTCAGATTAAGTTTGAAGCGTTTGATACCAATAAGCAATATAAAGAAGCGCTTTCTGTTTTCCTTGGAATTGACGGCTTAAAATACAGCAAACTGCTTCCCAAAGCCCTTGCTTTCAAGCCAATTGACCTGCAAAGTTTTATTTTTGAGTTCCTGCTTGACAACACACAAGTTAACATTTCTTCACTTAAAAACAATGTCGCTGAACTTAAAAAAATAGAGGCAGAAATTAAAAAAGACCGCGAAAAAATCGAGACTTTGGAAAAAATTCGCGTCTCTTCTGCCGAAATGAAGGCAGAAAAAGACGAAATTGCTGCCAACGATATTACTAAAAAAATCACTGAACTTAACTCAAAAGAAGCAATTATTAAGCAATGCAGCTTAGAAAAACAGCAAAATACTGCTCAGCTTTCAGAAATTCTTGAGCAAATCACTGAACTTAAAACTCAAATTTTGGCAAAAGAAGAAACAATTAAGAACTTAGACCGCGCTCGTGGCTCTAACTCACTTGCTCAAACTTTAGACGGAATTTCTCGCGAAATTCAGCGCACCAATACCCAAATTGAAGCCGAAAAAATCAAGGCTAAAGACCTTGAAAACTCACTAATTCAAGAACTTGCGACCACTCAAGAACTGGCAAAACGCATCAAAACTAACGAAATTTTAAAGAATTTCGCCAAAATGCACAGTCAAACTGCTTTTAAAGACATCGCGAAAGTAAAAGAAAACCTAGAGGCAATCGCTGAGTTTAGAGAACTGCTTATAGAAGGCGCAAATGCCCGAATTTATAAACTAAACGAGCAGTCTGAGGCAATTCGCAAAGAAATCGCTTTACTTAAAGAAGAACACTACAATCTTGAGCGAAACATCAAGATGTATCCACCGCAAACTACTGCCTTAGTTGAAAAAATCAATGAAAAATTAAGCCAAAAATACCGCCGTGAGTTTAATTTCCGTCCGCTTTGTGACTTAATTGAAGTTAACGACGAAACTTGGCGAAATGTCGCAGAAGGTTATATTGGCAGAAACAAGTTCAACATCATTGTGGACCCTGAATATTTTGACGACGCTTTGGAAGTTTACAACGAAGTTAGAACTACTTTAAATATATTTGGAGTTGGTTTGGTAAACACAGGCAAAATCCCGCAAACTCAAACCGAAAACGACTCTCTTGCTGGCAAGATTGACACAAACCATACATATGCTCGTGCATACATTAACATGCTTTACAACAATGTAATATGTGTTGCAACTCCACGCGAACTTAAAAACTTCAGCCGCTCAGTTGAGCCACTTGGTATGACTTACTCAAACTACACAGCCTCTCAACTAAATCCTCAATCTTGGGCGAGAAAACAAATCGGTATAACTGGTAACACTAAACAAAAAGAAATTATTTTAAGAGAAATTGAGCAAAAAACGCAAAATTTAGCCACAATTTCTAAAGAAATTGGTGAAACTACTTATACTCGACAACTTGCCGAACGCCTAGCGGCTGCCAGAATTATTCAAGAAAATCGTTTTTCTGCCAACGACAATATCAAGATTTTTACAGGCAAAATCCAAGAATTACAGGCTCAAAAAGAAAACCTAGCCAAAGGCACAGACATTAAGGAAATTGAGGCCCAAATTGACAAGGCAGAAAGTGAACGCAGCGAAATTCTGGCGCAACATGATGAGTTAATTACTCGCCGTGGTAGAATTGAACAAGTTCTACAAGACATTGAAGTTCGCCGCAATCAAACTGAAGAAACTCAAGCAGTTTATAAACAAGAACTAGAAGAACTTAAGATTAACAACCCAGAACTGCTAAGTGCTGCCAACACTAAATACAGCGCACTACTTAAACGACACGAAGATCCGACTAAAATCATTGAAGTTCTGGAAAGTAGCCAAACTAAACTTGCAAACTCAGTTTCAAGACAAAGCGTGCTGGTTTTAAAACTGATGTCTGATTACTGTTTAAGATATAGTTTCGCAAAAGAACCGTTAATTGAAAACTTAACCGCTTTTGAGGCTGAGCAAAACGAAATTAAGAACCATAACTTAATAGTTTACTAGCAAAAAGCCATGGAACTGAGAGACTCTGCAGAAACTACATTTAAAGAAGAGTTTGTAAATAAACT
>CAUTSX010000043.1:0-6747 GCA_963541405.1 uncultured Acholeplasmataceae bacterium | reverse complement strand
GTAAATAGTCTTTTTTAAATCCAGATATTGTGTTAGTAGTTAAGCCTAGGTACTTGCCAATTCCGAAATTAACATGTACAACGTATTCATTTACAGTTAGTTCATCTGGGTTTTCTAGTGTCTTGGTGTTGCCAAGTAATGCTTTATATCTAACTTTGGGTTTAGAGTTTGAGTTGAACAAAACATGTGCAGAAAACACCGCAATTTTTAAAAAAGGGTCTATAAAACTAAGGTGCGCACTGTCTTTAACTAACCAAACATTGACTTCCTTATTGTCAAGACTGCACAAAAACTTAATTTCTTTTTCTAAAAGAAAGTCTGCGATTTTGTTTTTTTCATTTTCTGTTTTGTAGAGTAAAATTGTTTGGTATTTTTTTAAAATATCTTTATTGTAGATATAAAATTTTTCAAAGTTGCCTGCGTAAAAATCTGGCTCAAATACGTATTTTTCACTTAAAAAAACATTTGTTTGAAACTCTAAAGTCGCTCTACTAAGCGATTTTTCAAAGTCGTATAAAAAATTGTTCGTAATTAAATTACTACCGTTGTAACTAGTTTTAAACTGAGCAAGGTCGTCTTGTCGTTGAGTGTTGTTGACCAAGAATTTTTCTCTATCTACAAATATAACTTCGCTGGATTTGCCAAAATCAAAGATAGTATTGCTGCTTTCAGTAAAGAAACCTAAATACAGACCTAGCGAATCTAGTTCTGTTCTGTTAACCAAATTAAGCATATCTTTGTTTAACTTTTCTTTTTCTTCAGCAGACAGGTTGAGATTGCTAAAGTAAGACTTGATTTTAAACTCTGCCTGTTTTAACTCAAGGTCTGTGTAAAACAGTTCTGTTGCAGGAAAAAGCGAAAGCGTGTCAACTTTGGTTTTTGAAAGATGAGTGTCTAGACTAAAGGTTTTAATTGTTTCAACTAAGTCATCTGCAAAGTTTATTCTAATTGGATCTTTAAAGCCAAGCGGATAAATATCAAAAATATCACCGCGAATTGAGTAAGTCTCGGGTGAACTTAAAGTATACTCTTTTTGGTAGCCAAAAGTTATTAACTTTTCGGCGAGTGTTTCTGGTTTTAACTCCGTACCAGTTTTTATAAAAACCTGGTTTTCTTGATACTTACTTACACTAAAAAGTCTTTTAGTTAAAGCAAGGTCGTTGGTGACTACTATTTTTCTTTGGTCTTTTAAAAGTGCGTAGACTGTGTTTACACGTTGGCTTAAAAAGTCTTTAGATGAATAGGCCATAATTTGGGTAATCAGTTCATCTACTGGAAAAAATAAAACTTGCTCTGGGTCAAAAATATTGGAAAGATAGTCAAAATAAAGTTGAGCCTGGTGTAAATTTGGTAGAACTAAAAACACAGTCCCTGTGCTATTTAAATAGGTTTTAACAGTAAAAAATGCATTATAAGAAATACACTCAGATACGGAGTGTGTGGAATTCTTATATGCATCTTTTAAAAAATTAAGGAGTTTTAAATCAAGCATTTATATTATATTTAGAAGTTATTTTGTGAAAATCAACACCAGAAATGAAATCATAAATCGCATCAACCGCAACAGGATAGGCATCTTTAGTTAAAGTTATTTGCTCTGCTTTAGTGAAATTAGCCAAAACATAGTCTTTTAAGTCAATGTCAACATCTGGCTTCCCACAACCTATTTTAATTCTTTTATATTGAGTTGTGCCAAGGACAGACTCAATGCTTTTCAGTCCATTGTGTCCACCAGCAGAACCAGATTCTCTGATTCTAACAGAACCAAGTGGTAGGTTAATGTCGTCAACTATTACTAAAATATCTGCGCAATCTACTTTAAAGTAGTTTTTAACTTTTATTAACGCGTTTCCAGATAAGTTCATGTAAGTAGTAGGTTTAATAAAAATAACAGTTTCTTCGTCTATTTTTTCTTTTAACTCAAAACACTCAAACTTTGAGTTAAAAGAAAATTGTTTTAGAAATCGCTTTTGAATTAAATCAAGTATTTGAAATCCAATATTGTGTCTAGTATTTTCATACTGCACGCCTGGATTCCCTAGTCCAACAATTAGTTTCATCTACTCTTCTATTTTTTGAAATACAGGGGTTACAGAAACATCGTTAATAATATTTAAAATCGCTTTACCAAGCATTTTACTCATAGTCAGTTGCACAATTTTCTTAGACTCTTTAGCGTGTGGTTGTAGAGGAATAGTGTCCGCGACTATTACTTCTTTTAGACAAGAGTCGTTGATTTTTTCAATTGCATTGCCAGAAAAAATTGGGTGAGTAGCGATCGCATATACTTCTTTAGCGCCTGCCTTTTGCAACGCTTCTGCACCTGCAACTAAAGTACCAGCGGTATCTATAATGTCGTCAAGTAAGATACAAGTTTTTCCTTTAACATCGCCAATGATATTTAAAATTTCGGCAACATTTGCGCGTGGTCGGCGCTTGTCAATAATTGCGATTGGTGTTTCGTTTTTAAGTAGTTTAGAGAAGTTACGCGCACGTGCAGCACCGCCGTGGTCAGGAGAAACTACAACTACGTCTTTTAGTTTCTTTTTGTCCATGTGTGCAGCAAAAACCGCGGCTGCTGAGAAGTTATCAATTGGAATATCGAAGAACCCTTGGATTTGAGCAACATGCAGGTCAATACAGATTAGTCTATCAATTCCCGATTTTTCCAGTAGATTTGCCACTAACTTTGCAGTAATTGGCAGTCTAGACTGATCTTTTCTGTCTTGTCGACAATATCCATAATACGGCATGATAACGGAAATTGGTCCAACTGAGGCTCTTTTTAAAGAGTCTACAAAAATAAATAATTCCATTAAGTTTTCGTTAACAGGACGGCAAGTTGGTTGGATAATAAAAGTATGGCATGCACGCACACTTTCGTCAGCAGATAAACAAACTTCGCCGTCTTGAAACTTCAGTGTATTGACTTTAGACAAAGGAATGTTTGTGTATGCAGAAATTTTATCTGCAAGGTCTGGATTTGCAGATAGAGTAAATAGCTTAATTTTTTTACCATTAATAATTGTTTCCATGTGTATCCTTCTTATTTTTTTTAATTTAAAAAAATAAAAGTAGGTAGACCCTACTTTTATTTTTGAAAAATATATTAAATTAACTTATTTAGCTTGAACTTGAGCGTTGTATTCTTTTAATACAGCGTCTGTTAATTCTGCTCTAAATTCACTTACAATAGGGTGTGCAATGTCTCTGTTTTCACCTGTGTTAGTTTTGCGAGAAGGCATAGCGATAAATAGACCTGACTCTCCTTCAAGAACTTTTACACCGTGAACAACGAATACATCGTCAAACACAACTGAAGCAACTGCAAGAAGTTTTTGTGAATCTTCAAGAAGTTTAACTTGAACTTTAGTAATTTTCATACTTAATTTATATCTAGAAGCAATTTATTTAAGTATTTAGTGTTTGCTCCAGATCCCTTTCAAATATTTACTAAATACACAATTAATTATATAATATTTTTCCCAAAAATAAAGAGAAAAAACACACTACAAAGCCATTTTATGGTTTAATCTGAGTGGTTTTTAGCTAAAAACATGCCTAAATTTTGTATTTTAGATAATTTTTTTGAAAAACTTTGGATTTTCGGGCATAAAGAAGAAGTTTTTAAGTTGATTTTTAACGCTTTTAATTTGAACCTCTAAATGAAATCCAGAGCCTGTCTATTTCTTTTTTCATCTTGTCTTCGTGCAAAAACAGCTCATCTTTATCGCCTTTTTGCGCAGTTAGTATTTCAAATAGATTTCCGTATTTCGGTTTAATTTGAATATCGCTGACCTTGCCGGTTTCAAAAAAATTGTCAATTTGCGCCTCAAGGAGACGAAGATTTAAAGTTTTGTCGGCTAAATCAAAAGTATCCATTAACTGTTTTTTGTGAACTAATTTAAGCGGAGAAATATAGCCGATTTCGTCTGCATTGTCTTTAGCATTTTCAAAATCCAGCATGAAGTTAATAAAGTCGTAAGCATTGTCTAAATTTGCAGTTTTTGGAATTTGCAGACCATCTATAAAAAAGTTAGTACCACTTTTAGGTTTGTGAAACTTAAGGTTTTGATTGACGTTGCCGTCTTGACCTTTGATGATGTTGAGAGCGTCACCAGAATACGCGTTTATTAAATCAAAAGTACCGTCTGCCATAGCGTCAAAAATCTCGTCGGTAATAAATCGCATCTTTGGGTTGTTTTGAATAGAGGTTTTTAAAAAATCCATTGCTGCGCCGATAGCAGGTTGATTTTGTTTTTGGTTTTTGTCGGTGTCTAAAAGTGGATTCATCGTGTAGCCAAGATGTTTAAGCGCAACCATAAAACCGTCTCTTGAACTGTCATACATCGCCATTTTGGGGTATTTTTCTTTAGTTTGAAATATCCCCCAACCTAGATTTTCAATATCTAGTTTGAGTTCTTCTGAGTTCTCGCCGGCTGTATTGTAAAACAAACCAACATAGCCCCAGAAGTAAGGAATTGAGTAGTCCAGGAAATCAAACTCGGGGTCAGTACTGATTTGTTTATTGTAGTCTTTGATTAGTTTATAAATTTGAGGTGAAAAAATCTCTTCTTTTTTGTATTTGATTCTGCTCCAGTCAATTTTTTGAATGTAGCCCTTTTGTATCATTTGTACAGCCGCGTAGTCAGAAAGTACAGAAATGTCAAACTTATCTTCGTTTGAAATTTTTTGAACAGCAACTTCATTGCTAGTAAAGTTAGAAAAAGCCAGTCCTTTTTTATTTTGGCGAGCAAATCGCGGAACTAATTCTTCATCTGCAAAAAACTCATTTGGGATAAGTAGTTTAACTTTTTTGCGGTTAACCACAAAGTTATAAATAACAAAAAAGAAAAACAAAAAAAGGAGCGAAAAGGAAATTAAATATTTAACTAATCTTGGTTTAAACATTGGAACTAATTTCCTTTCGTTCTTTTCTGACTTTAATCAGTGCAGTTGCGTAGTCGTAAACCACTTTAATCATTATTACCAAGATAATCAAAGTGGAAAGTGCATTGATTGAAGGGTTTAGTCCTCTTTTTAAGGTATATAGGTATATAGAGATATTTTGGATATTTGAACTACCCGAAACAAAGTAAGAAATAATAAAGTCGTCAAAAGACATAGTAAAGGCAATAATAGCACCCGCTTGTATACCTTCTTTAATTTGCGGGACCAAGATCTTAAAAATAGCTGAAAAGTACCCGCAGCCAAGGTCATATGCTGCGTCTAAAATGTTTTTATCTAAAGTCAAAATTTTGGGATAAACAGCAGCCAGAACAAAAGGAACCGAGAAAGCAATGTGGGCAAGTAAAATTGAAAAGAAACCTAGCGGAATTTTAAAAGCAGTAAAAAAGAAAAATAGAGAAAGCCCAAAAATAATGTCTGGCGAAATGATTGGGATGTTGTTAAAAAAGAAAATAGTGTCTTTGCGTTTTTTGGAAAAATTAGCAATAGAAATTGCGGCCAGTGTGCCAATAATAGTTGAAATGATTGTAGAAATTACGGCGATAATTATGGTATAAATAACCGCTTGGGTTAAGTTAGGACGCAAGAACAATTCTTGATACCACTTAACTGAAAAACCAGAGAGTTCTTTTAGCGATTTTTTGGAGTTAAAGGAAAAAATAATGACAAAAAGCACTGGGATATATATCAAAATTATGGCCAGTGTGACAAATATTTTTCTAAATATTAAACTTCTATTGTCTTTCATTCCACTTATACCTAATTCTGTCTGCTACCTTAATTAGCAGTAAAATTGCAATCATGATGAGTGAAAATACAATGGCAATCGCCGAGCCAAAGCCAAAGCGTCCAGACTGTGTGATGTGCTGTTCAATAAAATTGCCAATTAAATAACGGCCATTCCCTAAGTATTTTGGAATTACGACGCTCGTTGCTGCTGGCAAAAATACAAGCAAAATTCCTGAAAACACACCTGGTAAACTCAGTGGCAAAACTACTGACTTAAAAGTTTTGAAGTTATTAGCCCCAAGGTCAGCCGCAGCTTCCTTTAGCGAGTTGTCCATTTTTGAAAGACTGGCGTAAATTGGTAAGACCATAAACGGTAAAAAAGAATAAACCAGCCCTAAAACTATCGCTGAGTTGGTACCCAAAATATTAAAGGGTAGAATTTCTAGAACTTGCTTGATAGAAAGTACTTTAATCAACATGTTGATCCACATTGGTGCAGTTATTAAACTTAGACACAAAACTTGTGCGCGTTTCTTTAAAAAAGTGATTGAGTAGGCCAAAGGATAACCAATTAGTAGACAAATTAGGGTAGCAATTGCTGATAGTTTAATTGATGAGTACATCAATTTGGATGCTGTTTTGTCGGTAAAAATATTTATGTAGTTTTCAAAAGTAAACTTAATTCGCTCAGTGCTGGCGTTGTCTTTAAAAGAATAGAGCACCATTAAAACAAAAGGAATTACAATTAAAAAAACTATTAAAATCAAGTAAGGTAAAAACAAAGAAAAGTTAAAGACTCTTTTTGAGTCTAAAATTTTTCTATTCATTTTCCTTTTCCATGACGTGAATGTCTTCTGGATTAAAGTCTATGTCAACTTCTTTGCCAACTGGCACATAGTCAGTCGTGTGAATTGTGTAAACTCGGTCTTTGGTTTGCACGTCAATTTCGTAAAATATACCTTTAAAGGCGACAGAATCTGTTATACCTGTAAACTTACCATTTCCTTTTTTTACAATATCTATATCTTCTGGACGAAGTACAACTTCAAC
>CAUTSX010000042.1:0-6753 GCA_963541405.1 uncultured Acholeplasmataceae bacterium | reverse complement strand
GGGGTCAAAAAAAGTCGTAGACTGTAAAATTAGTGCAGATATTATTAAAGATAAAGAAATGGTTGAAGATGCAATTTGTGTAGCCTTTAATAAAGCCATTGAACAAGTCAACTCAGAACTAGAAGACATTCTTTCTAGCGCTAAAATGCCTAATTTTTTAGGTCTTTAGTTATAGTTTGTAAAAATAGTTTGACTATAATATAATATTTAAGTTATATGGAGGCTGACTTGAATCATACAGAAGAAAATTCTTTATCAGAAATTGCATACTCCTTAATCAAGGAACAGGGCTCTGCTGTTTCACTTAACGAACTTATTGACAAAATTTGCGCAATTCGCAATTTAGGCGAAGTTAGTGTAGATTTCAAAAATCAACTTTATTTTGACTTAATTTCATCTGGTCGCTTCGTTTACGTTGGCGAAGGGCTTTTTGATTTAAAAGACAACAATTTGGAGTACTGGGATAAAGACGGTACTTTTTTTGCCAATGAAAGCAACGATGAAGACATTGAAATTAATGAAGATGAAGATGACATTGAATTTTCTGACTTTAATTTAGATGAGTTTGTAGCATCTGAACCAGATATTGAAGAAGATGAAGACGAGGAAGATGAAAAACCTGCTATGCAAGCAAGCAACAATCCACTTCCTGAACTAGACGATGAAGATGATGGCGACGCTTTGGTTGAAGAAGACATCAAAGATTACCTTGAAACTGGAAGCGATGAAGACGACGATAAATATGTTGACCCAGATTTGGACTTAGACGAAACCGATCAAGACGAAGATGAGTACAACAAATACATGGACGACTACGAAAATCTATACGAATAGGGAGGCAATTTTTGCATCCCTTTTTTTATTTAGTTTAAGAAACCAAAAAAGGAGTTTTTAAATATGAGTAATTTTATTTTTATTACAGGCGGGGTAATTTCTGGAATCGGCAAAGGAGTGACAGCAGCGTCTATTGCCAGACTACTTAAAAGCACTGGGGTTTCGGTGTTTATGATCAAGATGGATCCCTACATCAATACTTTTCCTGGCATGATTGACCCTCTACAACATGGAGAAGTATTTGTGGCAGCGGACGGAACCGAGGCAGACTTAGACCTAGGACACTACGAGCGTTTTACTGCTGTGAACTTAACTAAACACTCTAGTATCACAATGGGCAAAATTTACAGAGAAATTTTGGAAAACGAAATAGCAGGCAAATACAGTGGCAAAACCATTCAAGTAATTCCGCATGTTGTTGACACTATTAAAGCCAGACTAAAAACAGCCGCCGAACAAAGTCAGGCTGACGTTATAATTTGCGAAATTGGGGGAACTGTTGGTGATATGGAGTCAGAGGCTTACCTGGAAGCAATTCGCCAACTTAGGTTTGACTTAGGCTACCGACGCACATATTACATCCACACCGCTCTGGTTCCATACCTTGAAGTTTCTCAAGAACTGAAGACCAAGCCAACTCAACATAGCGTCAAAACTTTGCGTAGTTTTGGAATAGATCCAGATGCCTTGATTTTAAGGTCAAAACGCGCTTTAGACATAGACACCGTTGAAAAAATATCTTTCTTTACCGACGTTAAACCGGATTCTGTGTTGGCTTGCCCTGATTTAGATGTGGTCTACAAGGTAGTGCCACTTTTGGCTGCAGGTAAACTGCACGAAAACATCTTAAAACATTTTGAACTAAAGGCAAAACCACTTAACTTAAAAACCTGGAACTCACTAATTAAAAAAGTAGAGACAGCGGATACTGTTTTAAATGTCGGAGTAGTTGGCACTACTGACTTTAAAGAGGCCTATCTTTCGCTTGTCGAGGCGATTAAACACTCTGGCTACGCATACTCAGTTAAACCTAATTTTATCTGGTATACACAAGAAACAGATTCAACTGAATTTTTAAATACCATAGACCTAGTGGTAGTCTCTGGTCAAGACAATCAAAAATTTACCTCAAAACAAAAAGAGTTAATTTGCGAACTTAGCACAAAAAAAATCCCAACATTACTCATAAACTTAGGTTTTTGGCAAATGCTTGAAAGTTTAGATAAAACCACTGAAGTTAAAACTATTAAACTAGTTGGTGGTCGTGAAATTAAAATAAACAAATCAAACCCAGTAAGTAAGTATTTCAAAGAAAGCAAAATTAGCGAACGTTTTCGTTCTTTTAAAGCGCCAACAAAAGTAATATCTAATCCTAACTTAATACCACTTGCTACTTTAGGAGAAGTGCCAGTAGCATTCGCAAACCCTTGTCATCCTTTCTTTGTATCTACACTTTTTCACCCCGAGTTTAGTTCAAACCCGCTTTTTTCCCATCCTTTATTTGATGCTATAATTAAAGTAGCGCTTGAGCAAAAAAAAGCACACAAATAAATAAATTTAAAAAAGGAAAATTCGCCCATGTTTGAAGAAATTAAAAGCATTATTAAAACAAACTTAAATATTGAAGACGAAAAGATCGTGCCAACTGCTAGATTAAAAGAAGATTTAGCAATTGACTCAATTGACGCAGTTGAAATAGTTTTGGCATTTGAAGAAAAACACGACATTAGAGTTGACGAAACTAAACTAAGAGAAATTAAAACTATCGGCGACTTAGTTTCTTATTTTGAAGCACTTAAAGCCGAGTCTACAAAATAAGCACAAAACTCTTATCACAACCTTAATTTAATATTTTTAGGACCATAACTTTACTATGCAGAATAACTTTTTAGAATACGAAAAAAAATGGCAAAAAATTTGGGAACAAGAACAAACTTTTGAAATCAAAGAAGACGCAGTCAAACCCAAATACTTTATCTTAGACATGTTCCCCTATCCAACTGCGCTTGGTTTGCACGTTGGACACGTTGAAGGCTATGTTGCTACCGATATTTTGGCCAGATACAAAAGAGCCAAAGGTTTTTCTGTGCTGCAAACTATGGGGTTTGACGCTTTTGGTCTGCCAACTGAACAGTTTGCAATTCAAAACAATGTGCAACCTGAAGAAATTACTAAAATTAGCATCAATAACTTCAAGGCTCAACTAAACCGTTTAGGCAAAGCTATTGACTGGCAAAAAAGTATATCTACTCATGACCCTGAGTTTTACCGCTGGACACAGTGGATTTTTAAGAAATTATACGAACATGACCTGGCTGAACTTAAAGACATTGAAGTGAATTTTTGTCCTGAACTCGGCACAGTTTTAGCAAACGATGAAATAACTGTGAAAAATGGACTGATGGTCTCTGAACGCGGCAACTTTCCGGTTTATAAAAAAACACTTAAACAGTGGGTTTTAAAAATTACTAAATACGCAGATAGACTAATTAAAGACCTGGATTTAGTTGATTGGCCTGAAGAGGTCAAAGAAGCCCAACGTAACTGGATCGGCAAAAGCGAAGGCACTTTAATTGACTTTGAAGTGCTAGACACTAACGAAAAAATTACCTGTTTTACTACCAGGATAGACACAATTTACGGACTTTCTTATTTAGTGCTAGCGCCTGAACATCCGCTTGCCTTAAAAATTGCAACTAAAGAAGAAAAAAGAGCAGTTGAAAATTACATTAAACTGGCCGCACAAAAATCTGACTTAGACAGAGAAACCCAACACGAAAAAACAGGAGTTTTCACTGGCGCTTACGCAAAATGTCCAATTTCTGGACGTGTAATTCCAGTTTGGGTTGCAGACTATGTGTTTTTCAAATACGCAACCGGCGCTGTGATGGCTGTTCCTGCGCACGACGAGCGTGATTTTGAGTTTGCAAATAAGTTTGGCCTAGATATTTTAAAAATTATTGATGTTCAAGAAAACCAACTTCCTTATACTAAAGACGGAGTTCATGTTAATTCACCTTTAATTGATGGGCAAAATATTGAACAGGCGAAAAAAACCCTAAATCTACACTTAAAGAAAATCAAAGCAGGGTCAACCACTGTTAACTATCGTCTTCGCGACTGGGTGTTTTCAAGGCAACGCTATTGGGGTGAACCTTTCCCACTTTACTTTGACGAACAAAAAAACGTTCATTTACTTGAAGACATGGACTTACCGCTGGTTTTACCCAAATTAAAAGAAATTAAACCTTCTGGCACAGGCGACGGTCCACTTGCAAACTGTCCTGAGTGGGTCCGCTTTGAAAAAGACGGACAAATCTGCTCATACGACACCAACACTATGCCACAAGTTGCCGGCAGTTCTTGGTACTACATTGCCTATATTTTAAAAACAGCCGCGGGAGTTGTGCCACTTAACTCAAAGGAAGCAAAAAAACTACTTGACAGTTGGTTGCCTGTTGACTTTTATGTTGGTGGCAAAGAACACACAACCGGACATCTACTTTACGCACGCTTTTGGCACAAGTTTTTATATGATCTTGGCCTAGTTTCACAACCTGAGCCTTTTCAAAAACTCTTTAATCAAGGCATGATTTTGATGAACGGCCAAAAAATGTCTAAATCTAGAGGAAATGTTGTAAATCCTGACGAGATTTTTGAGACACACGGAGCCGACGCTCTTCGTCTATATGTGATGTTTATGGGACCACTGCAAATGGATAAAGACTGGTCTACCACAATGTTAGATGGTGCTAAGCGTTTCCTTGACCGCGTTTGGCGAATGCATGAATTTATCGCACCCGCTCACAACGAAGGACTAGACTTTGTGTTAAACCAAACTATTTTAAAAGTTGAGCAAGGGTACGAGACAATTTCTTTTAACACCGCAATTTCGCAAATGATGATTTTTGTCAACGAAGTCTATAAGCAACAGGCAATTTCTCATGAACAATTCAAAACTTTCTTAAAGTTATTAAATCCAATTTGTCCACACATCACCGAAGAGATGAACTTACAATTTTTAAACTCAAACGCTCAACTGGTTAACGAAGAATTTCCAGAAGTAGATCACTCTAAACTCCAAAACTCAACATTTGAACTAATTTTTCAAGTCAACGGCAAAATTCGCGGTAAAGAAGTCGTTGCCAAAACTATCACTGAAGTTGAAGCAAAGCAAAAAGCATTGGCCTCAGACGGAGTGCAAAGAGCGATAAGTGGTTTAAACGTAATCAAAGTTATTTATATTAAAGAGAGATTAGTAAATATAGTTGCAAAATAACACTAAATAGACTGCAAAAGCAGTCTATTTTTATTTCAATTCCGTTTTACTTTGCGTTTTTGTATATTTTAACTTAATATTACTCTGCGTTTTTTGTATATTTGATATAAATACTACTTTGAGTTTTTTGTATAAGTATTTTGCCTTTTAGTGTAAATGCCTTCTAATATATGCGAAAGGTGGAAAAGATGATTTTTAAAAGAAAAATACATGATAAATTACTTGAATGGAAAAACGAAAGTCAAGGTAAAACAGCTCTGCTGATTGAAGGTGCCCGTAGAATTGGTAAATCAACTGCTGTAGTTGAATTTGCAAAAGTCAATTACAAAAGTTATATTTTAATAGACTTTGCTAATGAAGACGAGCAAATCAAAAACCTATTTTTTAACAACTTAAACGATTTAGACAGTTTTTTTATGTATCTTTCTTTGCATAAAAAAACTAAACTTTACGAAAGAAACACACTAATAATTTTTGATGAGGTTCAAAAATTCCCCAAAGCCCGAGAAGCTATTAAATATTTAGTTAAAGATGGGAGATATGACTACATAGAAACTGGTTCTTTAATTTCTATTAAAAAAAATGTCAAAGGCATCTTGTTGCCTTCAGAAGAACGAAAAATTAGTATGCACACTATGGACTTTGAAGAGTTTACTTGGGCGCTTGGAAACGACCAAATAGTTCCTTTATTAAAAACGCATTTGCTGAAATGAAGCCAATTGACAAACATATACACGATCTTTTAATGGAAACCTTTAGACTCTATTTAGTTTTAGGCAGAATGCCTAAAGTTATTTCTACTTTTTTAAAAGAAAATAAACTGTTCAAAAGTTGTTTAGATGATAAAACTGATATTTTAGAAACTTACCGTGGCGACATTTTTAAAATAGAGCGAACTTACAGAGAAAAAGTGTTAAATGTTTTTGACCAAATCCCTAGTTTTCTAGCACAATATGAAAAACGGATTAAATTTACTCAGCAAGGCAGCGCTGCTATAAGCAAGAACTACGAAGATACTTTTGCCTGGTTAAAAGACTCAAAAATTTGTAACATCTGTCCAGCGGTAACCGATCCAAATATAGGCCTTGCTTTATCTGAGTCTAGTAGCTACATAAAATGCTACATAGGAGACACAGGTCTATTGTTAGCTAAAACTTTTTCAGATAAAGAAAACGAAAAAACTCAAATTTATCTTGATTTACTAAAAGACAAACTATCTATTAACAAAGGCATGTTTTTTGAAAATATAGTCGCCCAGATTTTAACCGCAAACGGCCACAAACTCTATTTTTACAACCATTATTCAAAAGTAAAAAAAGAAACGACATTGAAGTTGATTTTATAATTAGTAGCAGCGAACCATTTGGCAAAATCACCGCAATTGAAGTTAAATCAGCTAAAAACTTTAAAACCACGTCGCTAAACAAGTTTAAAGAAAAATTTCAATCAAGAGTCGGCAAGTGCTACATTATTCACCCTAAAAACTTACATGTTCGCGAAGACGGAGTATTTTGTATACCTGCTTATATGGCAATTTGTCTATAAAATAAGTTTGCTAAATTAGCACATTTTTAAAAATACGTACGTTAACACAAAATTCAGGCACACCATATAAAAAAATGAAACAAGGATCTTGTTTC
>CAUTSX010000041.1:0-6821 GCA_963541405.1 uncultured Acholeplasmataceae bacterium | reverse complement strand
TTTACTGTGATTTTTTGCATAATTTTCACTCCTCTTATATATGTCATACATAGTGCATCACAAATAGGGCACTAAAATCAAATAATAAGAAAAAGCGATAAATTTTTACGATTTACCGCTTTTTTAACAAGTTTATTTAATTTTTAGGTCAAAGTGTCATAAAAGGTTGAAAGTTTAGGTAGTTTGTTTAACAAAATAACTCATTTTAACACCTCTTATACATTATAGCACAAGAACACATTAAAATTAGATTAAATGATAGGCTAATTATTTTTTTAGAAAAAAATAAAAACGGCGTTATTACGCCGTTTATCTTTAAAAAATTGGTTTTTATGTCTTAAAAATCTTGTGCTAAATTTCTGAACTCAGGTTATATAACTAATAGAGGTAAAAAGTCAAATAAAAAACAACTAAAATAAAAATATTTTGGCTGTTTTTCGTGTCTAAGTGCGTATTTTTAAACAATTAGTTATATTTTTGTGAAAAGTTTAGGATTTAGTTTAAGTTAAAAACATCAACAATCAAACACTAGTTTAGTTAACGAAATACCTAGTGCTTTTGCCTTGTTTGCGAATTAAGACAAAGTTTTCCTTAACCAAAGCCACCAAAGTTCTTTCAATCGTGATTTTAGAGAAATACGGACACTCTTTCATAATTTCTCTCTTGGTGAAAACCTTAAACTTATCTTTAATTCGTTTCCTGACAACATCAACTGCTTTTTTACCCGCTTCAATTGCCGAGATTTGCACTCTAAAGTCCTCGTAAGTCTTGGACAAAATTTCGGTAAAGAACTTAATGAAGTCAATAGTTGAGTCGGAGCCGACGTTTAGATTTTTTTGAACATCTACCAGCGTTGATTCCAATTTATCTTTATAGCGGTTTAAAAACTCATCTAACTTACCAACTCTAGAAATCGCGTAGCCTTCCTTAAGTAAGCACGTGTGTATCAGCAAATTAGCAATGATATAGTTGAAACGAACAAACGGAGAGATGTAGATAAACTGCGCAATAAAACGTGGAATGATAAATAATTTTAAGTCTGGGTAAGTTGACAACTCTTCGTTGTACTCCGCACAAATTTCTCTTAATTTGTTTTTAATTTCGTTAGCCTTGATACCTTCATAGCGGTCGCCTTTTTCGCTAGAAATGTTAAAGTAATTCGTAAATCTTGTCTTGCGGTAAGCCTTTAACAAACTATTGGTTTTCAAGCCTTCGCTGATTTTGTTGTAAAAAAACTCAATTGTACTGATGTCAATAGTGATGTCTTTGTAATTTAAAAACACTGTTTTAATTAACTTAGTGTAGTTAAGTAGAGCAGACTCAGTTGAGTTTGCGGGTTTAAGAACACCTGAGAAAAGTTTATCAAAACGAGAGCGTGTAATGTTAACGCCGTAAAGTTGAGAAATCTCAAAAATATTGTTTTGAATAGAAGACGGCACGAAAAATTTAGCCTTCTTAACATTTTGCTTAAATAAAAGCGAAATGTATTCAGTAGACTGATTTACATAAACTACATTTTTAATCAGCTTGTTGGCATCAGAGAGCAACATAAAAATTTCTTTTTCTTGCATACACCTATATTTTACAACTTTTGATATATAAAAACACAATTAAAATAAAATTTTTCAATTTTTTTTACAAACAGAAAAAAATTTAAATAAACTAACGCTGCAAAATAAAGCGGTTTACTGCTATAATTTAAGTAAGCAAAGCGAGGAAATTATGGCAGAAAATACAACAATCTATCACGTATCTCAAAACAAAGAACCTAAAACTGAAAACTACAAAATGTGGAGAGTCAGAAAAGAAGGTTCAGATAAAACTATTAAGTTCTTTGAAACTCAAAAAGAAGCAGTTGCTTATGCAGAGGCCTTAATTGAGAAAAACGGCGGTAGTTTAGTAATTCATAAACTAGATGGCAAAATTCGCAGACAAAAATACTAATTTCTGCTATTTTCAAAAGAGATTTAATTTATGAAACTAATTGTTGCAATCATTACCAATGACGACGCCAATAAGGTTCAACGTGCTTTAAACCAAAATAAGTTTCAAACCACTAGATTGGTGACTACAGGTGGGTTTCTTCGTTCTAAAAACGCTACATTTTTAATTGGTGTCAACGACGAGCTAGTTCCACAAGTTCTAGACATTATTGACGATAACTCCAAAAAACGAAGAAAAGATGTACCAAGCACTATTTTAAATGAGTTTGGTGGCTTTTCTTCAATTCCGGTTTCAGTAGAAGTCGGCGGTGCTGTAGTTTTTGTTTTAGACGCAGAACAATTTTTGCGTTTCTAAGCCCAAGTTTTTAAGCATTTAAAAAAAGGATTTGGTTATTTTACCAAATCCTTTTTTATTTTTGCTAGTTGCTAATTTATTTTTTTGCTTCACCTTGATTAGCTGCGTTCATCTGAGCGACAATTTGTTTAACTTGTTTTTCAGAAAAAGTGCGGCCCATCTGACGACCCATTGCACGAATCGCGGCTTCGTTGATTGGTGGGTTTTTAGCCAAATAACGTTTAACGTAGAAACGCGCTAGGTAAAAGCCAAAAAACACGCCGACAATAAACAGAACAATTGGTGCAACTATTGCTGCCCAAAGTGGAGCAGTTGCTGCCATGATAACTAAATTATACATATTTTTTAAACTCCTTTTTTAAAAGGTACGCGCCTAGTTTTCCTTTTGGAAAATTAGTAGTTTTTTATTTGAGTAAACTGTAGATTTTTCTAAAGTGTAGCCAGCAACCGAAAAATCTTCAAAATCTGCCTTGCATTCAATTGCAACTTTGCCGTTTGGCTTAAGTATGTCTTTAACTGTGTGCAAGATGTTTTTGTAGTAGTTGGTGTTAAAAGGCGGGTCTAGAAAAATATAGTCAAAAAACACTCCTTTGGCAGAAATGTGTCCAAGGTAATCAAGATAATCTAGACGTTTGACTTCATAACTGGCTTTATCTGCCTTGCAAACAGCTAAGTTTTCCAAGACAGTTTGCTCTGACTTTAAAAAACGGTCGTTAAAGTAAACTAGTTTAGCACCGCGAGAAAGCGCTTCGATACCGATTTGTCCACAACCTGCAAATAAATCTAGAAAAACTTTGTCGTTTAGGTCAAAAAGCGAGTTAAAAACCGCTTGTTTCAAGATTTCTGAAGTTTCTCTAGTTTCATCTGAAAACACACGTTTTAAAGTTTGTCCTTTAAATTTACCTGTTAATACTCGCATCTTATCACTTCCTGTTTAGTTCGTAGTATTTACGAATTTTATCGGCATTTTTGTTTTGTTTTAATTTCTTTAAGGCCTTGTTTTCAATTTGGCGAATGCGTTCACGAGTCACAGAAAATATGTTGCCAACTTCTTCTAAAGTCCTAGTTTGTCCGTCATATAGCCCAAATCTTAGTCTAAGCACGCGTTCTTCGCGGTCAGTTAAGCCTTGCAGAACTTCGTTTAAAACATCTAAAAGTAGTTGTTTATTGTCGTATTCTTCAGGAGTAATTGCGTTTGGATCTGAAATAAAGTCAGCCAAAATTGAGTCTTCCTCTTCTCCAACTGGTTGCTCTAAAGAAACCGGGTCTTTAGCAATTCGTCTAACATGATTTAACTTCTCTTCGGTTAAACCAGGCATGCGTGCACAAATCTCTTCGTCTGTCGGAGTTCTGCCGAGTTCCTGGGTTAGTTGAGATTGGGTTTTAGTGATTTTGGAAATCGTTTCGTTCATGTGCACAGGAATACGAATCGTTTTTCCCTGATCTGCAATCGCTCTGGCAATAGCTTGGCGAATCCACCAGGTAGCGTAAGTTGAAAACTTATAGCCTTTTTTGTAGTCAAACTTGTCAGCCGCGCGAGCCAGGCCCATTGAACCTTCTTGACACAGGTCTAAAAAAGACATGTGTCCACGGTCATATTTTTTAGCAATTGAAATCACCAGACGATAGTTGGCGTCAATTAAACTGTGCTTTGCCTTCACACCCTTGTATTCAACTTTTCTTAAATCTAGGATTTTTGGATCGTACTGGTCAACTCCGTTGGCAAGCATTTCACTAATTTGCTCAGTCGCAGCCTTTCCGTCTTCCATTTGAATGGCTAATTCTTGCTCTTCGTCAAAAGTTAGTAGTTTAATTTTAGTAACATCAGCATAGTATAGACTAATTAAGTCAGTTGAAGGGATGTTTGTGCCAGTATTTTTAAAAAGATTTGAATGATTGATTTCGTTTTCTAAGTCCTCAGCGTCTTTCAGTTCTTCGGCATCAATTTCAGTCTCGTCAACTAAACCAGTTACTTCATAGCCTTCGTTTTTTAGGCGTTCAATGATAGTATCTAGCCCATCTGCAGAAGTGTTGATTTTATTTAGCTCTTCTAAAGAAATAGTTTGCTCATCACCGATTTTTTTAACTATTTTTTTATAGACGCTGTCAATTTTTTTCAAAGAGTCTGTGTTTGTTTTAGTTGCCTTTATAGTCTTTTTAGGCTCACTTTTTTTGACAACTTTTGCAACTTCTTTTTTTGTGGATTTTACAGCTTTAGCCACTTTTTTTAAATCAGTTTTAGGCTTAGTTGTCTTAGCACTCTTTTTAGGCTCACTTTTTTTGACAACTTTTGCACTTTCTTTTTTTGTAGTCTTAGTTGTTTTTTTAGCAGATTCTTTGGCTTTTTTTACAGTTTTTTCTGTAGTTTTTGTTTCTTTTGGCATCTACAGTTATTTCGCTAATGCTTTTTTAGCCTTATCGCAAAGTTCGCTAAACGCTTTTTGGTCTGAGTTTGCAAGTTCTGCTAAAACTTTTCTGTTAATTTCAATTTTAGCAAGTTCAAGACCATGGATGAATTTTGAGTATTTTAAATCATTAAGAGCGCATGCTGCGTTGATTCTAGTAATCCAAAGTTTACGGAATTCTCTTTTTCTTTGTTTACGGTCTCTAAATTGATAGCGAAGTGAACGCATCACTTGTTCGTGTGCTGTTTTGTATAATGCGTGTTTTGAACCAAAGTAGCCTTTTGCTAGTTTTAATACTTTATTTCGGCGTGCTTTGGTAGTTTTTGAATTTTTAACTCTTGCCATGTTTGTATTCTCCTTAAATAATAATTTGTATTTTTATTTATACAAGTTAGTTAGTTTTTTTAAAAAAACTAACGAAGTCCAGCCACAAGCTGTTTAATTCTTCTTTCGTCTGATTTAGAAACTTGTGCGCCTTTTCTTAAATGAACTGTTTGTTTGTGAGTTTTGTGCGCAGATAAGTGACTGCGGAATGCACAACCTCTTAAAATTTTTCCAGTTTTAGAAATTTTTACTCTTTTTTTAAGACCAGAGTGGTTTTTTTGTTTTGGCATAATTTAAACTCCTTTATTTATTTTCTTTTTTTGCCGGGGCGATGGTTGCAATTAAACTGCGTTTATCCATTTTAGGTTGAGCCTCAACCACGCATTCTTCGCCCAATTCTTGAATGAACTTTTGCATAACTTCCATACCAAGTTCAATGCGTTGAATCATTCTACCGCGGAAACGCATCGAAATTTTGACTTTATTGCCTGCTTTAAAGAAGCGTCTGGCGTGTTTTAACTTAGTGTTAATGTCGTTAACGTCAATAACTGGCGATAGTCTAATTTCTTTAATTTCAATGATAGTTTGATTTTTCTTTTGTTCTTTTTCCCTTTTTAGTTTGTCGTATTTGTATTTTGAGTAGTTCATGATTTTACAAACTAATTTTTCAGCCTTGACGTCTGAAACTAAAACTAAGTCAAGTTCAGCCTCTACTGCTTTTTTCAAAGCATCTCTTTTACTCATTACACCTAAGTTTTGGCCGGTTTCAGAGATTAGCAAAATAGTTCTGTCTGGAACAAACTCATTGACATACTCAACAGGTTTTTGAACTCTTACTCTTTGGTTGCGATAAAAATTATTGATAAATTTACTCCTTTCTGGAAAGCATAAATTAAAAAAAGAGTGCAAAGCGAGCACTCTTTTTAAAAAATTACAAAATATTAAAAAAAATTTATTAGTAACTTTTTGCCTATCGCTAAGATGCAATCAGGCGAGAGCGTTGCGTTTTTTGCAAACTGCTGCTGCTTTCTACGCCTTTAATTTTAACACATCATCACACTTTATTAAACAAATAAGAAACATTGTCAAAAAATACCAAAATTAAGCTATTTTGATAAGTTAAAAGTGTGGAAAAAACTGGCGTGATTTGTTAAAATTAAAGTATTCATGGAGGGAAAAAATGTTAGAAAAAGAATATTTATCTAAATTAGAAAAATCAATTAAAGCAGACAACAGTAAAACTGTGCTTCGTCGCGCTTTGACTAAAGGAAATCTACAAGATGTTGCCTACATACTTGAAGAAGAACAAAACACTCAGTTTAACTTCTCTGTTAACATAGAAACTCTGCCTGTTGCCAACCAAATGCGCTCAGGTCGTTGTTGGATTTTTTCTGGTCTAAACTTTCTTCGCGAAATTACTGCGAAAAACCTTAAATTAACCGAATTTGAGTTTTCACAAAACTACATCGCTTTTTACGATAAACTAGAAAAAATAAACTTCTTTTTTGAATCTGTTCTAGATTTTTTAGACTCAGAAGTTGATGACCGTACACTTCAATTTTTACTAAATCAAGGTATCCAAGACGGTGGTCAATGGGCAATGCTTCAAAACTTAATTGAAAAATATGGACTTGTACCAAAATCTGCAATGCCAGAGACCACATCTAGTTCAAACACTGGTTTGATGAACGAAATCATTAATGTTCGCTTACGCAAGTTTGCTGCAGACGTACGCCGTGCGCACAGCGAAGGCAAAGACGCAGAAATTCAAAAAATCCGCGAAGTTGCGACTCA
>CAUTSX010000040.1:0-7042 GCA_963541405.1 uncultured Acholeplasmataceae bacterium | reverse complement strand
AATAGTTTACGAGCAAAAAGCCAAGGAACTGAGAGACTCTGCAGAAACTACATTTAAAGAAGAGTTTGTAAATAAACTAGCCTCTTCAATTGAACAGGCTAAACAACAAATTGATGACCTAAACGTTGCGCTGCAAGGCAAACGCTTTGGCAAAGACACCTATAAACTTATTTACAAAGCCGCTGAAGACCCAGACTTTGAAAGATACTACAACTTACTTACTCGCAACCAAGAGTTAAATAACACACTATTTCAAGACAACTTAAACAAAACTCAAACCACGATTTTAGATGATTTATTTAGACAAATTTCGTCAACTGACCCTGCGATGGAAAAAACTGCAGCAAGATTGCTTGATTACCGCAATTACATGAAATACGACATTGAAATTACTTCTGAGGACAACGTGGTTTCACTTTTTTCCAAAGTTTCTCGCGAAAAATCAGGTGGTGAGACCCAAGTTCCTTTCTATATAGTAATCGCGGCTTCTTTCCAACAACTGCTTTCTCGTAATCGCGGTGCAGGCTCTGGCTGTCTAGTGCTGTTTGACGAGGCTTTCAATAATATGGATGAATCTAGAATTAGTGCGATGATGACCTTCTATAACTCGCTGGCTATTCAGTTGTTTATTGCCGTTCCACCACAACGTGTGGCTAACATCATTCAATACGTTACAACTTCACTGACAGTTGTTAAACACAAAGAACTTTCTTTTGTCAAAGAGTTTCAAAAAGAACCACTAATTAAGACTTATACAGAAACTCCTGAGGCTGAACAAAGCGCAGAAGAAAGTTCAAAAGACTCAAATCCCAACTAAGTTTTTTAGTCAACTTAATCATTAAATCCAGTAGAGCCACTCTACTGGATTTTTGTTTATTTTGGAAATAAAACCTATCTTTTTTGGGGTAAAACTACCGAAACTAGGTTTAAAACATTAGTTCCAGATATTTTTTTGTAGTGTAAAATTGAAAACAACCCAGCTAAAAATATGGTAAAATACATTAACGGCAAAAAATCACTTGTCCTTGTTTTTAAAGAAAAATATGAAGACAAGTAAATTCAAATTAAATATTTAAAAACATTTTTTACACGAGGTGCATTATTACTAATATTAAAATTTTTGGACTTGGTGGATTTGGAGAAATTGGAAAAAACTTCTTTTGTCTACAAGTCAATCGTTCTATCTTCATTTTAGACGCAGGACTAAAATACCCAACTCAACAACAGTTTGGAATTGATTCAATTATTGCTGACTACTCAACCCTGCTGCCACACAAAGACCAAATTCAGGCTATATTTTTATCGTCTTTTAAAGACGAAAACATTGGTGCTTTGCCTTTTTTACTTAAACAAATCAAAGTACCAGTTTACGCAACTGAACTGACAATTCACCAAATCAAGCAGACTTTAGAAGACACTCCAGACCTAGATTCTACTGATGTTGAGTTTAGAGAAATTAAAAAAGGCACCAAAGCAAATTTTAAAGACTGTAGTTTTTCTTTTTATTTCACCAGTTCTGCGCTGCCAGAAAGCGTGGGAATTATTGCGCAAACTGAACTTGGTAAAATCATTTACACAGGTTCTTTTTCTTTGAATAAGACCCCGCATCCACTTTACCAAACTGAGTTTTCAGCCTTAATGGAAGCTGCCTTAGCTAAAGACACCTTGGCTTTACTTCCAGACTGTTCAGGCGTTTCTCAGTTTACCACCACATTTACACAAGACAAATACCAAGCGTTTTTGACAACTGTTTTTAAAAATACCGAAGGTCGCCTATTTTTTGCAGTTGCAGACACAGACATTAAACGTATTCAAGAAATAATTTCTTGGGCTGAACAACTAGACAGAAAAATTTGTTTCTCTAGCCGCAAGTCTTTTATGAAATTACTACCTTTAATTAAAAAAGGCTACCTATCACTTGACTTAAAATCGCTAGTTTCACAAAAACACGTTTATGAAAACGGGATACAAAATGTGGTTATGATAATCACTGGCAACTTAAATACTCCCTTAATTAAACTACAAAGTATAGCGAAGTCTAAAAACCCACGACAAACTCTTTCAAAGACAGACGCCGTGTGTATTTTAATGAAACCAATTCCAGGGGTTGAGACAATGTTTGCCGCAACCTTGGACGAACTTTTTAAAACAGAGTGCAAAACTTACTACAAACCTAATTTAATTGTCCACGACCTGGCTTCTAGCACCGACATTTCTTTCATGCTTTCGCTTTTAAATCCACGCTATATCATTCCTTTGCGTGGTGAGTATAGCCAACAGGTTAAACTCAAAGAAACTTTGATAACTTTTGGGTTTAGTGAAAAAAATATCTTGATTATGGAAAACGGGGACATCGCTCACTTTAACAAAAAATCCGGATTTGTTTCAAAAAAAGAGTTGCCGGCTGCAGATAAACTAATTGATGAAGTGCCAATTGACGAAAATAACGATATTATTGTTAAAGAACGCGCATACTTAGCCGAAGACGGAATTTTTATCCTAGCCTTTAGATACTCTTTTCAAGACCGCAAAGTACATGGTCACTTTAGTATTTTTTCCAAGGGCTTTTCTCGCGACAACGACTTTATTTTAGAAATCATAGAAAGCGCTAAAGCCTTCTTATCAAATTACCACTCAAAAGTTGGCGAACGCGGTTTGCAACTAAACGACTTAAAAAAACAACTGCGTCAACACATTGCTAACTTTATTTACACCAAGAAACGCAAAAACCCGATAGTTAACACCATAGTTTCAGTAATTCGTTAATCTCGCTTTTTAATGGCAAAAAACACACAAATGTGTTAACATTAATTGTTATTACCACATAGAAAAAGTCTTTTAAATATGCATTTTTGCATTACTTTTATAGTGAGTCTTTTAAGGAGGAAAATATGTACGCTATATTTGCTGTAGGTGGCAAACAATTTAAAGCCGAAAAAGGTCAAAAATTGTTTTTAGAAAAACTTAACAACGCAGTTGACGAAACTGTTGAGTTTAAAGAAGTGCTACTAGTTTCTGGCGATAAAGTTAAAGTTGGCGCACCTTATGTTAAAGGCGCTAAAGTTGTCGCTAAAGTGCTTCGCCATGGTAAACAAAAGAAAGTCATCGTTTTTAAATACAAAGATAAAAACAATGACAAAGTTAAAAAAGGTCACAGACAACCATACACCGAAGTTTTGGTTGAAGACGTTGTTGTTGCATAAACGCAACTAAACATTTGATTAAGTTTAAAGTAGATGAATTAACGCAGAAACTAAGCGTAAAAGGCCACGCAGAGGCAGGACCCTTTGGTCAAGATATAGTTTGCGCCGGCGTTTCTGTTTTATTTCAATCTCACATCAATTTACTTGAGTTTCTAAAAGAAACTAAAAACATGGGGTATAAATTATCCGAAGCCGAATTTAGTTTTAAAATCACGAAGTCTAGCAAAGCAACCGAGGCTGTGTTTAAAAACCTAGTTTATACTCTGAAGGATATGTCTAGACAATATCCTTTAAACATCAAGGAGGAATAAAAATGCTATTACTCATAAATTTACAGTTATTCGCATCTAAAAAAGGTGTTGGTTCAACTAAAAACGGACGCGATTCCATTTCTAAACGCTTAGGTGCAAAGTTATCAGATGGTCAATATTGTACAGCCGGTTCAATTATCTATCGTCAACGCGGTACCAAGGTGCATCCTGGTAACAATGTCGGAAAAGGTGGCGATGATACATTGTTTGCCTTAATTTCTGGAGTTGTGAAATTTGAACGCATCAGCAGAACTAAAAAACAAGTTTCTGTCTACGCTAAATAACCAAGGTAACTAACTTAGTTACCTTTTTTAATATTAAAGGAAAAAAAGTATGTTAGTAGATGAAGTAAAAGTAGTCTTCAAAGCAGGGCAAGGCGGAAACGGAAAGGTTGCCTTTAGACGAGAAAAGTATGTTGAGTTTGGAGGACCTGCTGGTGGAAACGGTGGAAACGGAGGTTCAGTTGCAATTATTGGCGACAGTTCACTTAACAACCTACTTTGGTTTAAAAACAATAATTTAATTAAAGCACAAAACGGACAAAATGGTGCTGAGAAGTCTTGCAACGGCAAAAACGGCGAAAACACCGTGGTCAGAGTACCGCTTGGCACTCAAGTCTGTGTAGACGGTCAATTGCTTTTTGAAGTATTGGGCGAAAAAGATGAGTTTATTGTGGCACACGGGGGCCGCGGTGGCAGAGGCAACAAATCCTTTAAGTCCAACCGCAATCAAGCACCAGATTACGCTGAAAACGGCCTGCCTGGCGAAGAGGTTCAAGCAAAACTAATTTTAAAGTATATTGCAGACATTGGCTTGGTTGGTTTTCCAAATGTCGGAAAATCGTCAACTTTAGCGCTAATTTCTAGAGCCAATCCCAAGATCGCGGATTACGAGTTTACTACACTGATTCCAAACCTAGGTGTAGTTTCAACTAAAGAAAAAGACTTCGTAGTCTGTGATATTCCTGGAATTATTGAAAACGCACATCTTGGCGAAGGCCTGGGTTTTACTTTTCTTCGCCACATTGAGCGCTGCAAAGTACTTGCCCATGTTTTGGATTTAACTAAGGACCCAAAAACTGCTTACCTGCAAATTAAGGCGGAACTCAAGAAATACTCAAAACATTTAGTTAAGAAAAAAGAACTAATTATTTTAAACAAAGCAGACTTAGTTGAACAAGCTGCAATTGACGAAGCGCTTAAATGCTTTAAAAACAAACCAAAAGTTGTAATTTCTACGAAAAACTACTTAGATTCAAGTAAAGTAATTGCTAAAATGGACTTAGTTTTATCTAGAGTAAAACCACCAACAGAATCTAACAACACGCAAGTTCAAACTGAGTTAAAATCAAAAACTGATAAAGCCCAAAACAATTTATTTACAGTCAAGAGAGAAGAAAATTGTTTTGTAATTGAAGGCAAAATGATTTTTGACCTTTTTTACAAGGTTGATTTTAATAACGACTCTTCAGTTAAACGCTTTGCTTATCAATTAAGGTCACTTGGAGTTGACGAGGCACTACTTGAACACGGCGCCAAAAATGGTGACGTTGTTCGTATCAAAGATTTTTACTTTGATTTTATAGTCTAAGACTAAAAAACAATGCGGATACAAAAAAGTATCCGTATTTTTATGTAAAAATGCTTAAAATTACGGATATAAAATAATAATTATTATATTTTTAAGAATAGCAATATTTCCATTAAAGTAGGTCATAAAATCCAAATGTTTAATTTTATATCCGTAAAAATATGCATAACTACATAAAATTACGGATATAATTACAAAATTTGTTATAATTTGTCTGTAGGTGTAATATGGAAATTAAAAGAGATTTTTACTTAAACAAATTGATTGAAAAGAAATGGAATAAAAGGATTAAAATAATCACAGGCTTACGCCGTGTCGGTAAAAGCTATTTACTTTTCAATTTGTTTAAAAATCATTTACTTAAAGAAAAAGTCGAAGAACAACAAATAATAACCTTTGCTTTTGACAACGCCGAAGACTTAAGATTGCTAGAAAGATATTTACCTGAACAAAAAACCTTGCTTGGCAAGCAAGGAAGCGCTGTTTCATCGGTCAACCATTTAAAGTTTATTGACTTTATTTTAGAAAAAACCAAAGATAAAACTCAAAAATACTACATTTTACTTGATGAAATTCAGTTACTTGAGTATTTTGTTTTTGTGCTAAACGGTCTACTTAGACACGAAAACTTTGATGTGTATGTAACCGGAAGCAACTCAAAACTATTGTCTAAAGATATTGCAACTGAGTTTAGGGGCAGAGGAGATGCAATACACCTATATCCACTTTCTTTTAAAGAATATTTTGATTATTTTAACACAGATTTTAACACTGCCTTTTTTGAGTATTCTTATTTTGGTGGAATGCCAATTATTTTAAACGAAAAAAACCAGGCTGACAGACAAAAACTCTTAAAATTACTTTTTACAGAAATCTACATTAAAGATATCACTGAATACAATTCTATAAAAAACATCGATTCTTTTTCTCAGTTACTGGAGACACTCGCCAGTCAAATAGGCTCATTTACTAATCCAAGTAAACTAGAAAATACCTTTAAGTCAAAAATCAAAATTAACTACGACAACGAAACTATTAAAACCCACATTGAATACATTAAAAATGCTTTCTTGTTGTCCGAAGCCAAAAGATATGACTTAAAAGGCAAAAAATACATAGGCGCTGGGTCAAAGTACTACTTTGCTGATCCTGGTTTAAGAAACGCTTTGATTAACTTTAGACAGGTTGAGTCTACCCATATTTTGGAAAATATAGTTTATAACGAACTTATTTTAAATGGTTTTAATGTAGATGTTGGTACAGTTGAAGTTAGCGAAAAAAGCGGTTCTGAGATTAAAAGAAAAACTTTAGAAATTGACTTTATTTGCAACAAGTTAAATGAACGCATCTATATCCAAGTTGCCTACAGTCTTGCTGATTTAGATAAACTAAAGCAAGAGAAAAAATCACTTTTGCGTATTAAAGACAATTTTAGAAAAATAATTGTAGTTCACCAAAATATTCATAAGTTTTTTAGTGAAGAAGGAATAGAAATTATTTCGTTAAAAGATTTTTTACTAAACGGAATTTAATACAAACCGCCAAATATGTTTGTGCCCTATCCTAGTTATTAGGATGGGGCACCCTTCATTTTAATTATGTACTTTTTAATTTCTCTAAGTTTTTTTAAATACTTAAGTAGTGCAGTTTGATTTTCTGAGTTTACTTCATTTAAATAAGTGTGTTTTTGTTTTTCAAGTTCTGCTAACTTAACTTTAAATAAGTTATTTTCTTGTTTTAGTTTTTTTAAATAATTTACTTTAATTGACTCTTTTTGTGCACTTATTTTCATGCGTGTCTGAACTTTGTTTAAAAAAACTAGTTGCTCAAGACGTTTCTTTTCGTAAGGTTCTTGTTTTAGAGTTGAAATACTAACCTTAATTTTTTGTTTTAAAACCTTTTGTTTTACCATCTAATGCAAGTTCTATTTTAGGTAGA
>CAUTSX010000039.1:0-7208 GCA_963541405.1 uncultured Acholeplasmataceae bacterium | reverse complement strand
ACATTTTTAATTTGGTGCTTAATTTCAGGGTCAAACTCCCAGTTTTTGGTAAAAAAGCGGTGCATTTTAAAAAATAAAAAAAGGTTTACTTAGAAACCTTTTGTAATTAGTACACGACTAACGATGATAAATATTACAAATAAAGTAGAAAACACAGCCATTGTAATGTTTAAAACAGCCTCAAGTCCTCGTGCTTTTTTATTTTTAAATAATTCTGATTTATCACCAGAAAAAGCATCTTGCAAATCATCTTTAGATTGTTGCAGTAATACATTTGCAACCATTAAAATAGATAATATAAAAACTAGCCAATCACTCCAAAGCATTTGTGTACCTCGTTTAACTCTTAAATTATACCACAGCGCCGTAATTTTGAGCCGTTATTTAAGTTATTTAAAAATTATTTCCAGGGTTTCTAAATTTGAATAAAAACACCTTTAAAATAGGTGATTATGCTTCTAAAATCTGCAGAAAACGATAGAAAAAACTCTTTATTTATATTATAATTAAAAAGATAATTAAGGAGCAAGAAATGATTAAAAAAAATAAAATTATCTTAGTTGGAGACGGTCAAGTAGGTTCGTCTTTCGCATTTGCCTCAACAATTTTAGGAGTAGGCACAGAAATCGGGATTGTTGATATCAACAAAGCCAGAACAGAAGGAGATGCACTTGACTTACAAGACGTGTTAGTGCACGGTCCAAACGTCAAAGTTTATGCAGCCGACTATAAAGACTGTCATGACGCTGAAATTGTGGTAATTACAGCAGGCGCTGCTCAAAAACCAGGTCAAACTCGCCTTGAGTTAATTGACATTAACCTAAAAATTATGGAAAGTATTGTCAAAGAAATCATGAAAAGTGGTTTCAACGGTATTTTCTTAGTGGTTTCGAATCCTGTTGACATCATGACCTACGCCGTTAAGAAGTTCTCAGGTTTTCCAAAAGAACGAGTAATCGGTTCAGGTACAGTTTTAGACTCTGCACGTCTACGCTACGCTTTATCTGAATATTTAGAAGTTGACCCAAGAAATGTACACGCATACGTAATGGGCGAACACGGCGACTCTGAGTTTGCAGCATTCTCCGCTGCTTCAGTTGCTGGACTTAAACTAAACAAATACCTTGGAAAAAGATGCGGAGTTAACTGTGATAAACTAATGGAAATCGAAGACTGCGTGCGCCACAAAGCCTATGAAATCATTAACCGCAAAGGCGCAACTTACTACGGAATTGGCACTGCGATGACCAGAATTTGTAAAGCCATTCTTTCAAACGAAAACGCTGTTCTTTCAGTTTCTGCATACTTAGATGGAGAATACGGGCTAAAAGATGTATATCTTGGAACTCCTTGTGTGATAAATGCATCCGGAATTCGTGAAGTTCTACAACTTGAACTTGATGAACGCGAAACTAAAGCCATTCAAAAATCACACAAAGTACTTAAAGACATCATTGAACGTCAAGTTAATAAATAACAAATCAATTTAAACAAAAAAATAAATCTTAATTTAAGGAGTATTTAATTTAGATATGTTAGTAAACGCACACGATATGGTACACAAAGCACGCCAAGGTGGCTACGCTGTTGCTCATATCAATATTAATAATTTAGAATGGACTCGTTTAGTTTTAGAAGTTGCAGAAGAACAAAAAAGTCCAGTAATTCTTGGAGTTTCAGAAGGCGCTATTCGCTACATGGGTGGCTTTAAAACAGTTGCACAAATGGTATATGCTTTGCACGACGACCTTCAAATTACCGTACCGGTTGCTCTGCACCTTGACCACGGAACTTATGAAGGCACTAAAAAAGCGATTGCCGCTGGCTTTACTTCTGTAATGTTTGACGGTTCTCATTTTGCCTTTGAAGAAAACTACGCAAAAACTAAAGAACTGCTACAACTGGCTAAAGTAAAAAACATTTCTTTTGAAGCAGAAGTTGGAACTATTGGTGGCGAAGAAGACGGAGTGATTGGCAACGGAGAACTTGCTGACCCTAAAGAAGCCAAAGCGATGCAAGAACTTGGTATAGACTTTTTAGCCGCAGGTGTTGGCAACATCCACGGACCATATCCTCTTAACTGGAAAGGACTATCTTTTGCGCAAATTGAACTGCTTTCCAAAGAAACCGCGAACTTTCCTTTAGTCTTACACGGTGGAACTGGAATTCCGGAAGATCAAGTTAAAAAAGCCATTAAACTGGGAATTGCTAAAATTAATGTCAACACTGAATTGCAACAAGCCTTTAGAGATGGGTTGCATGAATATTTTCAAGCAGGACTTGATCAAGTTGGAAAGGGCTACGACCCTCGTAAAATTCTAAAACCAGGAGTTGAACGCGCCAAAGATATAGTTCGCCAAAAAATGCAATTTTTTGGTTCAGTTGGCAAATGCTAAACAAGCACTCTAAACTTAGTCAAATCAGAGAGTTTACGCAGTCTGATGACTTTGCTGTTTTAACTCGTTTTATTGAAAAAAATTACTTAGTCGCAGGACTTTTTGAAAATACAGTTTCTTGCTTAAAATTATATTTAGCCCCAGTTGACTTTGCCGATAAAGAAATTGAAGACGCTTTTGGTTTAATGAATTATTTAGAGCACCTAGTTGAGGCTTTTAAAGAAATTTTAGTTAAACATCCTGAGTCTTATTTTAATGAAAAAGAAAAAGAAGTCTACATTTTGGGTTCTTTGGTGGAGTGTGTGTTCCTGTTAACACTTTTAGAACACAGTACACTTGCTCAATTTCAGGCTTATTTAGACGAAGTTCTTTATTTCTTAACTTTCAATAACATCAAGGAGCCTGATTTTAAGAAAATTGTAAAAGACATTATGAAAGCACAGGCCATAACTTTTCAAGAAATCTCTAGACTAGAGGATTTTGCTTTCGGTTTAGAGCAATCTCTTCGTCAAAACTACGGAGTTGAAATTAAAGAAAAGTAATTTATTAAAATTTTAGATGAAAAAAAGCCAAAACAACAAATTTTATTTTTTAAAACTAATTGTTCGTTTTAGTCCTTATTTGTTTTTTGGAGCGGCTGTACTGGTTGTTATTAACTGGTACCAGTTAAAAATTCCTGAACTTTTTAGAGGAATCTTAAAGATTTTTAAAACAAATAAAGCAGAACTAACCAGCAAAAAAATAGAGGTGTATAGCCATATCACCTCTATTTTAATGTTGCTTGGACTTTTAATTTTAGGTAGATTTATGTGGCGGTTTGCATTATTTGGCACATCTAGATTAGTTGAAAGTAAAATGCGAGTTGACTTGTTTGAAAAACAAACAAAACAAAGTCAAACTCACTTTAAAACCACTAAAACCGGCGCTTTAATGGCGTATTTTACGCAGGACATTAACCAAATTAGAATGACTGTGGCTTTGAGTTTCTTAATGCTTTCAGACATTATTTTTTTAGGTGGCTTTACTTTATATAAAATGTTTACGTTGTCTTGGGCTGCGTCTACTGCTTTTTTGGTACCTTTGACTTTTGTATTTTTAGTATCGCTTTACTTTGGCCGCCAAATGAGGTCGCACTTCAAGACTTCTCGTGCTAACTACACAATTATGCAGGACTTTGTCCAAGAGATTTTTCAAGGACACGCGGTAATTAAGGCTTTTTTGAGAGAAACTTGGGCGTATGCTCACTTTGGAGTTCTCGCCAAAAACTACAGTGCAGCCTACTCAAAAAGCGCCAAGGCTGGTTTTAAAAATCACTTTTTTAACCAATTGATTACTGGTCTTAACTTAACTGTGTTAATTTTTACGCTTTCTTTAATCATTATTTATCCAAGTAAAGTGTTTGGTAAACTTGAATCTGAAGACATGATTTTGTTTATCACCTATGTTTTTACCCTTTCTTGGCCTTTGATTGCAATCGGTCATTTTGTATCAATGCTTTCAAAAACTTTGGTTTCAAGACGTGTATTTTTAAATGCCTTAAACAAGGAAAGCGAAATTGAAGTTAACCCCACCGTAGATGTTGTATTTGCCAGATACTTAAAAACAAACAATAACATTTTCGTTGCTGATTTAACTTCAGAAATTGAGTTTAAAGACTTTAACTTTGCATATCCAGATGACCCTAAAAATCTAGTGCTTAAAAACTTAAACTTAAAAATTAAACCTGGTCAAACTATTGGGATACTTGGCCGCACAGGTTCTGGGAAAACCACAATCGGCGAAATATTGCTAAAAGTCTATGGCTCTCAAAACGGCAAATGTTTAATTGGCGGAGTAGATACCAATAGTCTTTCTCAAAATACCCTTGCTGAGCAAATTGGCTATGTTTCGCAAAATGGGTTTTTGTTTTCAGATACTATTGCTGCTAACGTTAACTTTAAAAACAAATATTTAGATCAAATAGTGCTTGACAAACTATACGCTAATTTTGATTTAAAAAATACTTTGATTAACTTAGAACATGGTCAAAACACCAAGATTTTGGAAAATGGTAAAAACTTATCGGGTGGTGAAAAACAGCGAATATCTTTGGCTCGTGCGTTTCTAAACAACCCAAAAATTTTAATTTTAGACGACTCGCTTTCCGCACTTGATATGAAAACCGAGCAAAAAATTCTAAATTCTGTCAACAAACTAAAAACTCCTGAAATGGTAGTTATCCTAATTTCGCACCGCATATCTTCAATTAAGTCAAGCGACAACATTTTTATTTTAAAAAATGGTACAGTTGCAGATTCGGGTACTCACGCAGAACTAATTTTCAAAAACCAAGAATACCGTGCACTTATGCAAACCCAGAGCATGAAAGGGCTAGAGTAATGCCTAGACTAAGAGATGCTTTTACTAAAAACAACACCAAACTAATTCGCAAGCACCGAAAAACTCTGCTTACTAGTTTTCTTTTATCTATTTTGTTTTCGCTTTCGGCAGCACTTCCTAAGTCAATTTTTGGCAAAATCATGAAAGTAGTTGACGGCAAAGGCACTTTTCTTGGAGCCACTGGTATTTGGGCTGTTTTAATTGCTTTAATTGTTTTGACCTTCTTTTCGGTTTTTACAGCTCTGGCTAAATTATTTAATTCAGTACAACTTGACAAAATCGGCCAAGACTACGTTTATCAAATTAGACTAGAAACTTTTAAAAAAATACTTTCGTTTTCAAGTGGTAACATGCAAAAAAATCAAACTGGGTCTTTAACTTCCCGAGTTTGCTCGTCTGCTGAAGAGCTTTACTATTTCCTTTCAGCGCTTCTGCCGGGAATTTTAGAAAATATCTTTTTATTTGTTTCTATCTTTATCTACATGTTGATAATTTCGCCAATTTTAACGCTCTACATGTTGATAAACATACCAATTTTGGTAATTTTGGTAATTTTGACCACTTTTTTTACCAAAAAATCTTTTGATTTTTCTGACAACCAAAAGGCTAAAATCAATGGCTATCTAGCTGAAAACTTCCGCGGTATGAAGATCACACAAGTTTTTGGCAAACAGGCCAAGAAGAACGCTGAGTTTCGCGTGCAAGAAAGAAAACTACTAAAGGCTAACTTAAAAATTATGCTGATGCACAACTTTTTAAGACCAATAATTTTCGGAGTTTCAACTGTTGCCCAAGTTTATTTGTTTTATGTGGCTTTTAACTTAATTTTAAAAGGAACAATTAAAGACATTTATATAGTTCCACCTTTCTTTATTTTAATTGAAACTTTCTTTCACCCTATTTTGTGGTTTTCAGAGCAGTTTGTCGAAGTTCAATCTACTATGGTCGCGTCTAGCAAGATTAACAAAATTCTTGAAACTGAACCTGAAATTAAAGAAAGTAAGGGCGCACTAATTCAAGAAGTTAAGAAGTTTGACATTGAGTTTAAAGAAGTTCACTTTGAGTATGCTTTAAATGAATCTGTGCTTAAAGGCGTTAACTTTAAGTTAGAGAGTGGCAAAACTTACTCGTTTGTTGGTAAGACCGGCTCTGGTAAAACCACGATTTTAAATTTACTTACTCGCCAATTTGACATTCAAAAAGGCCAAATTTTAATTGATAACACCGAAATTTCTAAGTATTCGCTCAACGCTCTTCGCGAAAAAATCGGTGTGATGCAACAAGATGTCTACCTATTTAATGACACAATTTTGGCAAATATTACTTTGAATAACCCTAAAATCCCAAAGGAAAAAGTGATGGAAACGCTTGAATTTCTTGGCTGTGCTGATCTTGTTTTGAAATACGAAAAAGGACTTGATCATGTTTTGGAAGAAAACGGTAAGAACTTATCGGCAGGTGAGCGTCAACTTATTTCTTTTGCTCGCACAATTTGTAAAGACCCACTGCTAATTTTACTAGACGAAGCCACTGCCAACATTGACACTAAAACCGAAAGCGTTATCCAAGCGTCACTTGATAAAATTAAGGGTAAATACACGCTAATTGTGGTTGCCCACAGGCTTTCTACAATTCAAAATAGCCACTGCATATTTGTTCTTAAAAATGGTAAAATTATAGAAAGTGGAACTCACAGCGAGTTGCTTTTAAAAAAAGGTGAGTATTTTAACTACTTTCCAAAAAGTTAACTTATTTTAACTAAATTTTAAAGATACCGAGGTACCTATTTATGTTTTTAAAAAAATTATTTGACCCTTCTCGCAAACTTCTAAAGAAAGCAAAAAAAATCGCAAGCAAAGTTTTAGCCCTGGAAAATGAATACAAAGTCCTAAAAGACGAAGATTTTCCGCGAATTACAAACGAATATAAGGCTGCTTTAAAAGCCGGCAAAACCACACTTGAGGAACTAGTTGTTCCTGCTTTTGCTTTAGTTAGAGAAGCTTCTACTAGAGTCACTGGCCTTACTCCTTTCTTTGTGCAAATCGCTGGTGCCTACATTATTCACGGTGGTAATATCGCTGAGATGAAAACTGGTGAAGGAAAGACTTTGACCGCCGTGATGCCAGCATACTTAAATGCTTTAACTGAACAAGGTGTGCATATAGTGACTGTCAACGAATACTTAGCAACCCGCGAAGCAAAAGGTGAAATTGGTAAATTATTTGAGTTTTTAGGACTTTCAGTTGGACTTAATTTATCGCAAATGGAATCAGCAGAAAAACAAGCAGCATATGAATGCGATATTCTCTATTCAACTAACTCAGAGTTAGGTTTTGACTATTTGCGCGACAATATCTCTTTGTATAAAGAAGATTTAGTTGGAAAAAGAGGTCTGAACTTTGCAATAATTGACGAGGTGGATTCAATTTTAAT
>CAUTSX010000038.1:0-7337 GCA_963541405.1 uncultured Acholeplasmataceae bacterium | reverse complement strand
CATCTACATAACTTGATTTAGAATAAACCGCTTCAAATTCTTTACCTTTGAATTTATAGTCTTTTAAAAAGTTAATTAGTTCCTTATTTACCCAATCTAAAATATTTTTCTGTCTATTTTCAAATTCAGAAACTTCATCTTTGGCTAGTTCTGTTTTTCTAATTAGTCTTTCATATTTTTCGGCAGTTATTAGTTTAGAATCTTTTAAATACTTCCAAAAATTACTCATTTTTGTTTGTATTTCTAAAGAAAGCGGATATCTATCTGCCTTTTTGCGGTTTTCATCTTTAAATGTTAAGACTTTGTTGTTATGAATTGATTCGTCTGTAATCTTAGATTGTGGCCAAATATGGTCAATATCGTAGTCTTCTAAATTTCTAGTATCAATAGATTTTCCGGTATAAATGTCTTTTCCAAGTTGAGAAAATAAAGATATAACTTATCACCTCTTAATTCAGGGTCAACTTGCAGGTTACCAAGTTCTTCAATAAGACTTTGTTTATACTCAAGGTTTTTTAAACTTTCAATTTGTTTCTTAATTTGTTCACGTCTAGAAGTAGTTCTTTTGTTTTTATCTTTTTTGTTGTTAGTGCGAGTAAACTCAAGAGTAATGTGTGAAGGTAGTTGACCGTTCATAATTTCAATTATTTCGTCAATTAACTTGTTTGCCTGAATTATTGGTCTTCTTGAAAGTGGTGGTACAAAACGTTCAGAAAGATATTGATTTAAAAAGTGTGGATCTGAAAAATCAAGTTCCTTTTTGGCATTTTTGTTAGCAATTATTGTCAGGTTATCATTAAGATAAATTAGTTCTTGCAGATTTAAGTTAGATTCGCGTAAATGCGAAATTACAGTTTTTGATTCACCGTCTTCGTTTTCAAGAAAAAGATTAGTTAAAAACTCAAATGAAAGTTTACCTGATTTGTTTGATTTGACCTGCAAAAGTTTCTTTAATGCAACAATATTAACCGTATCATCTACAAAATTTTTATTAGTAAGTTCTTGAGTAAGTTTAACATCTTTATTTAACTCTAAATTTTTAAATTCTTGTGTTTCGCAAATTTTGGCCAGTTTTTCAATGATTTTAAGTTTTACTTCTATGCTGTTATTACTATTTATGTTGAAATTATTGATAACTTCGTCAAAAAATATTACTTTAAGAGAATCTAAATAATTTTCTGGTTTTTCGTTTTGAAAACCAAAAATTTCTCTAAATTTACGGTGAGCAGATAAAGAAAGCGGGAGTGTAGGTTTATCTGCATTTAAATCCATACCTTTTGAAACTTTTTTTTCAAGTAGTTTCTCGATTGTCTTTAAAGTCAATTGATTTGAATTGTTAACGAGCAAATATTGATAAAGTTTTTCTTTGTCTTCTTGGGAAATCGGCACAACTTCTTCTCCAAAACAAAGTTTGTTTACAGTATTGTAAAAAATATAGTCTTGATAAAGTATGGTTTCTTGCTGTATGGTTTCTTCACCAACTAAATAACTACAAGTTCTTTTCATTCTGGAAATAAACTTATTGTTGGTTTCCATTTTATCTACAACTTGTTCTATATTAAAAGGAGTGACTTTTTCGTCTTCAAAACCTTCTTTTTTGACCAACCATTGGTTTTTACCTTCAACATTTGAAGAAAGCGGACCTAGATAATAATCTGCTTTAAAGGTAAGCAGTGTTTCTAAGTTATTTTTTATGCTGTCAGGTAGCGCAGAAACTTCAAGAATTTTTCTAAGTTCAGCAAGATGCAGTTGATTCATCACTTCTCTACTGTATTCAAAATTAGTTGGAGTATATAGAGTATCACCTTTTTCAACATCATCAAAAGTAGGGTTTTCAGAAATCAAATATTCTGCAAAGTGTTTAAATTCAAGCCCTTTACTTTCAGCGTTTGTTAAGAAACTTTCTTTTGTTTCAGTGTCTTTAAAATAATTTTGAAGAATTTTATTCAGTTCTTTAATAAAACCATCTTGGTAAGCCCTTAAAGGACGTTTTTTGCCTGACTTGTATTTCTTGCCAGCTTCGCTTTCTTTACCGTTACCAATAAATTTTTCGTAAATTCCGTGTTTATTAAAAATATCTTTATATACATCAGTTCCTTTAAAAAGCGTTTTTAACAGATTAACTGTATTTTGATGATTTTCAAAAAGTTTAATTTTAAAGTCAGAAATAGACTTAGAATCTCCACTTATAATCTTAGACGCCTTTAATATTGAGTAATATGAAAACATTTTTTCAATAATTGAGTTTACTTCTTCGTCTTCGGTTTGTAATTCTTCAAGTTCATTCGCAGAAAACTTCATCTTATTTTTATCACTAATACCAAAAAGCGCATTGTAATTAATGTCGTTTCCAATGATTGCGCGGTAAATATAGCCTGCTATGTTATTTTTTGGTTTAACATTAGGGTCAGAAAAATATTTATCAATTTCAGCGATAACTTCTTCTTTATTTTGAATCTCACTATCTAGATCTGCTAAGTTCAAAATTCCATCAGCAATCTCACTAATTAAACTTGTTTTTTGTTGTTCAACATTGGATAAATTTGAAAAATCGAGGTCAGCAGTAATCAAAAAGTGTCCACGATTTTTAAGCATATCGTCTGCAGCTAAAAATAAGAAGCGATAGTATAAACCGCGCGCTTTAAATTCTTCTACCTTTAATTTGTTTGTAAGTGCTTGTCTTAAATGATAAATTGTTGGAAACTCTTTAAAATAGTCTTTATCTTGATAGTTTGGTTCTCTAAATAAAATGTTTGAACCTTGGTGAATTTGAGTAAGATGTAGATTTTTATAAAAATCTTTATCTTCGTTTAATACATATTCTTTAAGCACGCCTTTAAGTAAATTCAATCTCCACAGTTTTTTACCTAAAGTTCTTCTGGCAGAACGAGCACTACGATATTTACTTGAGTCTTGAGCCTCTTCAAAAAGTCTAGCACCATACAGGCGTTTTCCTTTCCTGACTACAATTTGGTCTGCTTTCTCGCCAGAGTCCCATACCACGGCAAAACCAATAGAGTTAGTACCCATGTCAAGGGAAATTCCATATCTAGGCTGTTTTTTCGTGATATCGTTTGCAGAAATCACGTTGTTTAAATTTTGTTTTTCATTTTCCATTTTTCTTTCCTTTCTTTAACTTTTTTGGCATCAAAAAAAAAAAAAATGTTTTTTGATTGAAATTACTACATAGGTACCTGAGTTTCGGAGATATGAAATTTAAAACGGAATTATCGGCTTTATTAAGCCGATAATTCCGTTTTTTCTTGTATACCAAAAAATAGAGGGGTTATTTGAATAAATCCGCTATTTCTTTTTCAGTTTTTATTTTTTGATTTAGTCTAATTCCATAGTAAATAGACATCAGATTTAGGTTATCGTCAATATAGAAAAGTTGATATTTATTACTGATTTTAAAGGCTTTGTATTTCCTTAAAGACTCAATATACTTACACGAATTTATCTTACCTCTAAGTTTTTTAACTTCAACAATTCTAGACAGCATTAGTGCTGTCATACAAATTAAAAAGTGGCCTTTGATGCTTTGAATATTTTTGTGATGAACTGGTCTTGCTTCTAGTGTAGTCTTCAGAATTCTAAATGACTCTTCTATTTTCCAAAGTCTCTTGTAGGCATCAATGATTTCTTTATCTGGTGCTTTAAGTTCGCTGGTCACCAACATATTAAAACCATCTAGTTGTTCGTCAATTTTGATTTTATCAAAGTCAATAAAACGCTCTTTTTCTGCATCTAAAATTTCACCGTTTGAATCAATTATTTCTTCTTGAATATACTTAGAACCAAAACCATAAATTGACTTTTTGTAAAGTGATTCAAAGTTTAGATTTTTCTCTTGTTTTTCAATAACTTTACTACGTTCAATTTTGGTTTTAATTGCGTAGTCTCTTGACCAAAACGCTACTCTTTTTTGTGGGATTTCCCTGTATTGTTTCTTGTTAGTTCTATCGTTGATATTCACTAGATTAAAATAATCTACTGTGGATTTATACTTAAAAATCACTTCACCGTTTTCGTCAAGTATTTCTTTGTATCCACTTGGGTCTAAAATCCAGGCTTTTGTCTCTTTAGTAGCCTTACGAACCGATTCTGAAAAGATATAGCCGTCTTCTTCAACATAAGTTCTAACGATGTTTGAAGAACAGTTTAAACCTTTATCCGCAATTCTAATTACTTTATTTTGGATGTTAAACTGGTCTTTCATAGTAGTTAAAACATCTTTAAAAACTGGGATTTCTGACTTGTTACCTGGATACATTTTATATGCAATTGGGATGCCTTCTTGGTCTATTAACAGACCAAGTCCGATTAGCGGATTTGGTCTGTTTTCTTTACTTGGACCTGGTTTTAAAAAGTCAGTTGGCTTATCAATTTCAAAGTAAAAATTAGTGCAGTCAAAATATACTCTATCTTTTTTGGCGATGTAATTTTCTTCAAAAGCGCTTCTAATTCCAGCAAAAATTGTCTCGTCATTTGTGTCTGTCCCAAACAGTTCAACAGCATCATACATTTGGTCTTTTGAAAAATTAAAATCATGATAAAAACTAGGAATAACTTTGTGATAACTTTGAATTTTTGAGGCAGGTTCCATTAGTCTAGCGTAGACTAATGGCTCAAAAATATCTGAAAGTTTGTATTGTTCTCTGCCACCACGAAACAGCTGAACACCTTTTAAATATTTATGAATTTGAAGTTCATCGTACAACCTTTTAAAAGGAAAATAACCAATATTAAGAAGTTCTGGTTTTTCCATAGAAATAGGCGATTTATCTATTTCTTTTCTTTTCTTGTTTTCCAGTGCACACTGAGCTTTAAAGTAGTTATATGGGTCTGGGTATTTTTGCTCTAACTCATCTGCATATCCAAGTGACTTGACGGTTTTGTGCACTGAGTTTTTAGTTTTTTTGCTATACACAGCATCTGCGATAACTAGGTAAATTCGGTTATCTTTTTTAGGTATCTTTTTCACGATTAGACTCATAATGTCCTCCTTATAAAGCCATTATTACGCAAACTATTATATCACGGTTTACATTATTATACAAGATATAACAACTCGCAAAAATTTTTTTCGTGAATAAAAAAACGGCTCTATTGAGCCGTTAAATGTAAAAAATAGAGGAATTTACTCCAAAAAAATCTTGTATAACCCCGCAACACGGGTTTGCAGAAATCACGTTGTTTAAATTTTGTTTTTCATTTTCCATTTTTCTTTCCTTTCTTTAACTTTTTTGGCATCAAAAAAAAAAAAAATGTTTTTTGATTGAAATTACTACATAGGTACCTGAGTTTCGGAGATATGAAATTTAAAACGGAATTATCGGCTTTATTAAGCCGATAATTCCGTTTTTTCTTGTATACCAAAAAATAGAGGGGTTATTTGAATAAATCCGCTATTTCTTTTTCAGTTTTTATTTTTTGATTTAGTCTAATTCCATAGTAAATAGACATCAGATTTAGGTTATCGTCAATATAGAAAAGTTGATATTTATTACTGATTTTAAAGGCTTTGTATTTCCTTAAAGACTCAATATACTTACACGAATTTATCTTACCTCTAAGTTTTTTAACTTCAACAATTCTAGACAGCATTAGTGCTGTCATACAAATTAAAAAGTGGCCTTTGATGCTTTGAATATTTTTGTGATGAACTGGTCTTGCTTCTAGTGTAGTCTTCAGAATTCTAAATGACTCTTCTATTTTCCAAAGTCTCTTGTAGGCATCAATGATTTCTTTATCTGGTGCTTTAAGTTCGCTGGTCACCAACATATTAAAACCATCTAGTTGTTCGTCAATTTTGATTTTATCAAAGTCAATAAAACGCTCTTTTTCTGCATCTAAAATTTCACCGTTTGAATCAATTATTTCTTCTTGAATATACTTAGAACCAAAACCATAAATTGACTTTTTGTAAAGTGATTCAAAGTTTAGATTTTTCTCTTGTTTTTCAATAACTTTACTACGTTCAATTTTGGTTTTAATTGCGTAGTCTCTTGACCAAAACGCTACTCTTTTTTGTGGGATTTCCCTGTATTGTTTCTTGTTAGTTCTATCGTTGATATTCACTAGATTAAAATAATCTACTGTGGATTTATACTTAAAAATCACTTCACCGTTTTCGTCAAGTATTTCTTTGTATCCACTTGGGTCTAAAATCCAGGCTTTTGTCTCTTTAGTAGCCTTACGAACCGATTCTGAAAAGATATAGCCGTCTTCTTCAACATAAGTTCTAACGATGTTTGAAGAACAGTTTAAACCTTTATCCGCAATTCTAATTACTTTATTTTGGATGTTAAACTGGTCTTTCATAGTAGTTAAAACATCTTTAAAAACTGGGATTTCTGACTTGTTACCTGGATACATTTTATATGCAATTGGGATGCCTTCTTGGTCTATTAACAGACCAAGTCCGATTAGCGGATTTGGTCTGTTTTCTTTACTTGGACCTGGTTTTAAAAAGTCAGTTGGCTTATCAATTTCAAAGTAAAAATTAGTGCAGTCAAAATATACTCTATCTTTTTTGGCGATGTAATTTTCTTCAAAAGCGCTTCTAATTCCAGCAAAAATTGTCTCGTCATTTGTGTCTGTCCCAAACAGTTCAACAGCATCATACATTTGGTCTTTTGAAAAATTAAAATCATGATAAAAACTAGGAATAACTTTGTGATAACTTTGAATTTTTGAGGCAGGTTCCATTAGTCTAGCGTAGACTAATGGCTCAAAAATATCTGAAAGTTTGTATTGTTCTCTGCCACCACGAAACAGCTGAACACCTTTTAAATATTTATGAATTTGAAGTTCATCGTACAACCTTTTAAAAGGAAAATAACCAATATTAAGAAGTTCTGGTTTTTCCATAGAAATAGGCGATTTATCTATTTCTTTTCTTTTCTTGTTTTCCAGTGCACACTGAGCTTTAAAGTAGTTATATGGGTCTGGGTATTTTTGCTCTAACTCATCTGCATATCCAAGTGACTTGACGGTTTTGTGCACTGAGTTTTTAGTTTTTTTGCTATACACAGCATCTGCGATAACTAGGTAAATTCGGTTATCTTTTTTAGGTATCTTTTTCACGATTAGACTCATAATGTCCTCCTTATAAAGCCATTATTACGCAAACTATTATATCACGGTTTACATTATTATACAAGATATAACAACTCGCAAAAATTTTTTTCGTGAATAAAAAAACGGCTCTATTGAGCCGTTAAATGTAAAAAATAGAGGAATTTACTCCAAAAAAATCTTGTATAACCCCGCAACACGGGATTGCTGCACCAATTCAGCTAAACACAAATGTAGCACCTTCACCAGTTATAGTA
>CAUTSX010000037.1:0-7400 GCA_963541405.1 uncultured Acholeplasmataceae bacterium | reverse complement strand
ATAAAGGTGTAGAGTTCATCACTGTCTATGTAGCCACGTTTTGTAAGTTCGTAGTTTAACAGCGGAATCATGGCGTATCCGCCGCCAAAAGTAAAAGCAGATATTTTTAAGAACAAAAAAAACAGAGTAAGTATTTTCAAAATACACCGCCTTTTAATTTATTTAATTCTACGCTTAATTTATGGGTTGCTACAGAAATTACAATTAGTGAAATCATTATGTAGATTAAAGAAAGGTCTGTAAATAGTGTCAAAAGCAAACACACTATAAAAATAGAAAAGTTGGCTAAGTTTGTTAAAATTCCTTTTTGTAGTTTAATTCCTGCTTTAAAAATTAGCAAAATTACTCCTGCTTTAATTCCAGTTAAAAAACCTTTTAAGTAAATATTCGTGTTGTATTTCTTTAACACTAATGCTAAGGCTATGATAATTATAAAAGAAGGAAGCACAACACCAATTGTTGCGACTACTGCACCCCAAAAACCTAGTTTTTTATATCCAATATAAGTCGCTGCGTTAATCGCAAAGGGACCCGGTGTGGTTTCGGATACTGCCAACAGAGTTGTCATTTCATCTTTTGTTAAGATTTTTTTGTGCTCACAAAGTTCATGCTCAAGAATACCAAGCATTACATAGCCACCACCAAAGGTGATTAATCCAACTTTAAGAAATATTATAAAAAGGCTTAATAAAGCCTTTATGTTATTTTTTATTTTCATTTAATTTAAGTATACGACTAGCCTTAGATTGAGATTTTTTATATTCAATTTCGTTTTCTTTTAAAAACTCATCAAACTCAATCTTGCCTTTTTTTAAACTAACTGCTTCAAACTCAAATTCATACACTTTGTTTAAATTCAGAAAACCCCATGTTGAAAAATCTAAAAAACCAGTTCCAGTTTTATATTTAAACTCAACTCTCTTAGTTTTTAGTTTTCCTTTATTACTTAAGAAAACTATTGTGTCAAATTTGAACTTAAAACCTTTTTTTATGAACTTCTTAGCCTGCTCTTCACTTAAAATTTCTGTTTTCTCCAAAGTTCCGTTTTTGTCGGGAAACTTAACTGTAAGTTCGTAAATATTTTTGTCTAAAATATGTCTGATTCTTTCAGTTTGTTTATTTTTAGTTAGTTTCATCGCAAAATCGTCAAAATAGTAATTGACTTGTGTAAATTGATCTGCTAAATCTGTATATTTTGTCAATAATTCAAGGTATTTTTGTTTACTTAATTCAGTTTTAAACTCGATTTCTAGGTTTTCTGTCATTTCGTGCCTCTATATTTATTTTATCAATATTTTTATTTTATTTTTAATCTGATGATACAAAATTAAATACGACAAGATAGTGATTTTTATGTTTATTATGGTTGCGTTGTGCTAAAATTATTAGGTAATAGATATGGAGGAAAAATATGGCTATTAAAGTTGCAATTAATGGATTTGGTAGAATCGGACGTCTTGCGTTCCGCCAAATTTCTCAAAGCAAAGATTTCCAAGTCGTTGCTATTAACGACTTAACAGACGCAGAATCTCTTGCTTACCTTTTAAAATATGACACTGCTCAAGGCGGTTTCTTACAAGACAAAGTTTCTTTTAAAGAAAATAACTTAATCGTTGATGGAGTTACAATTCCAGTTATCGCTGAACGTGACCCTAAAAACTTACCTTGGAAAAAATTAGGTGTTGATATCGTTCTTGAATGTACAGGTCTTTTCACTTCTCAAGAAAAAGCACACTGGCACATTGAAGCAGGTGCAAGAAAAGTGTTAATTTCAGCTCCTGCAACTGGTGATGTTAAAACTATCGTTTACAACGTTAACGACAATACATTAGACGGTAGTGAGGAAATAGTTTCTGGTGCAAGTTGCACAACTAACTGTCTTGCTCCAATTGCTAAAGTTCTTGATGACAAATTTGGTATCGTTAAGGGTTTCATGACTACTGTTCATGCTTTCACGGCTGACCAATCGTTAATGGACTCACCACACAAAAAAGGTATTTATTCTCGTCGTGGACGTTGTGCTGCTCAAAACATCGTCCCTTCTTCGACTGGTGCTGCTAAAGCGATTTCTTTAGTATTGCCTCAACTAAAAGGTAAATTAGACGGAACTGCTCTACGTGTCCCAACTGTTACTGGTTCAGTTGTTGACTTAACTGTGGAACTTAAAAAATCTGTTACTCTTGAACAAATCGATGCTGCTTTCAAGGCTGCTCACTCTGAGACACTTTGCTATCAACCAGATCCAATTGTGTCATCTGATGTAATTGGCACAACTTACGGTTCTGTATATGATGCTCACACAACTCAAATTCTTGATGTTGACGGTAAGCAATTAGTTAAAGTAATGTCTTGGTATGACAACGAAAACAGCTATGTTTCTCAACTTGTTCGTACTCTTAAAAAACTTGCACTTTTAACTAAATAAGTTAAGTTTAAGTTTATTTAAAATAGCACATTATTAAAAGGCGAGCACAACTCGCCTTTTTTTAAACAATAAAGGAGGTAATTTTATGCAAGAACAGAATTGGTTAAACTTTTTTTCAATTGAAAAACAGAAACCATATTTTACTCAACTTCAAAAAAGACTAGTTGAAGACTACCTTAATTTAGAGATTACTCCTTTAAAATCAGATATTTACGCTGCTTTTAACTGTTCTTTTAAAGACATTAAAGTTGTAATTATCGGTCAAGACCCATACCCACAAAAAGGAGTGGCTGATGGTCTTGCGTTTTCTGCAAATGGCAGAAAAATTCCAGTTTCTTTAAGAAATATTTTTAAAGAAATTGAGTTTGAATATGAATACAAAAATACTTCACCAAAACTTGCTTATTTAGCACAACAAGGCGTTTTTCTACTTAATGCATTTTTGACAACTAAGGTTAATGAACCACTTTTTCACAAAAATATTGGTTGGCAGTTTTTTACTAAAAATGCAGTTTCTTTTTTAAACGAATATAGAAAAAACATAGTTTTTATGTTGTTTGGCGAGTTTGCTAAAACTAATTTTTTAAATTTAATTGACCAAGAAAAACATCTAGTTTTGCAAACCAGCCATCCTAGTTTCTTTTCTTTCAACAAAGGTTTCTATGGTTCTAATGTTTTTAAAAAAGCCAATGAGTATTTAAAGAAAAACGATATTCCTGAAATCAATTGGTTGCAACAATGAATGAGTTAACTGAATTTCTTGAAGAACTAAAAAGTAAAGGTTATTCTGAAAACTCAGAGATAGCCTACAAAAAAGATTTAGAAGATTTTTTGTTTTATTTGCAGGCGAACGAACTTGGCGAAACTTTTTCAGATGTTTCTAATGAACGTATCTTTAGATACTTTATTTCACATCTTGCCGACATTGAAAAAACTCCGAAAACTATCGCTAGAAAAATTTCTGCGCTTAAGTCTTTTTACAGATTTTTACACGAAAGCGGAAAGATCGCTACAAACATCGCTAAAAACATTAGACCACCAAAAGTCCCAAAAAAATTGCCAAAAACTTTAACTAAAGAAGAAGTTTCTGTTTTGTTTCAAGTAATTGACCAAACTAAACCGCTTGGTGTTAGAAACGCTATTTTGCTAAGACTGCTTTTTGAAACTGGTTTGCGTGTATCTGAGTTGATAAATATTTCTATACAAGACCTGGATTTTGCACAACTCCAAATTAAAATTACAGGCAAAGGTAACAGAGAAAGACTAATTTTTTTATCTGAAGAACTAGCCAGAGACATTAAAACTTATCTTGCTTACACCAGACCAATTTTACAAAATAAAGCCAAAATTATTGAAACCAAACATATTTTTATAAACTACAAAGGCGGAGAACTCACAGCTCGCGGCGTTAGAAAAATTCTAAATACTTTGGTTGACAAAGCAGGCGAAACTTTTAATGTTCACCCACACTTACTTAGACATACATTTGCTACCATCATGCTTGAAAACGGGGCAGATATTAGAACAGTGCAAGAACTTCTTGGTCATAAAAACGTCAAAACTACCGAAATTTACACAGCAGTTTCAGACAAATTAGTATTTGAACAATTTCAAAAAGCCAATGCTAGAAAGGAAGAAAAAATATGCGAAGATTTGAAGTCATAACTGAATTTAAAGACCAAAATATTGAAATTCCAGTTCGTGCAACTAGTGAGTCAGCAGGTTATGATTTTGCTGTGGCAAAAGACACTTTAATTAAAGCAGGTGAAATCGCAAAAGTACCAACCGGGATTAAAGCATGCTTTCCGCCAGATGAGTTTCTCATGTTAGTTGCTCGTTCTTCACTCCCAATTAAAAAGACTTTGATGCTGCCAAACGGAGTAGGAATAATTGATGCAGACTACTATGGAAATGAAATTAACGAAGGCCACATCTTAGTGCTTCTTTACAACTTTGGCAAAAACGATATTTTACTTAAAAAAGGCGAAAAAATCGCCCAAGGTATTTTTATCAACTACCTAAAAACTAAAGAAAAAACTGACTTTAAACTAAGAACAGGTGGCTTTGGTTCGTCTGACAGTTAGTCTAAAGCCTTTATGCATTTATATAATATATAATTATAAAGTGAGGTTTAAACCATGGAAATTGAAAAATTAGCCGATTATATAGCACCTGTCAAAGACTTTCCAAAACCTGGAATTGACTTTAAAGACATCACTCCTTTAATGCAAAACGGTGATGCTTTTTCAACAGTAATTGAAAAAATGTATGAGTTTGCCAAAGCCAACGGTGCAACTTTAATTTGTGGACCTGAGGCTAGAGGTTTTATTTTTGGCTGCCCTGTTGCCTATAAGTTAAACATTGGCTTTGTGCCAGTTAGAAAACCAGGTAAACTGCCAAGAAAAACTCTAGACATGGCCTACTCACTAGAATACGGCACCAATACTTTGTCAATTCACGCAGACGCCATTAAACCAGGCGATAAAGTCGTAATTATAGACGACCTATTGGCAACTGGTGGTACAGTTAAATGCACCATTGACATGATTGAAAAACTAGGTGGCCAAGTAGTTGGCTGCTGTTTCTTAATTGAACTTAAAGACTTAAAAGGACGCGAACTGCTTAAAAACTACAAAACTTTTACTTTACTTGAATACTAATTAAATAAACTTTTTTAAAATGATTGAAACCAAATTCGCTGAACTATATCAAAAATTAATTAACACAATTGACACATACATTAAAAACCCAGACAGTTTAAAGTTAATCGAAAGGGCTTTTTTAGTCGGCGAAAAATATCACGACAATCAGTTTAGAAAAAATGGAGACCCATATTTTACGCATCCAATCGCGGTTACTCAGATTTTAGCAGACATGCACGCAGGTCCAGAGACTTTAGCCGCAGGCCTACTTCACGATACCCTTGAAGACACAGATTTGCCAAAGGCTGAACTTGCCGAAATGTTTGGAACAGAAATTGCAAATCTTGTTGAAGGCGTGACTAAAATCTCTAAAGTTGAGTTTAAAACCGACACCACTCAAGTTGAGTATCAGCAAAAAATGCTAATCGCAATGGCTACAGACATCAGGGTAGTTATCATTAAAATCGCCGATCGTCTCCACAACATGCGCACGCTTAAGTTTCAAAAACCTGACCGTCAGGCTGCGATTGCCAAAGAAACTCTAGATATCTACGCCCCGCTTGCCCATCGTCTTGGTATGTTTAGAATTAAAGCAGAACTTGAAGATATTTCTCTTAAATATACAGATAACGACACCTATAAGTATATTTCTGCACTGCTTAATAACACCAAAGACCAACGTGAAAAAGAAATCAATCAGATAATTGAAGCAACCACCGAAGTTTTAACTCAGAATACCGACATTAAGTTCGTCATTAAAGGACGAATTAAAAATATCTACAGTATTTATAAAAAACTAGTTATCTTAAAAAAAGATTTTGAAGATATATACGACCTCTTGGCTGTTCGAATAATTGTGCCAACAGTTGCAGATTGTTACTCAGTTTTAGGCTTAATTCACGCAAATTTTACGCCAATTCCCAAGCGTTTTAAAGACTACATCGCAATGCCTAAACCCAACTTATATCAGTCTCTGCACACCACTGTGCTTTTTTCAATGGGGCAACTTTTTGAAGTGCAAATTAGAACTTTTGAAATGGACGAAGTTGCAGAACTCGGAATCGCTGCTCACTGGGCTTACAAAGAAAACAAGGTGTATTCAAAAGAACGTGAGCAATTTGAATTGGCCGAAAAACTCAAATGGTATGCAGACCTACTTAAAATTTCAAAAGACTCAGATGAAACAAAAAAAGAAGAAGCTAAGTTTGTGAAAAACATCAAACAAGACATTTTAAACGCCAATGTTTACGTCTTTACTCCTGACCGCAAGGTAATTGAACTGCCAAACGGCTCTACTCCAATTGACTTTGCCTACGCAATTCACACTCAAGTTGGTACTACTATGGTTGGGGCTACTATCAATAACAAAATGTCGCCAATTGACACTAAGTTAAAAACTGGCGATATTGTTTCAATTAAAACCGCAAAAAACGCAATTCCGTCAATTGACTGGCTAAAAATTGCCAAGTCTTCTCGCGCTAGAACCAAAATTAAGAACTTCTTAAATACCTATTACCGAGATGAACTGATAAAATCAGGTAAAGAAGAACTTGAGCGAGAACTCATTAAGGCTAAAATTACAGATTTCACTCTAGATATGGATTTTGTTGAAAAAAACTTTGAAAAACAAAGTTTTCAAACCTTAGATGACTTTTACTTTGAAATTGGTAAAAACTTACTTTCTCCTAAAACCGTTATTGCTAAAATAAGTGGAACGGAACTAACTAAAGAAGATGCTTTAGAGGCTCAACTTAAAAAAGCCGCCAGAGGCCTGGAGACCGCTTCTAGCACTGGTGTGATAGTAGAAGGATTAAACAAGCCACAAGTTAAGTTAGCGCTTTGTTGCAATCCGGTTTACGATGATGAAATCAGAGGCTATGTTTCTAAAAACTCAGGTATAGTTGTCCATTTAAAAGATTGCGTGAACTTAAAAACTTTAGATCAAAACAGAGAAATTCCGGTATTTTGGGGAAAAACACCAAATCGACGCTTTGCCGCCTGGCTTAGACTAAAAGTTCAAAATACTGCTACCATGATGTCAGAAATCGTCTCGCTTATCAACTCAACTTCTACATCTATCGCTGAGTTTCAAACAGCACAGGCGAATTCTCTTACTCAAGTTTATAAAATTAAAATTGGTGTTAAAGACGCCCATGAACTAAGTTTAATAATTTTAAACTTAAAGAAACTAAGCGGTGTTTTTCAAGTTGAAAGGTTTGTCAAATAATGCGCGTGCTCATTCAAAGAGTTTCGTCTGCTGAATGCGTTGTTGAAGGGCAAATAATTTCTAAAATCAACAAAGGTCTGCTTGTGTTTGTGGGCTTTTGTCAAAC
>CAUTSX010000036.1:0-7425 GCA_963541405.1 uncultured Acholeplasmataceae bacterium | reverse complement strand
AAAGATTACACTATGGAGTTTACTCGCAGGTACTGGTAAGACGCAAATGGTGTTAAATACGAAAAATACAATGGTAAGTATTTTCAACTTGAAACTGTTTGGTTTTTTAAAATTCCTGAGCAAAACACTTGGTTTACCGAAAAAATCTTAGATTTTTCTCCATTCAATATTTTTTACACTGGATTTCAAGATAACTCAAAACCAGATCGCTCTATTTTTAAAGCATTGGTTAATGATATTGGCAATGTTCTAGGCCAAGAAGTTCACATGCCAACTTACGATGACGGAGATTTTTCAGTTAAACCTGCTTTAGACAAAGGCAAACAAGCGGAGCTTAAAAAAGAATCTACGGATTTTGCCAGAGCAGTTTTAGGTAATTACACTGGAAATGTTAAGTTTTATCGAAATGTTGACTTTACCCATTTTACAGAACCTGATTATCAGCTGCCTTATTTTGATGAAAATAGACATCAGTGGTGGTGGCTCGGCACAGAATTCCATCGTTCTAACCCGAGTGCGCAAAGCATCCTGAACAATGGCACTTTAGATTGGAACAATGTACACGGTGTTTTAGGTGTAGTTGTTTGTGCTAAATTCTAATATTTTTTTAAATAACTAATCAATATATTTACAAATAAACTGACCTATTTTGTTTATCCACTTTTATGTATCGCAAAGCACAATAATAATTTAAAATATGTTTAACAACTAGATTACTTTCTAAACAATTTACGGAGTTTAAGAATGTTTAAAGACTTACTTTATAAAAAAGTTAATAAAGCCCAAATTCTTGAAGAACTTACAGAAATGCATGGTTTTGACTTATCTGTTTTATTTACTGAACTAAAGGAAACTGAGCGCAGGCAAGTTCTGAAACTAATTGACAGCAGAACTATTGCTGTGTTTTTCTCATACCTTACTAACGAAAATGCTTTATTTGTTTTAAATGAGCTGACAAACTCAAAAAAAATTGAAGTCTTAAACGAACAAAGTTTAGATGATTTAGTTGACTTTATTAAGTTTCTCCAAAAAGAAAAGGAAGACGAATACAACGAAATTATTACTAAGTTAGCTAACTACAGAGAAATTTCTAACCTGCTACAATATCGTGAAGACAAAACGGGTTCATACATGTCTAAAGACGTCCTTGTTGTTTTTGACACTATGGACGTCAAAGTAGCAACCAGACAAGTGATTGAACACGCTCAAGACGCAGAAAGTATCTCAACTTTAATTGTTACTTCTGAAAACGGAGTTTTCAAAGGTGTACTTTCATTAAAAACCTTAGTTAAAACACGTTCTCCTAAACAGGTTAGTGAGTTAATTGAACCAACTGAAGTTGTTTATGACACTGACAATATTGAGGAGTCTGCCGCAACTTTAAACAACACAGGTAAGTTTCAAATTCCGGTAGTTTCTAAAGGCGGTATATTTTTGGGAGTTTTGAACCTAGACGATATTTTAGATGTTGTTAGAACCGAGGCAGATAAAGACATTGCACAACTTTCTTTTCTTTCGGCAAAATCCCTAAATCGCCGCAAAATTTTTGCACAAGCCATCACTCGCCTACCATGGTTAATTCTTTTAATATTTCTTTCAATTCCTCTTTCTTTTGTTACTTCGGTATTTGAGCCGAAAGTCTCTAAATTTGCCTATATTGCAATAATTACTGCCATTCAACCCCTTATTTTAGGGTGTCCTGGCAACGTTTCTTCACAAATTCTTTCTGGTTCTTTAGTCAGACTTTCGCGTTTTGGCAAAATTGACAAAGAATCGTTTTTAGAAGAGTTTAAAGCAGGATTGTATACTGCTTTAACTGTCGCTACTTTAGTTTTTTGCTTTTCTTTCTTATTTATTTTAAGTTACAAAAACGCAATCCCCAAAACTATTTCAATCTATCGAGTTTCTGCGATCTACGCTTTTATTAACTCGCTTACTTTGTTAGTTGTGTTAATACTATCACCACTAATTGCGATGTTAATTCCGATGTTTTTCAAAAAAATTAAGATCAACCCAGCATCTGCCGCAGGCCCTATTATTACCACAGTTTGCGATACTTTGGCATTAGTTGCACATTTTACTTTAACTTTAGCGTTAGTTGCTGCATTTAACTTACCACTACCTACAATGGGTTAAAAAGAGGTTACTTATTATGTTTAGTGAAAATAAAGAGTTTAATTTTAAACAAGTTAGTAAGTCTCTTAAAACCAAACAATACTTAAAAAGTTTTGAGGCCTACGAAATTGCTGAAAACTTCGGTGAACTTGATTTTGAAAAACAAAAATTAGTCTTGAGTTACTTAACTGAAGCAAAGGCTGCCAAAGTTTTTGTGTATCTAGAAAAAGATGTGCAAAGCGAGTTTTTCTCACAACTTAAAGAACACGAGCAAAGACAAATTTTAGATAACTTAGAAATAGATGACTTGCGTGAGTATATTGGTGAGTTTAGTTTAGAAAAACAAAGCAAAACTTTAAATTTGTTGACTTCATCTAAATATCTAGACATTAAAAAACTTTTAGTTTACGACAAAGAAGAATGTGCGTCTATCATGAACTTAGCATATGTGTGCGTAAATGAAGAGATGGACATTAAAGCTGCGACTGACTACGTGCTTAGACACACCAAAGAAACTGACTTTATTGACTTTGTTTATGTGGTTGACGCAAAAAACAAGTTAAAAGGTGTAATTGACTTAAAAGACTTAATTAAAGCCCGTAGCCAAGACTCACTTAAAGACATCATAATTTATGAATACCACTTCTTAAAAGATACGATGACCATCAAAGAAGCAATTGGTGTATTTCGACAATATGACTTGCTTGCAATGCCAGTAGTTGACGAAAAACAAAATATGCTTGGCATAATTACCGCCGACGATATTTTGGACGAAATAGTTGAACAGACTGAAAAAGAGTATTTGAAACTACAAAGTTTCCAAAAAATGGATATAGACACGCCACCTTTTAAAAAGTTTTTATATAGACTTCCGTGGTTGGTTGTCTCAATTGTGTTGGCGCTGCTAATTGCTAGATTTATTTTAGTGTTTGACTCAATTATTCAAAAAGTCTCAATCTTGATTTTATTTCAAGCCTTGCTATTAGATATGGCCGGCAACATCGGCAGTCAATCAATGGGTTTCACGATTATTTTAATTTCTAAAGATAAGTTAAATAAAAGAAGGGCGATTTATAAGCATATTTTAAAAGAAATCACGATAGCTTTTATGAACTCAGTAATTTCGGCGATTTTTGCGTTTGCTATTGTATTTTCTTTCGTAGCAATCGGTATTAAATACGGACACTTCCAAGGTTTCGATAAGCATCCTTATTTAGCAATAAACATGGCGTTTTGTGTCGGAATTTCTATGTTTTTATCAATGGTAATTGCCGCTGTGATTGGTACAATTATTCCATTGCTTGCTAAAAAAGTAAAAATTTCGCCAAACGATGTAACCGGTCCTGCTTTAACTACGTTAAACGACTTTTTAGCAGTTTCAATTTATCTTTTAGTTGCTACTTTCGTATTTTAACCAAGACCTTATTTTGACAAATCCAACCAACAATATGGTATAATTTTTTTGACTTTTGCAAGGATTTAGGCTTTTTTACCTCTTTCTTTAGCAACTGTGACAGGAGAAATAATTATGGCTTTAACAAAAGAATTAAAAGCACAAATTATTCGCGATAATCGCATCAATGATAAAGACGCAGGTTCACCTGAGGTGCAAATCGCTCTGCTAACTGAGGAAATTAAACAACTTACTCAACACTTAGCAGTACACAAAAAAGATTTACACTCAAAACGTGGTCTTTACATGAAAATTGGTAAACGTCGTAGTCTGTTAAACTATCTACTTAACAGCGATGTTCCGCGTTATCGTGCAATCGTTGCCAAATTAGGCTTAAGAAAATAAAAAAAGTGGCTCGCCACTTTTTTTATTTTAATTCAGTCAAAATTATCGCTAATTTGGTAAATAAATTGAATTTTTAGGGGTATAATTGTCATATGGAAACACCACATATCTCAGTTTTAAAACAAGAATGTATAGATAATTTAAATATTTTTTCAGGTGGAGTTTACGTTGATGCAACTGGCGGTGCTGGTGGACATTCTGAGGCTATTTTAACTAAGTTAAACGGAACTGGACACCTTTATATTTTTGACACTGACAAAACTGCTTGCAGTTTAATTGAAAAAAGACTAAAAAGTTTTTCTAACTTCACGATTTTTAACGCTAATTTCGCAGAAATTACGAAAAAACTCAACTCAGTTGGACAAAGTAAAGTAAATGGTGTGCTTTTTGACCTTGGACTAAGTAGTATGCAAATAGATACTCCTGAAAGAGGTTTTTCATATATTAGTTCCAAAAACCTTGATATGCGAATGAACACAGAACAAAGTTTAACTGCTGACTATATTTTGAATAACTACACACAAAAAGAACTTGCAGATATTTTTTTTAAATATGGTGAAGAAAAAAACGGCAATATTTTGGCTAAAAAAATTGTTGAACAAAGACCAATTCAAACAGTTGAGCATTTGGTGTCGATTTGTGACAGTGTTAATTTTAAAACTAAAGGGCACTCTGCAAAGCGCGTGTTTCAGGCATTGCGAATAGAAGTAAACGATGAACTAAATGTTTTAAAGTCTGCGCTCGCACAATCCGTTGCTTTACTTGCAAAAAATGCCAGACTTTGTGTGATTTCTTTTCATTCTCTTGAAGATAAAATTGTTAAAGACCAGTTTAGAAGTTTAACTGAAGAAAAAACGCCACTCGGTCTGCCTGTTTTACTTGCAAAGAAAAAAGAGTTTGCACTAATTACTAAGAAAGTAATAATACCAAATTCAAAGGAGTGCGCTTTAAATCCGCGCGCTCACTCGGCTAAATTAAGGGTGATTGAAAAATTATGAAATATTTTATCTACGGTGGGTCTTTTAACCCAGTTACTGTTGCCCATGTTGGCATTATTGAAAAAATTCTAAAGACTTATCCTGAGTCAAAAGTGATTGTAGTTCCTTGTTCTATTAACTACAAAAAATCAGGCCTGATGCCAAATACTTTAAGACTTTCTATGTTAAAGGCTGTTTTTAAAGACAACGAAAGAGTAATTATTGACGAAATTGAACTAAATGACTTTGAGTATTTAGGAACTCTTAGCACCTTAAAACGTTTAACCGAAAAATATAAAACTAAGCCAGTTTTTGTAATGGGGGCAGATAATGCTTTGAATATTGGTAGATGGATTAACTACAAAGAACTGCTATCTACATATGAGTTTTTAATTTTTAAAAGACCAGGCTACCAAGTAAAGTTAACAGAAGCTATAAAGGCTAAATACATTGAATTTGAAATGGATGTATCGGCTAGTATGATTCGCAACAATCCAGATAAGTTTTTAGACTTTGTTCCTGTGGCCGCTAAAGAAATTTTTCAAAATAATTATTTAAAAAATGGATGCGAAACTGGGATTTTTGACTTAACAGAACTAACTAATTTTCATATAGACAGACCATATGTTTTAAACCCTAAAAAAAATATAGACCAGATTTACGAGGTTTTGAATGCTTTAGTTAAAACTGGTTTAAATCGCTTTATAAGTAGAAAAGACATTATTTTAAACTCAAAATCTGACTTAATTTTCTACAGTGAATTTAACATAAATGCCCTTTCTTATCTAAAGAAAAAACTAGACAAAATTCCCGAACTAGATACTGTGGTGTTTTTAGTTAACAACCACATTTTAAATTATTCAGACCGCGTACTTTCTTTTGTTGAACACTCTGTTTTTATTGACTATCGCCAATTTTTAAAAGATAAAATTACTCAGCTAAAAATAGAAAATAAAAACAAAACCTTAGCGCTTTCAGATAACAAAATTAACTATATTATCAGCACCGCTGAAAGACAGTTGGCAGATAAATTAACTCAACTTACTCCAAATAAATTTGTAATAGGAATTTCAGGTGGGCTAGACTCAGCCATAACTTTATTGTTCGCTTACCTTGCATGCAGACGACTAAATGTAGATCCGCAAAACCATATTTTTCCGCTAATTTTGCCAAGTGTTAACAACAAAGAAAGTGTTGAGCGAGCGACTAAATTATGCAAAAGTTTAGGTCTCACTCCAAAAATCATTGAGATTGATGAGATTTGTAAAACTATATTTAATCAAACTAAGCACTTTGAAAAAGATGTGATTTACGAAAACACTCAGGCTAGAGTTAGAACTCTACTTTTGCTAAACGCAGCCAACAAAGTAAATGGAGTTGTTTTAAATACTTCTGACCTTTCCGAAATTCTTTTGGGCTTCGGCACAGTTGGTGCAGATCTATTTGGATTGTTTGCAACAAACGCAACGCTATTTAAGTCAGAAATTAAAGCAGTTTTAGCATACCTTGCTAAAAACCAGTTTTATGACCAAAGAAAGGTTATTGAGGAAATATTAGCAGCTCCAATTTCTCCAGAACTTCTGCCAAACCAAAACACCGAAGAAATTTTGGGTAACTACGCGTATATAGATGAAGTTTTAAATGCTTTTTGTTTTCAAGGAAAAGAGTTTAGTCTTGAGTTGATTGATGAACTTTTTGGCAATAAATTAGATAAAGAAGAAAAACAAAAAATCTTAAATACAGTTGAAACCAGAGTATTTAAAAATGCATTTAAGCGCTCTGCATTTCCTCTGCACATTGAGTTTTTTGAAAGAAAACTCACAGACTTTTTCATAGAACCCGATAACGAATATTTTAAATAAGTAAAAATAAACAAAAGGAGCAGGTATGCAAAAAAAACAACAAAAAACAGTAGTACTTGGAATGTCTGGCGGGGTAGATTCTGCAGTTTCCTTAAAACTACTTTTGGACCAAGGCTACAAATGCATCCCTGTTTACATGAAAAACTGGGACAGCACTACTAATTTTGATGTCCTTGGTAACCCTAATTTAAATGATGATGTTTGTCCGCAAGTAAAAGACGCCAAAGACGCCGAAGCGGTTTGCAGGCAACTTGGTGTTGAGTTAGTTAGAGTAGATTTTTCAAAAGAATACTGGGACCGTGTATTTCAGTATTTTTTAGCAGAGTTTAAGGCTAACCGCACACCTAATCCTGACGTGCTTTGCAATAACGAAATTAAGTTTAAAGCCTTTTTAGAGTACGCCGAAGCACTAGGCGCTGACTTTATTGCAATGGGTCACTACGCTAGAACTGAAATAATAGACGGCAAAAAAATGCTTCTAAAAGGCATAGATAAAAACAAAGACCAGACTTATTTTTTGTCGCAACTTACCGACGAACAACTTAAAAAAGCGATTTTCCCAGTTGGCAGTTTAACTAAACAAGAAGTCAGAGCAATTGCTGAAGCCGCTGGTTTGGCAAACCGTGCAAAAAAAGATTCAACTGGCATTTGTTTTATTGGTGAACGTAATTTC
>CAUTSX010000035.1:0-7534 GCA_963541405.1 uncultured Acholeplasmataceae bacterium | reverse complement strand
AGAAAAAATGTTTAAAAAACTCTTTAAAGATGTACTTAACTTTGATTTACCACGTAAATTCCCAGTTTTAAAATTTAAAGACGCAATTGCTAAGTATGGTTCAGATAAACCAGACTTAAGATACGACTTGGAAATCACTGACTTTACTTGGCTAAAAACATCTGGCTCTGCTTTTATCAATTCATTTAAATCAATTCGCGGTATTCGTTTTCAAGCAAACGATAAGTTTACGCGCAAAGTTTTGGATGAACTTAGTGCTTTAGCCTTAAAAAATTCACTTGCAAAAACTGCATTTTTAAAAGTTACAGATGGTAAATTAAGTGGTTCTTTAGCAAAAGAACTAACAGATAAAGAAATTGAAAAACTAAACCCACAACCAGGTGAAATTATTTTTCTTGGACTTGGAGAATACGAAAAAGTCTCAAAAGGTTTAGGAGCTGTTCGTATTCAAATTGCCAATATTCTTGAGTTAATTAAACCAAATGACTTCAAAGTTCTTTGGGTCACTGATTTTCCTTTATTTGAAGTGAATCCAGAAACTAAAGCACTTGAGTCGATGCACCACGCTTTTACTCAACCTAAAAATCCAGAAATGCTTAAGAAAAATCCTAAAAAATGTTTAGCGCGCCACTATGACCTTGTGTTAAACGGCTATGAACTGGGATCTGGCTCAATTCGTGTACACGACTCTAACTTGCAAGCCGAAATCTTTAAAACAATTGGTCTAAGTGAAGACGACATCAAACAAAAGTTTGGTTTCTTAATTGAGGCTTTTCAATACGGAACTCCGCCACACGGCGGAATTGGTCTAGGACTTGACCGAATTGTGATGATTATGTGTAATACCACTAATATCAAAGACATCGTGGCTTTTCCTAAAACTCAGTCTGCTCGCGATTTGATGAACGACTCTCCAAATTCTGTTTGGGACACGCAACTTGAAGAACTAGGAATTGCTGTTAAGGAGCAAGAATAATGAAACGCGAAAACTTTATTTCTTGGGATGAGTATTTTATGGGCATTGCCAAACTGTCGGCAAAACGCTCAAAAGACCCCAATACTCAAGTTGGTGCTTGCATAGTTAATGCAGATAAACGAATTGTGGGAATTGGCTACAACGGTTTTCCACGCGGAATTTCTGACGACAACTTCCCATGGGAACGCTCAGGGTCTTATGAAAACACCAAATATCCCTATGTCGTGCATGCTGAGATGAACGCTATTTTTAACTCAATTACTTCAGTTAAAGACTGCACAGTTTACGTTAACTACTTTCCATGTTCAGAATGCATGAAACACTTAGTGCAGGCTGGGATTAAGAAAGTAATTTACGAGCAGATGTATATGCCGGACTCTCCGCAAACCGCTGCTTCTAAGAAAATGGCAGAGGCAGTTGGCGTTGAAGTTCAACATTTTGTGTTAAATGAAGAAAAGTAAGATACTTAGCAACTTAACCATTCCTTTAGTTTCACTTGGTTTTTTGTTAAGTGTTGTGGCTTTTGACTTAATTTCTAAAGCCGTAGTTGCAGCTAACTTACTACTTGGCGAAAGCAAAACTATCATTCCTTATTTACTTGAGTTTTCGCACATCAAAAACAAAGGTGCTGCCTACGGTTCATTTAGTCAAAGCAGAGTTTTTTTAGTGATAATTACTCTACTTGGCTTAGCTACTTTACTGGTTGCTCAGTCTTATTTTATTTACAAAAAAAATAAAATAATGGCCGCCTTTATCTTGCCGATGCTCACGGGTGGAGCACTTGGGAATGCGTTCGAACGTATTTTTTTACCAGAAGGAGTTACTGACTTTATAGTTTTTCCCTTCATTCAAGGTAAACTGGCGTTTAACTGTAATGTCGCCGATATTTTTATTAGTATTGGTTTTTTAGCGCTAGTTGTTTATTTAATTGTTTATTCAGTTAAAAAAGCAAAAACTAACCCGAATAAAAATTATAAAAAAATAATTAAAAACACCAACAAAGTAAATGAAAGTAAAGACACTAGGTATCTTTTGACTGGCAGCGGTGAACAAAGCGACGTTTTACTTACAAAAATTAGTGAGTCAAACAAAAGAACAGAAGCACTTTTAAAGCATTTTGACCCTAAAACTAAGCACACTATTTTTATAGACTTAGACGGTACGCTACTTGAAAAACGTTCAGATTACTCTGAATTTACGAAAAAGACTTTGCACAAAGTTGAAAAAAATGGACATATAGTGATTTTAGCATCAGGTAGACCAAAGGTTGGTGTTGACTATATTTATGAAAACTTAGCACTTAAGTCAAAATATATAATCGCTGACAACGGGGCTACTTTAATTGATATGCATACAGGCAAAACTGTGTTTAGAAACTACATTAAGCCTGAACTGTTTTTGACTTTAGTTGATAGCAACATAAATATAGTTGAAAGTTACTTATTTAATGTAGACAATTTATGTTATGTCTACAATTATGACGATCGACTGGCAAGATTTTCTTTTTTTGCTGGTCAATCTGAGGTTAAAATTATTGAAATTACCAAGGAAGTTAGTGGGTATTTACCAGATTTTCCAGGAGCACTGGTGCTTTTAAAGCCAGACACTGCCAAGTTTTTTGAAGAAAACATTTCCAAAAACTTTGCTAGCCTTGGATTTAGATATTACTTTGATGTTTTTACCGAAAACGGTAATTTCCCGCTTTATGAAGTTCACATCAAAGGACAAAGTAAAGCAATTTCAATATTGGAACTCGCAAAATCAAAGGAGGTTGATTTAAACCATACGATTGCTTTTGGCGACAATGTTAACGATGTTGAGATGCTTGATTTAGTAAAATATGGCGTTGCTATGCGAAATAGTCGCGAAGTGCTGTACCCGCACGCTAAGTTATTTACTGAGCACACTAACAAAGAAGACGGAGTTGCTAAATGTTTAGCAGATGTCTTTAAATTAACTTAAAAATATTTTAAAACTATAAAATTAGATTAGTGTTAACTAATCAGAGGGTAAAAATGAAAAAAATTAGTCAAAATAAATTATATTTATACTTTAGTATTTTAGTCATTATAGTCGCTATTTTAGCAATTATTTTAGGAACAGTTTTTGGCATAAAAAGTAAAAATGCTCGAACTGCCAGTTATGTTGAAATTACTTTTCACTCAAAAACAGGAAAAGAAATAGCTAAAAGAAAGTTCAAATTAGATGAAAAAATTAGTGTATCTTTTTCAAACAAAGAACTTGAACTTGCTAAAAACGAACAATTTCTTGGTTGGTCAACTACACAAAACAGCAAAGCATACATAGTTGAACTTAAAGCCAAAAAAGAATACACTAAACTGTATCCAGTTTTTAAAAACAATGAAGAAAATTCTTTAGTCAGCTACAAGATAGTTCATTTACTTGAAAAGCAAGGAAAAGAAAGTTCACTTGACAATACTTACGAAAAAATTGAAGAAATCAAAACTAACCAAAATGTCAAAGATAACGCTGTTTACCAAGATTATACTAACCTTGACGCTCAACTTTATGAAAAAGACACCACTCATCCTGACAATAAATTAACAGCAAAACTTACCGCTGGCGACAACACAACAGAGGTTCGCCAATACTATAAATTAAAAGAAGTTACAGTCAATTTTAAGAAAAGCGAAGGTATTACTTCCTTAACTTTTGAAACACTAAAAGTTAAAAAAACCAGAAGTATCACTTTACCTAACTACACCCTTAAAGACACTCACAATTTCCTTGGTTGGGCTTATGCTTCAGATGGTACTGTGCAAACTGAGTTTGTTGTCGCAAAAGACATAGAGAGTTTGGAATTACATGCTAGAACTGAATATCAGGAAAGAGAAATTACTTACACTGTAAAAAAAGAGAAAACTGATGGTACTTTTGTGGAAAAAATGATAAGTAAGAGCGGCAAAATTGCATCTACCCATACAGTTGAGTACGCGAACCCTGACGCATCTGTTTATCAAAAACCCGTTTTTAGTGTTGAAAAATTTACAGTTAATGCAGATAAAACTCAAAATAAAGTAACTGTTACTATACATAGAAGAGTTTACAAAATTACCTTTGAAGTTAAAAACTTTATGAGTTCTTTTGCTGAAAGAACGATTAGACACGGTGCAGCAATTGGTCTGATCGACGAAAGTCAGTTTGCAGCACAAGGTCTTGGTATTAGAAAAGCGGAACTAGATGGTCAAGAAAAAACTAAGAAAGAAATTGAAAATTATTTAGTTCAAAAAAATCATATAGTAACTTTGCATATTGGCAAACTTACTAAGAAATTTGGTACATACCCTCAAACTAAAGTTGACAATCCTGCTGGTATTCAGAAATTAAAAGATGAAGTCCACGAACTTAAGTTCAACTCAAAAGGCAAAGACTACACTCTGCAGTTTACTCGCAGTTACTGGCAAGACAGTGCTGGCAATAAATACGAAAAATACAACAATCAATACTTTAAAATCGAACCTGTTGATTTTGTTAAAATTCCTAAACTAAATACTTGGTTCACCGAAAAAATCATAGACTTTTCACCATTCAACATTTATTACAGTGGTTATCCTGATAACGCAAAACCAGATTATTCTATTTTTAAAGCATTGGGTGAAGATATTGGAAAAGTGCTTGGAGGTGAAGTTAACATGCCAACTTATGATACTGGTGATTTTAGCGTTAAACCTGCTTTAGATGCTCGTTTATATGCTCAGTTAAAAAAAGAATCTACTGATTACGCGAAAGCAATTTTAGGTAGTTACTCTGGTGTGTATGTTGGTAATTATCGTGGTGTTGACTTAAATGCTTTTGTAGAATCCGGACACCGCATGCCTTATTACCACAGTCAGTTTCATCAGCACTGGTGGCTTGGCACACAGTATCCAGACTCTGACCCATATACGCACAGCATCACCAGCAATGGTATCCTGGACTGGCATGATGTGTACCACGTTTTTGGTGTAGTAGTTTGCATTAGGTAATTCTAAATATTTTAGAAGAGGTAAATATGAAAAAAATTAGTCAAAACAAAGTATATTTTTATTTAAGTATATTAGTTACTATAATTGCTATTTTGGCAATAATTTTGGGAACTATTTATGGAGTTAAAAAGAAAAATAGCAAAATTAGTCAAAATATAGAAATCACTTTTCACTCAAAAACAGGCAAAGAAATTGCTAAAAGAAAATTTAAATTAAATGAAAAAATCAATATATCATTTTCTAACGATGAACTTGAACTTGCAAAAAATGAAGAGTTTGTTGGTTGGACAAACTCTTTATCTGGAACTCTGATTTCTGACCTTAAAGCAAGTTTAAAAAATCACAAATTATATCCAGTTTATCGCCTTAAATCGCCAAATACTACTAAATACGAAATTAAACGTCACTTTGAAAAAGTTGATGAAAGCGGTTTTGTAACAGAAAGCGAAACTGTTGCTGATGCAGAGCCTGGCAAAGAAGTTCAACTATCTTCAGATAAACTAAGTGCTCCAAATGGTTTTGAGTTGGATCTTGCAAACTCAGTTACTAAACAAACTGCTGCTGCTGATGGCTCTACTGTTTTTAATCTATATTTTAAAAGAAAAACCCACAAAGTTACTTTTGACTTTAACGGCGGTATGTTAGATGGACAAACAAAAAAAGAAGTAAATTACAAGTTTGGACAAAGCTTAAAAGATATTTCAAAACCTACCAAAACAGATCCAACTGGTGTAAAGAAATATACTTTCCAAGGTTGGTTAAATCAAGCAACCGGCCAACTAGTTGACTTTACTCAAGATAACTTAGTTGAAGCAGATATTAACTTGATTGCAAAATGGGAAGAGACTGACATCACCAAAAAAGTTTATCTAAACTTGGTTTATGAAGGTTTAAGAAACTCAGTTGATTCTGAAAATGAAATTGAATTGCCAAATCAAAAGAAAATTGGTACTTTAGTTTCAGCAAATGACCAAGATATTAAAGCAGCAATCGCTAATTTTCTTTCAAGACACCCGCATCCTTTTCACAAAATTAGTTTTGACCAAGCAAAATCAATTTCAAGTTTACTTGTTGAAGCCAACAGCGTAAAGCATACAATTAAACTGTACTTTAAAGCAAGAACCTACACTATTAGTTTTAACCTAACTGAAGATGGTTTAGACCAAAACACGATCGCCCCTATTTTAAAACAAACAATTACGCTTAAATATACCAATAATTTAAGCCAAGATATTTACGAAAAACTACTAAGTATCAAGAAATTAAGTACCCTAACTAAAGACTTTGTGCTAGAAAAGCTAATTATTGAAGAATCTGGCAATGAGCTTAATCCAAATACTGATTACAACGCAAATATTACTATCAAACCTGTTTTTAAAGAAAAAGATGTTTTTGTTTCTATAACTCCACGCGTACAAAGCGCAGACATTAGAAAAACTAACTCCCCTACTTGGCCAGTTCAAAATGCCAAAGTAGGCGAAGTTTTTAACTTCACACCAAACACAAACATCAAATATGAATACAAGTTTTTAGGTTGGACAGATGTAGAGGGTGGATCTGTTAAAAATATTTTAATAACTCGCCAAACTAAAGAAGTTTTTGCTGTATTAGCACCAGAAGAACGTGCAGATTACCAAGTTATTCATTACCTTGAAAAACAAGGCGAATCTAGTACTTTAGATGGTCAATACGATGAAATTATTGAAAATAAGGCTAATCAGTTAGTCAAAGATAAGGCTAACTACACTCCTTACTCAGGTCCAGATAAGGATATTTACGAGATTGACGACACAAAACCTGCTAAGTTAGTCGCAGATTTAGCTCCAGGTTCTACTGACACTAAAGTTTATAGATACTATAGACTAAAAACTACTAGAGTAAATTTTGTTGCAGATTCTGGTATTCAATCAATTTCTCCAACAGCAGCGCTAGTCAAGAGAACAAGACTAATTGGCTTGCCAAATTACACAGTTAAAGATACTCACAATTTTTTAGGTTGGAGTGATGCGCAAAACGGAGCAATTCAAACTAAATTTATTGCAACTGGCGAAACTCAGACAATCTACGCGGTAACTGATTATCAAGACAGAGAAATCACTTACACTATCCGAAAAGAACAGTCAAACGGAACTTTTTTAGAAACTGAAGAGAAGAAAACCGGGAAAATTGCGTCAATCCATACTGTTAGTTATCAAAATCCTGACACCACAGTTTATCAAGAACCTACTTATAGCGTAGAAAAAATTACAGTTAACGCAGATAAAGCGCTAAACAAAGTAACTGTAACTATTCTTAGAAAAGTTTATACTGTGAATTTTGAGGCCAGAAACTATGGAACATATTTGACAAGCAGATATGTCAAACACGGAGCTATAATTGGCAAAATTGATTACCTGCAAATAAATGAACAGGGTTTCCTTATTAGAGAACTGCACCTTGATGGCAAAGAAATGGCTAAATCAGATGTTGAAAATTTTGTTGTTATAAAAGATCACAAGGTTACTGTGTATTTTGGTAAACCTGCAAATAAACTTGGTAAATATCCACAAACTAAAGTAGAACATCCTGAAGG
>CAUTSX010000034.1:0-7641 GCA_963541405.1 uncultured Acholeplasmataceae bacterium | reverse complement strand
AAATTGATTGCCCGCGTCACTCAATTTTATTAAAGGAGTTTATTTAGCAAGAAACTTTTAAAAAAATTCAAATAAAAGTAGAAGAAACTTTTAAAATTAAAGTACTTTCAGTTATACAGACTACTGAGTTTGGCGAACCCTACATATCAATTACTCTAGACACCAATTTTGTTAACTCAGATCTAATGGGCGAGATTTCAGAAACCCTGTCTTTAGAGTTTCCAGAACTAAGCAAAACACAAGGTTTTTTAGTTGAATCAAAAGGCTTGTATGTTTCGGCGAAAAACCAGGCTGAGTTTACTGAGTACTTGGGTAAGTCTCTTTGTTTCACTTCACCTCAGTTTAAAGGCTGCGCTACACTCACTGACTTAGACGAAGAACACGCTTACTTTGAAACTAAAGTTAAAGCAGTAAAAAAAACTCTTAAAATCAAATACCAAAATCTTTCAAATATTACACTTGAGTAGTAATTTTTTAAAAAAATAAGGAGAAAAATATGAAAAGAAAAGATTTAGTTGAACTAATCGACCGTATCACTACACTTTACGAAGTAGACCGTGAACGCGTTAAGGATGCCTTTAAAAGAGCCCTTGAACTTGGATGTTGCTCTGAACACGGAGTTGAATCTTGCCGTGTAAACATTAATGAAGACAGAAAAGAAGTCAATGTCTACACGCAACGCCTAGTGGTTTCAAGTTACTCAGAGGCACAACGTTTTGACGGCAAAAGAATTTCGCAAATTACTTTAGAGAAAGCACATGAAAAGAAACCACGCGCTAAAGTTGGCGATATTATTGAGGAAGAAGTAGATCCACGTAAGTTTGGCTACAACGCCGCTAAAAAAGTTAAAGACCAGTTTAATATTTTAATTCGTGGACTTAATCAAGAAAATATTTTTCAATATTTCTTAGATCAAGTCGGCCAAATTATTAGCGTACGCGTAATTTCAACTGATGAAAAAGGTATTCGCGTTGACGTTGGTAGAGACATTTCTGCTTTTATTCCGTATGACCAATTACTTGAGACTGAAAACCCACATCAAGGTGAAACCTTAAAAGTTGTTTTAACTTCAGTTTCCAAAGAAAGAGAAATAATTTTAAAACTTTCTCGCAAAGCCCCGGAATTAGTTGAGCGTCTGCTTGAACAAGAAATTCCTGAAATCAAAGAAGGTATTGTTGAAATTGTTGGAGTTTCTCGCGAAGCCGGGGAGCGCTCTAAAGTTTGTGTTAAGTCAAACCGCGAAAATATTGATCCGGTTGGTTCTTGTATTGGTGAAAACGGCATTCGTATCCGCAATGTTCGCCGTGCTCTTAACAACGAAAACATTGATTTGTTTAAGTATTCAGAAAACCCAGAAGATTTAATTAAAAACGCACTAACTCCTGCCGAAATTGTCAAAGTTGTGGCAATTGACACAGAAAACTTAGCCGCAACTGCGATTGTTAAAGACGACCAACTTTCTCTAGCAATTGGCAAAGCAGGCCTAAACGTGCGTTTAGCGATGAATGCAATTAAATGGAAAAAGATAGACATTAAATCAGCAACTCAAGCCTACGAAGAGGGAATTGTATACTAATGCTAAACAACCCACGCACTTGTGTGATTTCTAAAAAGAAATTAAACAAGTGCGACTTAATTCGTTTTTTTGTTGAGTCTGGTCAAGTAAAAATAGATGTAGACCAAAGTCAAAAAAACCGCGGGTTTTATATTGAAAAAAATCCCGAAATTATTTTTTTAAAATTCGCCAAAGCAATTTTTAGGCAAAGTAAAATAGAAGTCCAAGAAGAACTTTTCTTGGAGTTTCAAAAACTTATTTTCAAGGGAAAGGAGAGTTAAAATGAGTATTAAAGTTAATAAAAATAAACAAAAAAACCAAAAAGTTGTCTACAATCAGGCAAACACCATTGCAGACTACGCTAAACAAATCGGCATTTCTCCCATTGAAATTATTAAAACTTGTCTGAGTTTTAAAATTTTTGCCAATGTCAACCAAGTATTAGATAAAGACACTTTGACAATAATTTTTCAAGAACTTGGATACGAAGTTGTTGAAGACAAAAAAGAAGAACTAATTCAGTTTGATGAACACGTTCAAGCAGACGACCCAAAAGATTTAGTTAAACGCGCACCAATCGTGACTGTAATGGGCCACGTTGACCACGGCAAAACTACCTTGCTTGACACAATCCGCCATTCCAGAGTCGCATCTGGTGAAGCCGGTGGGATTACTCAACATATTGGCGCTTACTCTGTGGTTAAAAATAACCAAAAAATCACCTTTATAGACACTCCTGGCCACGCTGCGTTTTCAGAAATGCGTGCACGAGGAGCGAAAGTTACCGACATTGTTGTCTTAGTAGTTGCCGCAGACGACTCTGTGATGCCACAAACCAAAGAAGCAATTGACCACGTCAAGGCTTGTGGGGTTAAAATGATTGTGGCTATCAACAAATGCGACAAGCCTGGTGTTAATCCAGATGGCGTACTTGGTGATTTGGCTAAGTACGATGTCTTAACTGAAAACTGGGGTGGAACTGTTCCAGTTGTTCAAATTTCTGCTTTAAAAAATCAAGGAATTGATGAACTGCTTGACATGATCTTACTGGTTGCAGATCTTGAAGATTTAAAAGCAAATCCAGCTCGCCTAGCCAGTGGTACTGTAATTGAGGCCAGAGTAGACAAAGGCCGTGGCAATGTAGCGACTGTAATTGTTGAAAACGGAACACTTAAAGTTGGAGACAATGCGGTGGTTGGAAACGTATATTGTAAGGTTAGAACCATAGTAGATGCCAACGCCAAAAGTTTAAAGAAAGCAGAGCCGGCAGACGCAGTTGAAATAACCGGTCTGCAGAGTTCTGTGAAACCTGGCGATAAGTTTATTTGTTTTGACAACGAAAAAACTGCAAAACAAGTTGCAACTGAACGCGCTAACCGCGAAAAAACCCAAAGTTTAGTCTCAAAACCAAAATCTCTTGAAGACCTGCTTTCAAATGAGAAAAAAGTTTTAAATTTAATTATTAAAAGTGATGTTAATGGTTCAATTGAAGCAATTCGTGCACTACTTGCTAATTTAAAATACGAAGACCTGGAAGTTTCGGTAATCCGTGAATCTGTTGGGCAAATTAATGAAACCGATGTCTTGCTTGCCAATACTTCTGGCTCTATTTTACTGGCCTACAATGTGCGTCCGTCTGCACAAATCAGAGATCTTGCTAAGTCAAAAGGTGTAGAAATTAGAACTTACAACATTATTTATCAAATAGAAGACGACATCAAAGCAGCACTTGAAGGCATGCTGGAACCTGAATACGAAGAAGTAGTGCTAGGTTCTGCTGAAGTCAGAGAACTGTTTAAAGTTAAAAAAGACGTAATCGCTGGTTGTTTTGTGGTTGCAGGTTCAATTACTAGAGACGCAAAAGTTCGCCTACTTCGCGACGGCAAAGTTATTTATGAAGGTGAAATTGAGACTCTACGTCGTTTTAAAGACGACGCAAAAGAAGTTAAAACCGGTTTTGACTGCGGTATTAAAATTAAAGACTTTTCAGACATTAAAATAAATGACGTTATAGAGGCTTCTGTTTTAAAAGAAGTTGAAAGGCAGCAATAAGAAAGCCTATGTCTTTAACTCATCTTCGCATGCAATCTTATTTTCAAAGAGAGATTGCTAAGGCTATTAACAAAACAATAGTTGACGAAATTAGTGGCTATATTAACGTAGTTGACGTCAAACTTTCCAAAGACTTGTCAGTTTTGAAAGTTTTTTACATGATTTTTGACAATAAAAAAGAAACTGCTGTCTACACACAAAAATTACTTGAGCAAAAAACCCCACAAATTAGACATGAGTTTGCTTTGGCTGTTTCTAAAAACTGCCGAAAAATTCCTGAACTAAGATTTGAAATCGACACTGTACTTGAATACGGAAACAAAATAGACGAAATTCTGAAAAACTTAAAATAATGTTTTTTATCTCGGTGCTAATTGCCCGTAGTTTCAAGGGCAGTTTAGAGACATACACCTATAAAGTAGAAAAAGAGTACAGCGAAGCGCTGTTTTTGGGACAACGTGTTTTAATAGACTTCGCAGGTTCCACAATTTTAGGCTTTATTTTAGAAATTAACACAGAAACTAAACAAGACATTAGTTTACTTAAGTTTTGTACGAAGTTTTTAGATAAACTGCCTGTTGTTTCTAAAGAACAGTTTAGTTTGTTTTTAGAGTTTAGTAAGTTAAGTTTTTTGCCAAAAATAGATATTTTTTTAACTTTAGTCTCACCACTTGTTAACTTAAAGGCGATTGAAAAACTACACTTACTTAACAAGACAACTAAAACTAATTTACCTTTTAAAAGCGCTGGGCTGACTTTAACTAAAACTTTAAGGCAAAAACACGCAAAAGAAATCGCTAGTTTAAAAAAACAAAACTTAGTTAGAAACTACTTTACAGTTGAACAAAGTAAGTCTAAAAAAACTCGTTTTTTTACTTATTTTGGAAAACCACAAGACTTAAATCAGCAAAGTATTAAATATAACTTAATTGACGCAACTCATCATTTATTTAACCAAGTTAAAATAGCCAAAACAAACGGCGAAAAGGTTTTATTTTGCTTAAAAAACTCAATTAACTTAGAGTACATTGTTAATTTATTTAGCAGTAGATTAAAACCTGAAGAAATTATAATTTACTCAGCAGATAAACTAAATACTAGCGCTAAAGTCGCACTGTTTGAAAAAGTAGTAGCAAAGCCTGGTTTTTTGCTTATCATTGGGTTTGAGAAAGCAATGTATCAGCAGATAGATGGCTTAAAACATCTAATTTTGTTTGATAACTTTTTTGAAAGTACAACAGAGCTTGGTATTTCAACTTCAGAAGTTGTCAAAATTATAGCTAATTTAAAAGGTCTTTTAGTTTCTGTTTTTTCATTAGTTCCAAGTTTTGACTTAGTTTACAAAACAGCCACAAAAAACTTAAACTATTTAGCAGATTTAGGTGAAATGAAACAAGTGTTGTTTACTGATTTGTTTAAAAACTCAGACCTTTCGTTAGTTTCAAAAGAAGTTACGGCTAACTTAAAATATAATCTTGCTAATTGTAAAAATACCCTGTTTTTGACTGACCACACGGTATACGCTAACTTCGTTAAGTGTGTGGGCTGTGCAAATGTTTTAAGATGTCCGCGTTGTTTTGACTACCTTAGATACGACAGCGTTCAGTCTTGTTATTTTTGTCAGTTTTGTAGTTTATATTTACCTAAAGAAATTGAATGCGAAGTGTGTCAAAAATCCGAGTTTTTAAAACTAAGTGTAGGTGCTCAGTATTTCTACCTATATTTTTTAGAAAAACTAAACTTAGCAAAACCAAATGATTTAAAAATACTAAATGGCTTTTTGGAAAAAAAGGAAATTAAAAAAACAGATAAAATTGTATTTTCTAATTTAGAAAATATCTCAATTGAGTATTTAAAGTCAGTCAAAACGATTTGTGTGTATTTACCTGAACTACTTTTTAACTCAAAAAACCCATATTTTAATCACTTAAACTATTTAAAGTTAGCAAGAACGCTAAAACACGCACAACAGGCCAAAGTATACTTTATCTCTGAAAGCAATTCGCCAGAACTAGATACTCTTCTTGCCAAGGATTACGCTCAGTTTTTGAAACTCGAAGAAAATTACCGAAAAGAGCGCGCTCTTGCTCCATTTGGCGAAACTTATTTACTCTTTGCCGAAGGCGCTTCGTTGTTTGAGTTGTTTAAAAAACTCTTTAACTTTTTAAAAACACTAGATGTCTGCAACTTTTTACAACCAGAAGAACTTTTTAAGCATATTTTAAATAAAGACACCTGTATTTTAAAAACTCGCCTTTTTTCTAAAACAGAAATTTATAAATATCTAGTTGAAAAATGCGCTGAGTTTATGCAAATAAACACCGATATTAAAATAAGACTAAAAAAAGAGGGAATATGAAACTAATACTGCTCGGAAATGACAACTTTACTAAAGAAATTTTAAATAAACTGATGCCACACCACGAAGTTTTGGCGTTAGTTGTCAAAAACTTGCCAAAATTCAACAAAGAAACCAAAAGTTTAATTGAGTTTGCCAAAGTAAACGGTGTAGAAGTAATATTAAGTTCTAATTTGAAAGAAACTTTACAAAAACTGCTTAAACTTAGTCCAGATAAGCTTATTACTGCTTCTTTTGGAATGTGGATACCAAAAGAAGTGCTAAATGCTTTTGAAGTAATCAATGTTCACACCTCACTACTTCCAAAATACAGAGGTGGTGCTCCTGTTTTTTGGGCAATTTACAACCAAGAAAAATCTACCGGTGTTTCTATCATGCAAACTGTTTTAAAAATGGACGCAGGCCCTGTCTATAGTCAGGTAGAGGTAGAAATTAAAGAAACAGATAATTTCACTACTTTAAATCAAAAACTCGCTGAAGCAGGCGGAGACCTCTTAATTTCAGTTCTTACAAACTTAGATAAAATCAAGCCAGTTGAACAAAGCGAAAAAGCCGCATCTTTTGCCTATATACCTGCAAAAAAACTAGAAAAACTTAATTTTATGCAAGCAAACACTCAAGTCCTTGCTCAAATTAACGCAAATGCCGATAAACCAGGTGCTTACTTTTTGCAAAGGAATACAATTTTTAAAGTCTTTAGGGCAGCATTAGCAAAAAAAACCTTGGAACCCGGACTAATTGAAGTTAGTGCTAAGCGTATGTTTATAGGATGCGTAAGCGGTTCTATTGAAATTCTTTTAATTCAAAAAGACGGTAAAAAAATCGTTTCGGCAAAAGACTTTTTAAACGGCAATAACTTAAACGGCTTAAAAGTAGATTAGTTTACAAAAACTTTTAGTTAAAGCCAAATAAAGCACAGTTTGTTGTATAATTACTGTGTTTGTTGGTTCTGTAGCCAAGTTGGTAAGGCACGGCTCTGCAAAAGCCTCATCATCGGTTCAAATCCGTTCAGAACCTCCATTTGATTTATTTTTAAATACAACTTACCTCCAGTTGTATATATAAAAAAAGGGCAGCATCGCTGTCCTTTTTTATTTAGTTAGTGTCGATGACCAAACCAGCTACTAATCTAAAGTTTTTGCACTTTTGCCTTTTTTAGTAGGCTTTTCTTCGCTCTTTTTGGCGGTGTCACTTTCTTTAGTTTCCTCAATTTGTTGCTTAACTGGGGAAATAAAAACCACACGCTCACCAATGATTTCAGGAATTTGGTAGTTTTTGCCGTTAATTTCATTTTTTCTAATTTGTAGTCTACCAATTACTCCCAAAACATCGCCTTTTTTGCTGTATTGTGGAACAATTGTGCATAAATTATTCCTTAATTTAATACTAATGTAGTCAGTGTCATACGCACCTTCTTGATTTTTAAAAGGGCGTCTGACTGCCAGGGTTAAGATTAAAATTTTTTGTCCGTCTTCAAACTCATAAACTTTATCTTCATCTGAAACCACTCTACCCACTATCGTGACGTTGTTAATCATTTAATTTATACCTCCTTTTTCAAAAACTAGTATAGATGGGTGCTTAATTTTAGTCAAAGTCAGCAATAAATTTGTAGTTTAACAAACAATTAACAAAAGAGCACATTTTTTAATAAAAACCAGAAAAAAAGCGATAT
>CAUTSX010000033.1:0-7717 GCA_963541405.1 uncultured Acholeplasmataceae bacterium | reverse complement strand
GAAATCATTAAAACCTACGAAGCAGGTATTATCTTAACTGGTTCTGAAGTCAAGGCTCTTCGCGCCGGCAAAGTTACGATGACTGGCGCTTTTTGCGATATTACTAAGCACTTAGAGCTTTACTTGCGTGACATGAAAATTGGTTTTGCTAAAGAAAACCTTGCTAAGTTTCAGCACAAAGAAACTAACGGTCGTAAACTACTTTTACATAAAGCCGAGATTATTCAAATTAAACAAAAAGTTTTTGAAAAAGGTTTAACTTTGATTCCTCTAAAAATTTATTTTAATCAGGCATTGGTAAAAGTTGAAATTGGACTGTGCCGTGGTAAAAACCTAAAAGACAAAAGACAAACCATTAAAGAACGCGACTTAAAACGCGAAAACGCTAAATTTAAGTTAAAAGTTTAACAAAAAGGTATTAAAATTATGAAAAAACTCACAGGCAATCAAATCAGACAAATGTGGCTAGATTTTTTTAAATCTAAAGACCACTATATATATAAGTCAGTGTCGTTAATTCCTAAAAACGACAAGACTTTGCTGTGGATTAACTCAGGTGTAGCATCGCTTAAACAATACTTTGATGGTACTATGATGCCGCCTTACCCCAGAATTACAAGTTCTCAAAAATGTATCCGCACAAACGATATTGAAAATGTAGGGTTAACTGCCAGACACCACACATTTTTTGAAATGCTTGGTAACTTTTCTATTGGCAACTACTTTAAAAAAGAAGCAATTACTTTCGCTTTTGAGTTAATGACTTCACCTAAGTGGTTTGGTTTTGATTTAGAAAAACTTTATTTTACCTATTACCCTACAGACCTTGAAACTAAAGAAATTTGGCTTAGTTTAGGAGTTTCCGAAAGCAAGTTAGTACCGCTTGAAAGCAATTTTTGGGAAATTGGCGAAGGCCCATGCGGACCAAATACAGAAATTATTTATGACCGTGGCGAAAAATATGATACTCGCGGCGAAGTAGCTTTAAGAAACGACTTAGAAACTGCGCGCTACGTTGAACTTTGGAATATAGTTTTTTCATCTTTTAACGCAGAAACTGGCAAAAAACGCGAAGACTACAAACCACTTCCACATAAAAACATTGATACTGGCGCTGGGTTTGAGCGACTTTGTGCAATTATACAAGATGTAGAGACTAACTACGACACTGATTTGTTTGCACCTATTATGCGCGCAATTGAAGAGCAGACTAACTATAAATATACAGGTCAAAAAGAGTTTAAAATCATTGCAGATCACTTAAAAACTGTGACTTTTGCAGTCTCAGACGGTGCTGTAGTTTCAAATGAAGGCAGAGGCTACGTGCTTAGAAGGTTAATTCGTCGTGCTGTGAAGGCTGGGCGCAAACTTGGTATGCAGAAACCCTTTATTTACAAATTAGTGCCGAGTGTAGTTGCTGCAATGGGCGAGTTTTACTCTGATCTTAAAAATAGTCAAGAAGTTGTTCAAAAAATTTTAAAACAAGAAGAAGAGAAGTTTTTTGAAACAATCGAAGCCGGTGAAAAAGAGTTTTTTAAACTTATTCAAACCAAAAAAACTATTTCTGGCGAAAGCGCTTTTAAGTTATACGACACATTTGGCTTTCCGTTTGAATTAACCAAGGAGTATGCTGATGAAAATTGTGTTAAAGTTGACGAAAAAGGTTTTCATGATTTCTTAGCCAAACAAAAAGAACTTTCTAGATCTGCTCGCCAAAACTTTCAGTCAATGAAAGGCCAAAATAAAGAGTTTTTAGAGTTTTGTGAAAAATCTGACTTTATAGGCTACGAGAAATTAAGTTCTGTCTCTAAAGTGATTAAAGTTTTTAAAGAAGGTATTGTTCTTGACAAAACTCCTTTCTTTGCCGAAACTGGTGGCCAGGTTTCCGACCTTGGAACTATAGAAAACACAGAAGTCAAAGGCATGCTTAGACTGCCATTTGGTCAGCACTTGCACGTTGTTGACTCTAAGTTTAAAGAAGGACAAACAGTTAAGTGCGAAGTTGATGAAGCACACCGCACACCTACTATGTATAACCACAGTGCAACGCACTTAATTCATCAAGCCTTAAAAGATGTGCTTGGCGACTACGTTAACCAAAGAGGTTCCAAAGTTTGCGCGCCTTACCTGAGATTCGATTTTAACTGCTACAATTTTCCAAAAGACGAAGACCTTTTAAATGCTGAAAAAATCGTAAAAGAAAAAATCCAAAAAGGTCTTAATGTTAAGTATGAATACACAGACTACGACACTGCTTTAAAACACGGCGCAATCGCCTTATTTGGCGAAAAATACGATAAAACCGTTAGAATGGTTTCAATGGCAGACTACTCAATTGAACTATGCGGGGGTACTCACGTTAAAAACACAAAAGAAATAAAAGATTTTGCAATTACACAAATTGAGTCAATTGGTTCAGGAATTTACCGTATTTTTGCGGTTTCTGGCGCAAATCTAAAGGCTAAAGTGAGTGAATACACTGCACATTATTTTAATGAGGCTGATGTTATTTTAAACAAAGTTAGTGAACTAAACAACGTTTCACTTAAGTTAGAGTTTGTGAAAAAACCTGAAATTAAAGGCTCATATCAAGACATATTAAATGCAAAAAAATACCTACAAGAAATCAAAGCACAAGCCTTAAAATACGAAAAACAAATTAGTGAAATTAACATTAAAAATGCTTTAAAATTGCTTAACAGTGCGACTTCACAAAATTATGTTTTTAAATCTCAAGTCGACGCAAAAATTGTAAAAGATGTGTTTATGCAGTATATAAACACACAAAATTTAAATAACTGCATTATGATAAACCAAGACGACAAAAAAGTTAATATATTTGTGAAGTCAAACTCAAAAAAAGCAGTTGACTATATTAAAAAAATCAATTCTATTCTTAACTCAAAAGGTGGAGGAAGACCTGATTTTGCAACTGCTGGCGGTGGTGATTTAAGTAAAATTGACCTAGTTTTAAAGGAGTTTAGCAAAAATGATTCTTGGAATTGACCTTGGTTCAAAAACGATGGGCTTGGCGATTTCTGAGTCTCATATAATCGCAAATAACCTAGAAACTTTTCGTTTTGAAAATGAAGATTACTCACTTTGTATTGCTCATTTAGTTGAACTTAACGCCAAGTACAATTTCCAAGAAATCGTGCTTGGCTACCCTAAACATATGAACGGAGATGTGGGGGTGCGCGCTAAAATTTCAGAAGACTTCAAAAGCTTAATTGAAGAAGCACTACCTGGTGTCAAAGTAATTTTAGAAGATGAACGTCTTTCTACTAACGCTGTTTTTGTGGTTTTCAAACAAAGTAAAACTAGTGTTAAACAAAGAAAACAATTTAAAGATGAACTTTCTGCCGTCGTAATTTTACAAAAATATCTAGACCGTAGGCAGAGTTTTTAAACCAAAAAAGGTGATATTTATGGAAAACCAAGAAAAAGTAATTTCTCTAAACGACAAAGTTATTGAGACTTTAAAAAAAGACAAATCTAGAGAAGTCAAAATATCTGTTGACGGAAAAGAAGAGACTTTTATTGTAATTTTTACAACTACTCGCGAGTTTGCTGAGGAAAGTAGGAATTACGTAGCACTACTTGACCAAGAAGGTACTAACTTAATTTTTGCTAAATACAGTAAACTTACTCAAACTGAGGCTAACTTTGAATTTAGCGGAAGTTTAACTGACATTGAAGATGTTGAGGAATACAGACAACTTACCGAAGTTTTCCTTGAATACATGTCTGATTTGGAGCATGAATAGTCTAGAGTTTAATTTAGTTAAAAACGACTGCATTTTTGCCCAAATCCCGATTTTAAAAGACAAAGCAGTTTTGTATATCAATGAATTGATAAAAAAACAAAACGTTAGAAAAATTTTAGAAATCGGGACCGCTTACGGTTATAGTGCTCTTAGTTTTTTAAAACAAAATAAAAACTTACAAATTATAACTATTGAAAAAAATCCCGATAGTTTTGCTAAAGCAAAACACAATTTTTTTATTTGCGATGTTGAAAAGCAAGTGACTCCAATTTTAGCCGATGCAATTGATGTTGACCTGAAGGGTGAAATTTTTGACCTGATTTTTATAGATGGTCCGAAGGCTCAATACTTAAAATATTTTGAAAAATTCCAAATTAACTTAAAAAAAGATGGTTTAATAGTTTGCGACAACATCTCTTTTCATAAATTAAACCAAGAAACAGTTTCTAAAAATACCGCTCAATTGCTTAAAAAAATAGAAATTTTTAAAACAGCAGTTCTGAAAAACAAAGCATTTGAATCTGAGTTTCTAGATATTGCAGACGGCATTTTAGTATCTAAAAAGCTATGAAATACCTAATATATCCACTTGACTTAAATAAATACGAAAACGTGGACGCTACGCTGGTTTTGCGAACCGAGTTTTCATATAAGTGTTACCGTCGGTTTACAATTAAAGAAATCAACGCTTATTTAAAAGACCACAAGGCCTTCGTTGACCTTTCTTTTATGGCTTATGACCAAGATTTTCCCGTACTTAAAAGTTATTTAAATCAACTTAAATACAAAGAAAACATCATCGGCTACATTGTTGCTGACTTAGGCGTTGCTCAGTTTTTCAAAGAGCAAAACTTGTTAAGCAAGTGTGTATATAACCCAGAAACTTTAATAACCAACTGGCAAGAAGCTCAAACTATTTTTGAACTTGGTTTTTTTGGAGTCTTTTTAGCCAAAGAAATTACTATTGCAAATATTTGCGAAATTAGTCAAAAAAATCCAGATTTTAATTTGTTTTTCCAAGGACATGGCAGATTTTCCATGTTTCATTCAAAGCGTAATTTACTGTCTATTTACAACAAAAAGTTTAATCACAACCTGGATTTAAAAAATCGTGCTGACTTATTTTTAAAAGAAAAAAACCGAACAGAGAAATTAAATGTTCTTGAAGATAAATTCGGCACCTATTTATTTCGCGGAAAAACTACACAAATGTTTAATTATATTTCAAAACTAAAAAATTGTCTTAAATATTTTGTGATAGACCCTTTATTTTTTTCAGATGAATACGCAATAGATGCGCTTAGCCTTTATCAAAAAAGCAGCATTTTAGACGCAGAAATTGAAGAATTTAAAGCAAAATACGCAGATCTGCAAGATACAGGTTTCGCTGAAACTAAAACGGTGTATAAAAAATGAGTGAACTGTTAGCACCTGCCGGTGATATTGAAAAACTAAAATACGCACTAATATACGGAGCAGATGCCGTTTTTATTGGTGGGCTTGAGTTTTCTCTTCGCGCACGCGCTTCTAACTTCACAATTCCGTTAATTCAAGAGGCTTGTGAGTTTGCACATTCTCTTGGCAAAAAAGTATATGTGACTGCCAATATTTTGCCACACAATGAAGATTTAGAAGGCCTTAAAAACTATTTAATGGAACTAGAAAAAGCAGGAGTTGATGCCATAATTTGTGCTTCTTTTGCCATTATTAAGGCAGCACGTAAATACACTAATTTAGAAATACATCTTTCAACCCAGCAAAGTGTTATCAATTCTCGCACTATTTTATTTTGGAAAGAACTTGGTGTAAAAAGAATAGTTTTAGGCCGAGAACTTTCAATTAAAGAAATTAAAAGCCTTGATAGACACGGACTAGACATCGAGGTGTTTATCCACGGTGGAATGTGCATGAGCTATTCTGGCAGATGCTCGCTTTCAAATACCTTTACCGGCAGAGACGCCAACCGTGGTGGTTGCGCACACAGCTGCCGTTGGGAGTATTTTTTGTATTCTGGTGCTGAGCAATTAAAAGCCGAGCCAGTTTCTTTTTCGGCTATGGACTTAAACGCTGTTCCGCATATTAAAAGTTTAGTATTAGCAGGTGTATCTTCGCTTAAAATAGAAGGTAGAATGAAGTCGCTGCACTACATCGCTACTGTTGTGAAAACATACCGACAAATGCTTACAGAAATTTATGAAACTAAAAAAATTAGTTCAGTTAAAAAATATAGCCAAAAGTTAAAGGCTGCTGAAAATAGGTTAAGTGCAACTGGGCACTTAGATAATTTACCTGCTGAAACTAAAGTACTTTTTGACCAAAATACCACTAAACCAAACCAAGCATTTTGCGGGCTTTATTTAAACCAAGAAGTAAAAAAAGGCGTTTATTTATTTCAACAAAGAAACTACTTTTCAGTTGGTGATAAAATTGAGTTAATGGCCCCATTAGGCAAAGAAAGAACATTTAAAGTTTTAAAGTTATGGAATGAAAATTTTGAAGAAATCCAAACTGCTAACCATGCAATGAGCAAGGTTTACGTAAAGTTAAATGCTAAAGTTGAACCGTATTCCATGATTAGAAAGAAATGAATGAAAACTCTTTTTTCTTAACTAAAAAATTTGGCAAAGTTTTAATTAAGTTTAGACAAAACTTACAAAGAAGTTACTTAACTTGTGAAGGGATTCAGCCTGTTTTAGTTTTTCCAAGTGCTTATAGAAATCTATGCAGTTTTGGTGAAATCGCTTTAAGGGGCGAAAAAATAGTTAATCGCTCAAGAGTCCAAAGCGATGTTTTTTACTTGTATCGTCAGTATAATTTAGAAATTTCTCAAAAAAACAAAGTAATGATTTTTGGCAAAATCTATAACTTTTTACCAAGTGTTGCATTACAAAAAAATGTGTTTGGCTTTGACGGCAATTTAACCTACTTCTACAGTTCTAAGTACAGAACTCTACAAACTGCAAAAAAAGATTTTTACACTAAACTCTTGAAAGATTTTCTTTTTAAATTTTTAAACCGTGCGAAAGAAAAACTTCCGACGATTGCCGGAGAATATAGTTTTAAATTAGTTAAAAGTTACTACGGGAAATGTAGACACCGCACTGGTTCTAAAACCGAAATTATTTTAAATCCGATTTTAATTTGTTTAAAAGAAGAACTCGCTATTGAAACTATTTTGCATGAACATATACATTTAATTCATTCAAATCACGGCAAACTCTTTAAAGCAGCACTTGATAAATTATCAATTGTATTTTTAGGTGAAGTTCAAAAATCTGCAGTTGTCTTTCCTTCGTTGGTGTTTAGCGAAAAACTTTAATTAGTATTCCAGTTCTTTGGTTTTTAAGAACTCAATTTTAGTAATATTTAGTCTATCAATTTCGCTGAATCTATTGATTAACAGACAAATTAAGGCAAACAAAATTGGCGTGAAAATCAAAGTTAAACCAAGGCGAAGAAGTAGACTTAAATATGCAAGTTTTCCAAAATAAAACCAAGTTGCAAAAGTGTTTATCAAAGTATAACCAAGATAGCCAAAAAAGGTGGCTAAAAAAATCGTTAATTTAGAGATTCTTTTAAAACAAATAATTGAATAAAGCAGGGTCCAAAAATAAGTAGCAAATCCGTAAATTGGCAGATAACCAAGCGAATTTAAAAACCCAAATAACAGGTCGTAAATTACAGCAGCAGCTAATGCATATCCTGGTCCAAAAGCGATTGCCACTACGGCTAAAGCAACGATAAAAAAAGGTACTCTAAACATACCAATTGGCACAATGTATGAGTATAGCGTGTTAATTGCAACCGCACTTGCAGTTAAAACTGCAGCAATTGTTAGTTTAATAATTTCTAACTTATTTTTTGTGATTTGCATATTTAAATTATAACTTTTTTTCGCCTTTTTTTCACATAAAAACAAGGTTAAAAATCACTTATGTTGTATAATGTTT
>CAUTSX010000032.1:0-7868 GCA_963541405.1 uncultured Acholeplasmataceae bacterium | reverse complement strand
GTCTACTTGCATTGAGAAGAAACTTTTTTCTTCAACTAAAAAACCAGGAGATGTTTTTTTCAAACAATACGACAGCGATTTAACTGAAGTAAATGCGATTGTTGACACTATTAAAAAAGGTTATTCAAATGGGAAAAAATACTCAGATTTTGCTGTACTTTTTAGAGCAGGATATTTAACCAGACAGGTTGAAAATGCTTTAATTAAGGCGAAAATCCCCTATATGGTTTGGTCTTCATTAGCTTTTTTTGAAAGATCTGAAGTCAAAGACACCCTTGCTTTTCTTTCGCTTATTTACTTAACCAAAAACAATTTTATTGCTTTTAAAAGAATTGCAAATAAACCACCAAAAGGTTTTGGTGAGATTTCTCTTGCTAAGTTTTCAGAAGTCTACACGCAAACTTGTGAAAAACTAGGCTACGCGCCCGATGTAATTGCCTTTGCAAAAGCTTTTGGTCAAAGCTCAAAAAAAGTAAACTTCGTAAAATACGCAGAAGACTTGGAAAGATACCGCAAAATTGCTCAGGAAAAAACTAAAATTTCTGAAGTCATTGAACTGTTTTTAGACGAAGAACACGGTGCTAACTACGAAACTTATTTAAAAAAGGAAGAGAACTTCACTGATAGACTACACAATGTTTTAGAAGTTGGTAGTTTCTTTTTAGGTTATAAAAAAGAGTACCCTACTTTGTCTAAAGCCGATTTATTTAAAAAGGCTTTAGACGACATTGCTCTCGCTAAACCCGCTAAAGAAAATGCGGAAAATATGGTTGTTTTAGCAAATATTCATAAAGTTAAAGGTCTTGAATTTAACACTGTTTTTATCTATGGATTAAATGATAAAGTCTTTCCAAGTGCTACCGTGATCAATAGTTATTCACTTGAAGACTTAGAAGAAGAACGCAGAGTTTGCTATGTTGCAGTTACTAGGGCAAAAGAAAATCTGTATATTTCTGGTGCCAGCAGACGTGCACTTTTTGGTAGATTTGATGACTTTGAGCCGTCTATATTCTATTTAGATATGCAACCTGAAAAACCAGAGCTATCTTTTGATGAACGAATTCACAGTTATTTTGAGAAAGATGAAAAAGTTAACTATCGTTTTCAAGAGAGATATGAACGTAAACAAAAAATTAAAGAAAAACTAATTTATAGCAATGAATCTCTGGCAACTTCCGGAAATTTACAAATCGGTGACAAAGTCTCTCATAGTGTTTTTGGTACAGGTCTAGTAATCGGAATTAAACCTAAGTTTGTTATCGTTGATTTTGATGGAATTCAAAAACTATTAAGTGCTTCTTTTTTAACTAAAATTAACTAAAGCTAAAACTGCCCCGTTTCTTGGATATAAGAAACGGGGCAGTTTTCGTAACGGCTGCGTTAACTAATTTTTGTTAATCTTTTTTAAAACTAATTATATTAGTTTCCTTATTAATTTTTCAAAATTCTATATCTTCTTCAACTAAATTTTTAACCCATTTACCTTTCTTTACATACAAGTAAGAAAGGCCTAGTTTCGCGATTTCCCCGATTTTAGAAACGGCTAAAATCACAATTAAACCAAGTCCAAAAACAGACGAGTTTAAAAAGTAAATTAAAATCAAAGAAGGGAAAGTAATAATAAAGGTAGGAAGTTGGTCTAGTAAGAAAGAATCTAGAGCCTCACCACCTGCTCTTAAGATAAAGTAGCAAGTTGCATTTACTCCATAAAACGGAAAAACAAAGGCAAATATCAAAATTAAGTAGTATGAGTTTAAATAATGCACTTCTTTTGGACTAGTTAAAATTAAGAGAAAGAGCGGTGCGATTAAAACTAAAGCAATAACTACAAAAAACGCTAAAAATAAGGTAATGGCAATTAGTTTTTTTGCCGCTTCTTTTGCTTTCGCTAAATTGTTTCTACCGAGTTCTGAGCCAATTAGAAGTGCAGATGCTGAGGCTAGTCCTGAAAAGAAAATAAAAAACAAGTCAACTATAGACTGAGCGTAGCCCATTTCTTTAATCCAGACAGGATTGCCTTGAGTGATTAAAAAGAAAATAGCAACCATACAAATTGCCCAAGAAACTTCGGCAACAATTATGCCAATACCTTTTTTGAAGTAAGTTTTAACTAAGTGTTTGGTAAAGTAGATTCGACTAAAAATGTTTTTAAAAAGTTTACCTTTTGAAAAGACAACTGCTAAAGTCAGTAAAGTAATAAACTCAAATAATCTAGATACAACTGTGGCAATCGCGCTACCTTTGGCACCAAGTGCTGGAATTGAACCTAGTCCAAATATCAAAAAGCGGTTTAAAATAATGTTTACAGCAATTGAAACTAAGCCAGCGACAATAGATGATTTGTGTCTATCAATTGATTTCAAAAAGATAGAAATCATTAAATTACTAACTATAAATATAGCCGAAAAAGAAATTATAAACGAGTAGTTCAGCCCTTCTTTTAGGGCAGATTGGTTAGCAATTCCTGGTAGTAAACTTTTAATCAAAAGTGGATTTAGAAAATAAAGAAGTAAAAATACAAAAATAGAACTTATCGCGGCTATAATTGCGCCAAACTGAATGCATCCTTTTAGTTTCTCTTGTTTGTTAGCGCCAAAATACTGAGAGACAAAAATAGAGAGACTAACGGCTACACCTACCGCAAAATAAAGCATGATAAAAATAAGTTTATTGGCAGCAGTAACTCCCACAAAAGAGTCGGGTGAATAGCGGTTTACCATAATGGTGTCAATGTAGCCAGAAATTGAAAAAATCACTTGCTGGAAAATTGACGGAAGCATTATCAAGGCTGCTTTTTTGTTAAACTCACGGTCTTTTAAATAATAGAAAAATAGTTTAAATAGGTTTTTAGTTTTAGTCATTTTAAACACCTAATCATTACTTTAAATCAAAAAAAGGGTTCTTTTTTTAAAAGAACCCTTTTAAGAAGGAGGTCTAACCAAGGAGGCTGGACTTATCTGTTTTTGCCTTTAACGGCATCAGACATAAATTTGCCTGCTTTAAATGCAGCAGACTTTTGTCCAGGTACAATAATGTCTTCACCAGTACGAGGGTTCTTAGCGTGTCTCTCTGCACGGTCTCTAACTTCAAAAGTACCGAAACCAGTTAGAGTTACTTTTTCACCAGTTGACAAAGTATTGATGACAACATCTGAAAAAATATCTACAAATTCGCTTGCGCGTTCATAGGTGATTTTTGCTTTTTCAGCAACGATTGTAATGAATTCTGTTCTGTTCATTTTTCATCTCCTTGAGTTCAAAAATAGTATAGCACAATTGTCTAAAAAAGTGGTAAAAAAAGCCTTATAAGGCAAATAATTCAAAATTCACCACGTAAATTTTTTACCTTAAATTTCTCAATTGCGCTGTCAATTGAACAGTTTTTAAAAAGAATTTCATAGGCTGTATAGAGCAGTGGTAGATGTAGATTTTTGGCTTTTCCAAAGTGATAAATCCCTTCAATATTGGCAATCCCTTCAATAGTTTGCACAGACGTTTGAAGGATTTTTTCAATAGTTTCACCGGCACCTAGCCTAAAACCGCATGTGAAATTACGTGATTTTTTAGAAAGCGCAGTTAGCATCAAATCACCAATTCCAGGTAGTCCATAGGCTGTTTCTTTCTTTCCGCCATAGGCTTCAATTAGCACAGCAATTTCAAAAAAACCACGAGTTAATATCCCAGCCCTAACGTTTTCGCCCATTGCTCGTCCATACATAATTCCAGAAACTATAGCAAGTGCGTTTTTGCCGACTCCAGCAACTTCACATCCTATTACATCTTTAGTGCGGTAAGTTATTACATAATTACTATTTTCAATCAGCTTTTGCACCGTTTTTGCAAACTCTAAATTAGCAGATGCTGCGGTTAAAAAAGTAATTTTTTTAAAGATTAACTCTTCTGCATAAGAAGGGCCGATAAGTGCTGCGTAATCTTTTAATAAAGCGCTTTTAATAGATTGTTTGACAATTTCCGAAACTGGCAGAAAACTGCCTTCTTCCAGACCTTTCGAGGTGTTAATAAATGAAACTGGTTTTACTAAGTATGCACTTAGCTCAGTTAATACAAAGCGAATATATTTAGTTGGCAGGGAAATTACGAAAATTTCACTGAACTCAGCGCATTCTTTTAAAGAACCGGTAGCGTGAACGTTTTTAGAAATTTCTGCTTTAAAAATTGGGTGTCTACCTGAGTTGATTGCTGTTCTATATGCCTCGTTTATTTCGTAAACTAATATTTCATGGCCACTGTCTGCAAAAACTTGAGCTAAAGTAGTTCCCCAAGCACCACCGCCTAACACAGTTATTTTCATAGTTTGTCTGCTCCTTTTCTGCGAACTTCAAACTTCAGTGGCACACCACTGAAGTCAAAGTATTTCCTAAATTCGTTTGAAAAGTGGCGAATATAGGAAAAATGCACGTATTGGGGATTGTTGACAAACAACAGAAAAACTGTTGGAAAAGTCTTGATTTGCGCGCAGTAATTAAACTTAGCCTGTCCATTGTTAAACTGTTTTGGTGGGTTTTTAAAAGTAATTTCGGCCAAGATATTGTTAAGTGTAGATGTTGGAATTTCTCTTTGTGCGTTTGTGTAAATCTGCTCTATTTTAGGAAAAATAGTGTGCACTTTTTTATTTTCAAGGCAAGAGACAAAAACAATTTCTGCATACTCAAGGAAATTGAAACGCTCAAAAAACTCGCGTTTAAACTCCTCTTTAGTTTTAGTTTTTTCAACTAAATCCCATTTATTTACAACCACCAAACAAGCCTTGTAGTCTTCTTTTAAAAGTCCAGCAACATGTTCGTCTTGAGCCTCAATGTTTGCAGCATCAATTACTAAAACCGCAATTTGTGCCTCACTTAGTGCAGACATAGCACGCAGTACTGAGTAGCGTTCGTTGTTAGCCACAACTTTTGAAGGCCTGCGGATGCCAGCCGTGTCAACAAAAACATACTCTTTTTCGTTAAAACGGTAAGTTACGTCAACTGCGTCATGTGTAGCTCCGGCAATGCTTGACTCAATTAGCCTTTTGTGTCCGACAATTTTGTTAATCAGTGAAGATTTACCGACATTTGGTTTGCCAATTATACAAACTTTTACCGAGTCAGTTTGCGCAGATTTTTGCTCTTTTTGGTTAAATGAGTTGATTTTGTCTAAAAGGTCGCCAGTTCCAATTCCATGCTGTGCACTGATCGGAAATAGTTCAGAGCAACCTAGATTATAAAACTCATAAGTATCTAAAAGCATATTTGCGTTGTCTACCATGTTAACTGCGACTAAAGTTGGTTTTTTGTATTTCCTTAAAAGTTGACTAATTTTTAAGTCGTCTTTAGTCAGACCTGCTTTTGCGGATACTAAAAATAATACCAAGTCAGCCTCAAGCACAGCAACTTCTACTTGGTACTTAATTTCTTCTTCAAATGAAAGCGCGGTAAACTCCAGTCCACCGGTGTCAATTAAAGTAATTTGTTTACCTTGCCAGGTAATAGTGCCGTATAGGCGATCGCGAGTAGAGCCGGCTTCTTTGTCTTCAACTGCCTTTCTTTCGCCAATTAGTCTGTTAAAAAGACTAGACTTGCCGACATTTGGTCTGCCGACAATGGCAACTTTAAAACTCATTTAGCAAATTCCTTATTTGCCAAGTAAATCCCCAATTGTGAAAACTTGACCTTCTGCTTCTTTGTTTGCTTCTTCAACTAGTTTTTTAGTCTCTAAAACTGAGTTAATCTTGTTTAGTTTAGAAATAGATAAACTAAGTTCCCATTTAAGTGGGTTTAAATAAGTAACGATAGCCTGCACTTTTTCGCCAACTTGAAAGTACTCGTCTTGGGCTTGCCCTGCTTTTAGTCCAGACTCGCTGTAGGAAATAAAGCCAGTAACTTCGCCCATTTCAACAATTAGTCCGCCGTTAAACGGTTTAATTTCTTTAATTTTAACTTCAACGCTGTCACCAACTTTGGCCTTAACTCTTGACCAGGGATTGTCAAGAAGTACTTTTTTAGAAAGTGAGATTCTTTCGTTTTTTTGGTCAATTTTAATAATTTTTAGTTCAATTTCTGAGCCAATTGGGTGGTAAGCCTCAAAGTTATCGTTTGGGTTGTGTGAATATTCGGACTTATGTAAAAGCCCAGAAACTCCTTTGGCAAGTTCTACAATTAAGCCAAACTGAATACCTTTAGTGATTTTACCTTTTACAGTCGCTCCAACTTCGTTGGCAGCAATATAAGTTTGAAAAGGGGTGGCAAAAGTTGCTTTGTAAGAAAGGTCTAGTTTACCTTTTTCTTTTGAAATTATTTTTAAAGTAACTCTTTGGCCTTCTTTTAAAACACTGGAAACTGATTCTACCGGAATATGAGAAACTTGCGAGATTCTAACTAAACCAACTAAGTCTTGAGTGACTTTGGCAAGTGCTGAAAGTGGGTTCACTTTAATAATTTCTGCTTCTACTAAATCACCAATTTTAAGTGAGTTTAGTTGCTCTTGTCTTCTAAGTTCTTGGTTTTTTTGCTCTTGTTCGCGTTTACTTTCAGCAATTTCTCTGCGTCCGCAGACTACTTTTCTAAAGTCTTCTTCGTCCTTTAAGTCTAAAATCTCAACTTCCACCAAATCATTTACTTTAATTGTTTTGACAATATCAAAGCCGATTTGTGATCGAGGAATGAAAACTTCTTGACTTTTAAAGTAGGCAACGCAGCCACTCGGCAAAACTTTTGCAATTTTAACTTCAATGATTTCTTTTTGGTCAAACTTCTTTTTTAGTTCAACCCAGTCGTTTTCAGCAAGTAAAGGTAGACAAGAAAGCAGAATTTGTCCGCGGTCTGCGTCTCTTTTTGTAATAACCGCTTTGATTTCGTCGCCTTTTTTAAGGATTTTGGCGATAAACTCAATGTTTTTGTCAGTAGTTATGTTGTCAAGGTAAATTTTGCCTTCTGTGAAATCCCCGTAAGTTATGAGTGCTGAGTTTTCTTTGGCGTTAATTGAGTAAACTGTGCCAATCACAGTTTGGCCAACTCTAAAGTCTTGAACTGAGTCTAATAAATTATTATTCATTTTTAATTTTCTCCTTATATAAACTTTCAATTTGTTTTGCGACTTCTTCAATAGTTAAACAAGATGTGTCTAAAAATACGGCATCTGTGGCTTGTTTTAAAGGTGCAATCTCGCGGTTTGTGTCTTTAAAGTCGCGAGTTCGCAAATCGGCTTCAATTTCTTTAAGTGGTATGTGGATGTTTTTTTCTTGGTTTTCTAAAAACCTGCGCTCGGCTCTGGTTTCAACAGACGCAGTTAAAAAAACTTTTAAATCAGCGTCAGGCATTACAACCGTGCCGATATCACGGCCATCCATTACGACATTTTCATTTTTAATCGTTTGAGTTAAGGTGTTTAAAACAAATTCGCGCACACATTTAAAAGATGATACCAGAGACACATTTTTATCAATTTCAGGAGTGTGGGTTGAGTTTGTTAAATCAGTTCCGTTTGCAAATATAGAATTATTTTTAAAACTTAACGTTAAATTATTTAAAAAACTGTATTCTTGTTCGTTGGCTAGGTTAATTTTTAAGTTTAGTGCGAGCACCGTAATTGCTCTAAACATTTGACCTGAGTCAACGTGCACAAACTTTAATTTATTTGCCAAAATTTTGGCAATCGTTGACTTGCCACTAGCAGACGGACCATCTATTGCAATTTTGAAACCCATTTATTCTCCTTAACTTAATTTAAAATATTTTTTAATTTATAGCGTGTATAGTTTTTTAACTTCTGTTTTTTTAAGTGCTCTGACAGTTCCTCTTGCCTGACCTTCTACGGTTAAAAATGCAAACTTCGCACGGTGTAGTTTTAAAACTTCAAAGCCTTGGGCTTTAA
>CAUTSX010000031.1:0-7869 GCA_963541405.1 uncultured Acholeplasmataceae bacterium | reverse complement strand
GCAGGGATAAAATAAGACAATTACTCTGGTATTTGCTCAACTTGATTGCTAAAAATGTTGGTGCCTTTTTCTTTGCCTTTAAACAATTTTAAAATGTTTATGCGGTGTTTTAAAATAACTAGACAAGAAATCAGAAAAACTACTGTTAACTCAAGTAAGTAACTCAGCAAACTTCTAGACATTTGTCTGTAGATTAAGTTAGGGCTAAATATTCTGAATAACAAAAGCGCGATAAAACTAAAAAATACAGCTAACATAGAAGCAAGTGATACTAACTTTTTAAACAAGAAGAAGACTGCTAAAAAAGTAAGGACGTAAACTAAACCAACTAACGGAAAAGCTACCAGTAAAAACCCAAATAGCGATGAGATACCTTTGCCACCATGAAAGCCTAAATATACAGGATATAGATGTCCAATGACAGCAAAAAAACCATAAAGCGGATAGATATATACCAAGGTATCTTTAGTTTTAATTTCAACTAATGGCCCAAAAATTTTTGTGTTAATAAAGTAAAGGATTAAAACAAAGGCTATAAAAAGCGCACCTTTTAATACATCTAAAAGGAAAACTATAAACGCTAGTTTGAAGCCAAGTACTCTGGAAACATTAGTCGCGCCAATATTTCCTGAGTACATTATTCTAAGGTCTGTGTTTTTAAACTTCTTGCTAAAAATTAAGCCAAAAGGAATTGAGCCAAATAAATAGGCAAGTAAGCAAAGTAGTATAACTAAAAAAATGTTTAAGTAAGTGTTCACTAATTTTAATTAAAAAGGTTTAAAAAATAGTTTGTTTAGTTTAAGTTAAGTTCAGAAAGATAAGTTAAGAAACGAATGTTTTTGCTAACTTTAGCCGGAATTTCGCTAACTTTTAGTGAAATCACTTTAGTTTCTTTGCCAAGGTATGAAGTGTTTTCATTAAAGGTAAAAACCAGTCTTGGTGTACCTTTTTGCATTTTTGGCTCAACCTTAGCGATATTTTGATTTAAAAAGGTAAAAAGCACGGTTTCTTCTTTTGCTTTGTTTAATGTAACTAATTCTACTCTATCTGCCTTGATTTCAAAAGCGGCGTGTTTGCATACGGAAGTTTTGGCAGCAAACGAAAAAACATCTCGTTCTTTAAAGTGGCTAAGCAGATTTTGCACTTCGTTTTGCTGAAAGCGGTTGTATAAAATTAGCGTAGAAATTAAAAAAACTAAGAAAAAGAAAGTAGGGATAATTGAATACACCGATTCTTGGCGAGAAATTACGATGTAAAGTAAAACTGCCAAGGTAGAAAGTAGGGCAAGTAGACTAAAAAGTAAGGCAAGTAAAAAAAAGATTTTTTTATTTCTCATCATCAAACTCCTTATTTGATTTAATGTCTTTACGTTTTAAGTGTGGAAATAGAATAACGTCGCGAATAGATTGACGGTTGGTAAGCAACATAATAAAGCGATCAAGCCCGATACCAAGGCCTCCGGTTGGCGGCATTCCGTATTCCAAGGCTTCTAAAAACTCACTATCTAGTTCACAAGCCTCGGCGTTTCCAAATGCTCGTTCTTTTAGTTGTGCCTCAAAACGTGCACGTTGGTCAAGAGGATCGTTTAACTCAGAGTAGGCATTGGCATATTCTTTTCCAACAATAAACACCTCAAAACGACGAGTAAAACGAGGGTCTGGTCCTTTTTTTGCCAGTGGTGAAATTTCAACTGGGTGTCCATAGATAAAGGTTGGTTCAATTAGTTTATCTTCAACGTATTTTTCAAAAAAAGCATTGATAATATGGCCAATTTCAAAATGTGGCTCAACTTTGATGTGGTGACTATCTGCAAGCGCTTTAGCTGTCTCAAAGTCTTTAACCTGGTAAAAGTCAACATTTGCATATTTTTTGACAGCATCTACCATATGTAGACGAGCAAAAGGTTTTGCAAAGTCCAACGCAAACTCACCAAACTGAACCTTAGTTGTGCCAAGGACTTTTTTAGCAACTTCACGAAAACTGGTTTCACAAAGTTCCATCATAGTGTCTAAGTTAGCATAAGCCTCGTAGACTTCCAGAGTCGTAAACTCAGGGTTATGAGTTGAGTCCATCCCTTCGTTTCTAAACAGACGAGCGATTTCGTAGACTTTTTCCATCCCACCCACAATTAGTTTCTTTAAAGGAATTTCTTGGGCAATTCGCAAATAAAACGGCATGTTCAGAGCATTGTGGTGAGTTACAAAAGGACGAGCCGCAGCTCCGCCAAGCGTAGGGTGCAAGACAGGTGTGTCTACCTCTATAAAGTCTTTTTTGTCAAAAAAATCACGAAAGGCTTTAATAATTTTCGGACGCATGAATGAAACTGCTTTAATTTCTGGATTAACTATTAAGTCAAGATAACGTTTGCGTCTACCTTCTTCAACGTCTTGTAGACCGTGGAATTTGTCAGGCAGTGGTTTTAAGGCTTTGGTTAAGTAAGTGTATTTAGAAACTCTTACAGAAAGTTCGCCGGTGTGGGTTTTAAAAACTACGCCGTCAATGCCAACAAAGTCACCAAGATCTGTTAACTTCCAGGCCAGAAAATCAGTTTCATGGATGTTGTCTTTGCGGACATACAACTGAATTTTGCCAAAGCGGTCTTGAATGTGCATAAAACCGGCCTTTCCTTGCGCGCGGTTTAAAACCACGCGGCCAGCAATTTTGACTTTTTTGTTTAGTTTTTCCAGATCTTCGCCTGAAAAATCTTGGTATTTTTTAAATATTTCTTGAGTATTGGAGTTTGTTTTAAAAGCGTGACCAAATGGGTCAATTCCAAGTTCCTTTAACTTTATGACTTTATCTCGTCTTGCTTGTTCTTGGTCAGTTAATTGAAGTTCTTGCATTTGCTTACTTAGCCTCGCTTTCTGTATTAGTTTTTTTAGCAGTAGTTTTTTTAGGTTTATTGATGTTTTCTTTGGCAAGTTTTACAAAGTCAGGAGTCTCGGCTTTTAGCATGTCTACTCGCTCAAGGTGTCCGGTTTCATGAATTTCGTGAATGTCTTCACGAGTCAGAGTTTCCACTTCTCTTAAGTAATAAGCAATGGCTTCAAGTAGTGGTAGATTTGCCAAAATTAAAGATTTCGCTTTTTCGTGGCATTCATTCATGAGTTTTCTGATTTCAAGGTCTATTTCGTGGGCTACTGTGTCCGAAAAATTCTTTTCACTAAAGTAGTCACGGCCTAAAAACACTTGAGACCCGGCTTTTTCGTATTGGACAAAGCCAAGTTCAGACATTCCGTATTGTGTGACCATCGCACGCGCGATTTGAGTGGCTTTTTCAAAGTCGTTATGCGCTCCGTTTGTAACTGAGGCAAACTTAATTTCTTCAGCCACACGTCCTCCTAAAAATCCGGTAATTGACTCAGTAAGTTGTTCTTTGGTTTGAAAAAAAGACTCTTCTTTTGGCATCATTAAGTTGTATCCACCAGCCTCGCCGCGCGGAATAATTGTGACTTTTTGAACTTCGTTTGCAGACTCAAGAAGCAGACCAATCACGGCGTGTCCAGCCTCGTGGTAAGAAACGATTTTTTTCTCGGTTTCCGAATACTTGCGAGAAACTTTAGCTGGTCCCATCATTACGCGGTCCACACCTTCATCTAAGTCTGAAATGGTAATCTCAACTCGGTTAGCGCGTGCTGCAAGCAAGGCAGCCTCGTTCATTAAGTTTTCAATGTCAGCCCCAGAAAAGCCAGGAATGCGGCGAGCCAGGTCTTCAAGATTAACCTCGGCTGCTAGATTTTTGTTTCTTGAGTGCACGCCAAGGATTTTAGTTCTACCTTTTAAGTCAGGCAGAGACACCGTAATTTGACGGTCAAAGCGTCCAGGTCTAAGGAGTGCTGGGTCCAAGACGTCTGAGCGGTTGGTAGCCGCTAGCACGATAATTCCGGAATTGGTTGAAAATCCATCCATTTCTACCAAAATTTGGTTCAAGGTTTGCTCGCGTTCATCGTGTCCGCCACCAATACCTGAGCCTCTTTGGCGACCAACTGCGTCAATTTCATCAATAAAAATGATGCAAGGCGCGATAGACTTCGCGGTGTCAAATAAGTTTCTAACTCGCTTCGCACCAACTCCGACAAACATTTCTACAAACTCAGAACCAGAAAGCGAAATAAAAGAAACATTAGCCTCGCCTGCGACAGCCTTAGCCATTAAAGTTTTACCGGTTCCAGGAGGCCCAACTAAAAGCACACCTTTTGGAACTCTGGCACCAACTTTGGTGTATTTAGCCGGATCTTTTAGGAAGTCAACAATTTCTTGCAGTTCGTATTTTTCTTCATCCAAGCCAGCAACATCTTGGAAAGTCACGTTGGTTTTCGCAGTTTTAACGTCGCTGTTGACAATATCTAGGTTTTGTTGATTCATTGATTGGTATGATTTGTAAATCAAATACAAAAACAAACCGCTAATTACAAAAGGCAGTGCAGACAAAATAAACGAAAAAATATTGAAACTAGACTCAAGAACGTTGCTGTAAAGTATTTTTTTATCCGTTGAGTTGTAGTACTCAACAATGTGTCTAATTTCACTGGCCTGTGCGCGGTCAATTCGCTCGTAAACTGTGGCTCTGATTTGTTTGCCATTTTTTTGGTATCTAAAGTCGATGTGTAGGTTACCTGCTGCAGTTTCACGGATGCTTAGGTGAGTGACGGTAAGTTCTGATTTAATTAGTTGTTTTTCTAAATATTTTTTAAGAGAATCGTCAAACTTATCGTAGCCAAGTGCAACGTTTTTCGCACCTAGCTGAGTTTTTAGTTCAGCATATGCTACTTTTACTTTTAAATTATCGTAAATTCTTCTGCTAATTCTAATTACAAAAATTACGACAATTACAGTAACAATTAAGTTAATCCAAAAACTTTTGTTAGAAAATAAATTTAATTTTTTAGGTTGTTTATTTGGTTTATTTTGTTTCATTTATCAGTCTTATCCTTTCTGCTCACTTAAAACGCTGGGTTTCAGTAAAGCAATGTAGGGCAAATTACGGTAAAGTTCTTTGTAGTCCAGACCAAATCCAACAATGAAAAGGTCAGGGATTTTAAAAGCAGCAAAATCAGGCTCAATTTCTACTTTTCTCTTCGTGATTTTGTTTAAAAGCACCGCGGTCTTAACGGATTTTGCTTCGTTTTTAAGAAGTGTTTCTTTAATTAAGTTAAGTGTTATTCCTGAGTCCATAATATCGTCAACTATCAAAACATCTCGGTCTTTGACATCTGGAAGCAAACTAGAGTTCAGCAGAACTTTGCCGGTTGACTCAGTTCCGCCAAAATAAGACTTAGTCGACATATACTGAATTTCACAGTTAATAGACAATTTTAGAGAAAGCTCGGTTAAAAAAGGAACAGAGCCGTTTAAAATGCCAATCAAAAGCGGAGTCTTGTCAAAGTAAGCCTTGGAAACTTCCTTCGCTACTCGCTTAATTTGTCTTTTAATACAAAAGCGGGAAATTAGGACTTTTTGGATATCTTTTTTGAGTAAATTGCGCATAGTTCACCTATAAACTCAATTTTAAGAGTTTCGCCAACCCCAAGAGTGTCATTTTTATATAGTTTTGGAATGTAGATAATTTGGTCGGCTGAATCTGTTAAAATCGGATATTGCTTTCTAAAATAGAGTGGTACTTTCGCGTCTTTAAACAACTTTGCGACGGATTTTTTGCCATAACAGTAGTTAAGTATGTCACCAGGCTTTTGAGTTCTGACTAAAAAAGGTAGTTTAAGCGCACCAGTACTATATTCAATTATACAGTTTATTAAACTGGTTTGGGGGTGTTTTGAATTAAAACAAAAATTATCTATATTATATTTATATAATAGTGACGAATTTGCTTGTTTTTTTAGCGAAAAATCCGCGTAAGTTTTTTTAAAAAACCAGGTATCACTTAATTTGATTTCACCGTTTGGACGAACGCTTAAAATTAACTTATCAATTTGCGTAATTTTCTTTAAATTAAAAGAGACCTTGTTTTGATTTAATAGTTCTGTCAAAATATATAGTCTAATGTGCAAAGGATGTTTTAAGTATTCAGGAATTGGAAAAATATCTTTGTTTTGAATAAAGTCAAGAGCAGTTTTTTTAAGGCTTAAGTCAAGCGATAGAAAAATTTCTGAAAGCAAAAACATTCTGTCTGTCAGTTTAGGGTTTTGTTTTTCTAGTTCAGGAATAACTAAGTTTCTAAATTGGTTTCTCGTGTAGTTGTTTTTAAAATTACTCTCGTCTTCAAAAAAATCTAGTTTGCGATTTTTTGCGTATTCGTACAGCTCTGATTTTTTAATTTCTTTAAAGGGTTTTAAAAAAATAAATCCGTCGTCTTCGTGTTTAGCGTCAAAACCACTTAGTGATTTAAACATACCTTGGCTGACAAAGTTCATCAGCATAGTTTCAGCAAGGTCATTTAAGTGGTGAGCGGTCACGATTAAGTTTGTGTTGTTTTCCTTAGCAATTTCTTTTAACAAGGCTATTCTACAGTCTCTTGCGAGTTTTTGGAAATTACTATTTTTTTCAATTTTAATATCTTTAAGTACTACTTTTAAGTTGTTAACATGAGCTGTTTTCTCAACTAATTTTGCTTCATTTTCACTGGCTTTTCTCTTATGGTGATTAAAATTTACCACAACGCAATTTAGTTTTATTTTAATTGCTGCGTCTAGTAAAACCATACTATCAACCCCACCAGATACAGCTAAAATAAAAGTTTTTTCTGGGTAAGAGGTTTGGATTTTTTTTAAAGTATTTAAAATTTTTTTCATAATTTCTTTATTTAATATATAATATTATAACACAAGCAAGATAGGCGTTTTTCACAAAAACAAGAGGTAATTATGTTAATTTTAGCCAGTCAATCACCACGTAGAATTCAAATTTTAACTGAACATAATTTTGATTTTAAAGCCGTTAAACCAAGTTGGGATGAAAGCAAAATAAGTGCTGTAAATTGGCGTAGTTACGCGACTATACAGGCTTATTTTAAAGCAAAATCTGTTCTTGAAGAAGAAAACTTATCTCAAGACGATATAGTATTAGCGACTGATACCACAGTAGTTTTGAAAAACGAAATTTTAGGAAAGCCAGAAACCGCTGAGCGTTGCTTTGAGATGTTAAAAATGCTAAATGGTAAAAAGCACATAGTAGTTAGCGGAGTGGCAATAATTCACAAAACCAAAGTCTGTTCGTTTCAAGTAACAACTTACGTTCATTTTAAAAAAAATAGCGACGCTGAAATTAAGAAATACATAGAACTCACTAAACCTTTTGATAAGGCGGGTGGATACGGTATACAAGATAAGGAAAACAATTTAATTGAAAAAATTACTGGAGACTACTTAAATGTAGTTGGTATGCCAAGGGCTGCTTTAAATATAATCGGAGAAATTTTAAAATGTCAGGCGGAGTAGATCAACTTAAGTTAAACAGGGTTAAACAAACTTATTTTGTTAAGTTAAAAGAAAGAAACTTTACTTTTTTAGAAGCAGGATACCTTTTTGCTTTATTTTTTGAAGTAATTTTTTCAGCGATAATTGTTTATTTAGCGTTAAACTGGCAAAGCAGTTACAGCCTTACAAGTTGGCTGAATGCCTTTACTATTTCAACGGTTTTTGTTTTCTTTATTGGCTGGGTGATTTTGATGGCCAATAAAAATATACTGTCTCCACTTTTTTACGGAACTAAGTCATTTTTTACGGTACTAACTGGACAAAAACTGGGAGAGACTTATTTTGAATACTGCCAAAGATGGACAGAAAAACCAATTAAGCGTTTCTACTATATTTCTAATTTCTTAATTGCTTTAACGCACTTTTTAGTTTTTATTATTCTTTTAATTGTCTACTACGCTAAATAACAAATTATGAACTAGTTTCTTTTATCTAA
>CAUTSX010000030.1:0-8098 GCA_963541405.1 uncultured Acholeplasmataceae bacterium | reverse complement strand
CAGAAAAACTTACTAGTAATTTTGGCGCAAAACAAACCACCGAAATTGGTCCACTTTTTAAAGAAATTGCAAGGTTTGTCGTCAAAGAACAAAGTGCGTCAATTAACGCCATTCAAAGAAATTTTGCAGTTGGTTTTAACGCTGCACAAAAATACGTCGCTGATTTTGTACGTTTTGGAATTTGCGCACCAGCAGAAGGTCCAAATAAACCATCTAAAGTTCAAGTTAACTCAGTTAGACTTGAAGAAATTTTGAAAAATTTTTAATTTAACTTATGGAAATCAAACATACCATACCTAGCCCAATTCAAGCAACACGTGCACATAAACTATTTGCTTATACTAATTTAGTTTCTCTTTTTGTGCTACCACTTACATTACTAACTTTGTTTTTAATTAAACAAAATTATGTCAATTCACAATTTATAGTTGGGATAGTTTTTTTCATTTTTTTCTTGCCGTATTGCGCAAAAAATATTTACTTTCAAATTAAAGAAATTAAAAACAAAACTTACTTTAATACTTTAAACTTATCTAAGTATCAAAGGATAAAAAAAGCGCTTGAACCTGTTTCTGTGGCGATTGCTTTTCTAATTATTTTGTTGTCTATCATTTTATTTTCTTTAGTCAGAGTAGCAGGCACGTCAATGCGACCGACTTATGAAGACGGTCAGATAGTCGCCATTAAAACTTTTCGCATTAAGCCAGTTCGCGGCAGAGTTTACGTGCTTTCGGTCAAAACAAACAGTGACCAGACCATTAACGTAATTAAAAGAATCTACGCTTTGCCTGGAGACACTGTAGAAATCTCTTATTTAAGCCTAACAGTGGAGAATAAGGAAGTCAGACCATTTGGTTTTACCTGGTTTAAAGACAACGAAATTAGTAATATTAAAAAATATACTTTAAATAAAACAAATGAGCCAGGTAAATACCGAGTAAAGCCAAACGCTTACTTATTTTTTGGCGATAACTTTAGAAATTCTCAAGATTCTAGAACTGGCACTTTATTTGTACAAAAAATCATTGGCGAGGTGATTTAGTGGAAATCAACTGGTATCCCGGCCACATGGCAGTGGCTTTTCGTGAAATTGAAAAAATTCAGAAAAACATCGATATCTTAATTCACGTTCTGGATGCCAGAATGCCTTTTTCGTCAATCAATCCGAAACTTACGCAAATTTTTCAAAACAAACCAATAGTTTTCTTGTTAAACAAAACGGATTTAGTTGAAAACAAACATTTAGAAAAAACGATATCTGCTTTAAAAGAAAAAGGCTACTTTTCTTTTAAAGTAAACGGACTAACTGGCTCTGGCATTAGTGGTCTTCATAATTTTATTAAAAAAACTGTAGCCCCTTTTATTTTTGAAAAACGCGCTAAAAGAGGTATTTTTAATAACAAAATTACTGCACTAATCGCAGGTACTCCAAATGTTGGCAAGTCTAGTTTAGTCAACCGTTTTTCTTTAAAAAAAGTTGCTAATGTTGAAAACAAAGCAGGAGTAACTAGACTAATTACGCTTTACCGACTAAACCCTGAGTTTGATTTATTTGACACACCAGGCCTGCTTTGGCCAAAACTTGAGAAAAACTCGGCTTTTAATTTAGCACTACTTGGCTCTATTCCGAAAGAAATCTTGCCACTTGACGAGATTTGCATCTACGCACTTAAATACATAACTAAATTTTTTCCAGGTCTGCTTAAAAATAAATATGGGGTTGACGAAACTAAAAGCGTAATTGAACTACTTGATTCAATATGCTTAAAAACTGGCGCTGTACTTAAAGGAAAAGAGCCAGACTACGAGCGAGTATACGTTTTTTTAATTAAAGATATCCAAACTGGTAAAATTGGCAAACTTTATTTTGATTTAAAGAGCATTGAAGGTTGATTGTGTTATTATTTGTTTTAGAGGTTTTTAAATGAAGGACTTAATTATTGTTGAATCTCCAACTAAAGCAAAAACAATTTCTGGTTATTTAGCCGATAACTTTCAGGTACTTTCTTCAAAAGGACACATCCGAGACTTAAAAATTGCGGGACATGGTGGCCTTGGTATCGACATTGAAAATAATTTTGAGCCACTCTATACTTTAATTGCAAAATCAAGAAAAATTGTTGCTGACTTAAAAAAAGCAGCCAAAGGCGCAAAAGTTTATTTAGCATCTGACCCCGACAGGGAAGGTGAGAGCATTGCTTGGCATTTAGCCGAGGTCTTGGGTTTAGATAAAGACGAGCCAATTCGGATAGTTTTTAACGAAATCACTAAGTCTGCGGTTAAAAAGGCTTTAGAAGAGCCTAGACAAATTGACATGAAATTAGTTGATTCCCAAGAATCTAGACGCATGGTTGACCGAATTATTGGCTTTAAATTATCTAAACTTGCCAGACAAAAAATTGGTGGAAAATCAGCTGGTCGCGTCCAGACTGTGGTCTTAAAACTAATTGTGCTTCGTGAAAAAGAAATCAAGGCTTTTGTGCCAGAGACTTACTTTGACTTAAAGTTAGTAGGACAAGGTTTCGAGGCTCCTTATATTTCTGTTAAAAGACACGAAGTTACTAAAGAAATTAAAGAAAAAGTAGAACGCGAGGCCACTCCGCTTTATTTAGTTAAAGAAATTCAGGAAAGCGAGACTAAAACTTATCCAAAACCCGCGCATACCACCTCTTCTTTTCAACAAGAAGTTGCAAATAAACTAGGTTGGTCTGCCAAAAAAGCCATGCAAGTTGCCCAAAGTCTATATGAAGGCGTTGAAACTAATGCAGGATTAACTGGTTTAATTACTTACATGCGTACAGACTCAACTAGAGTGTCTGAGACTTTTATTCAAGAGTCAAAAGACTACATTTCTAAAACTTATGGTAGTGCTTACCTTGGAGTTTATCCAGTTAAGAAAAACCAAGTAGCCGCTCAAGACGCACACGAAGCGATTCGCCCGGTTTCGGTTTACAACACCCCTAAGACCATGGCTAGTTTTTTAACTCCTGAGCAACTTAAAGTCTACACGCTAATTTACAACCGTGCGCTGGCTGCTAATTTAGCCGCCGCTGTTTTTAAAAACAAAACTATCACTTTAGTAAAAAACGGACATTTATTTCAGGCCCATGAAAGTGTGTGTCAGTTTAAAGGACACCGTATTTTGGACGAAAAAATTGAAGACAAAGTTCTGCCTATCTTTAAGTTAGGCGAAGAAATTGACGCTAAACTACAAAGCGAAGAGAAGCAAACCCAGCCACCAGCTAGGTACAACGAAGGTTCTCTGATTAAAAAAATGGAAGAACTGGGAATTGGCCGTCCTTCTACCTACGCCCAAATTATTGAAACTCTAAAAAGCCGTGTTTATATCAACGTTGAAAAACGCCAGTTTATTCCAACCGATTTGGCCTTTGATTTAGTCTCTTCGTTTGATGAGTACTTTGTTAAACTAATGGACCCTGCCTACACTTCTAAAATGGAGACAGAATTGGATGAAATCGCACACGCAGACATTGACAAAGTTGAGTTTTTAACTAAATTCTACCGCGAATTTATGGACACTTTAACAGTTGCTGAAGCCAAGATGCCATCAAAGAAATTCGCACAAATCTTAACAGAGACTTGTCCAAAATGCGAAAAACCACTGATTTTAAGAAAATCAGTATATGGGTTTTTCAAAGGTTGTACAGGTTTTCCAAAATGTCGCTATATTGAAAAATCAGAAACACCGCAAAATCCTGCTGATGTATAATATTAGTTGAGACAAATTAATAAATTAACCTACTTTAAACAATTTAGGAGATCAAAATTATGAAAAAAATATTATTTTTAATTACCCTTATTTTATCCGCTTTTTTAGTGGCATCTTGTAAAAAAGAGCCCAAAAAACCTGCAGATACTCTAGATTTAAGTAAACTTGCGGTGCCAAGTGGCCGAATTGAGACGAACTTTACGCTACCCGCTAAGTTAGGCGATTTAGAAATTAGCTACGAAATTACAAAAGGCAAAGAAGCCGCTAAGTTATCAGGCCTTGAAGTGCAAGTTTATCGTCAAACTAACGACACCGAAGTTGAGTTAACCGCTACTGCTGGTGAACTTACACACAATTTTTTGTTTACTGTTGCTAAACTAGAAGCCACTAAACTTGCTCAATTTCAACAACTTGAACAAACTTTAAAAAAAGCCGAGTTCACTGCTAAAGCCAAAGAAATTTATGAAAAAATCCCAGTTCTTAGCACCGTTATTAAGTTAATTGAAAGCCAAATTTCTAAGCTTGGCCTTGATAAAATCAAAGATGGTAGCCTTCCTGATGATGGTATATTTGGCAAACTTATTTCTCAATTTAAAAACGAAAAAGGGGAGTTAGTTTTCCCTGAAAAACTAACTTTAGAAAACCCAGGTCTGCTTGAAAACTACATTGACCTTTACAACACAATTCAAAAAGCCTTAAAACAGCCTATACCTAAATTGCAAGGTTTTGATTTCTCAAAACTACTTAGTCTGCTAACTGCAGATGGTATCGCTAAACTAATTGAAGATAATTTTGTTTTTAAAAAAGACGGCAAAGAAGATTTAGCATACAAAAAACAAGTAATTGACTTTATTAAAAGCGAACTTAACCAAAAATCAATTGACTTACTTTTAAAACAAGTGCAAGCCCTGTTTCCAAAACTACCAAACCTTGGTGCTTGGCAAGAAGTTGCTGCACTTTTTCCAAGTTTTGTGGAACTTGGTAAAAGCATCTATGCTTTAAAGTTAAGTCAAAGCAAATTAAGCAACTTAAAAGACCAAATTAGCGCAGGCAAAGTAGTTGAGCAGAGTAAAATTGACACAGAAATTGCTAATTTTAAAACAGCACAAAACGCTTTAAATAAGGCAGTTTTAGCAGTTCAAGAACTACTTAAGCAAGAAAAAATCCAAGACGCACTTAAAGCAGTGTTTGACTCAATTGGCAAGTTTTTTCATAACTTTGCCCAAAAAGACCTAGATAAAATCCAAGATACAGCGGAAAAAGCCAAAGCCTTTAGCCAATATCAAGGCAATGTAAAAGCATTTCAAAATATTCATGAGTTTATTTTGGGCTTAATCTTAAAAGTTGGAAATAAATCATACACTACTGAATTAAAGCAAGGCGGCGACAAAAACTTATACGAAGCGGTTTCTAAATGGTTTAGATACTTAGTTGACTTTATTTCAAAAGATGGTGCAAACATCCATCCAGCAATTAGTAGTATTTTTTCATTAGTTTACGGCCAAGTTTTTGGAGCTAAAACTGGAACTATTGAAAACTATCGCCAACTTTATCAAATTGGTAAGTACTTTAAAGACCCACAAGACGGACAAGATGCCAAAATTTACACAGATTTAGTTAAATTACTTACAGAACTAAAAGTTATGTCTCAAAAATAAGCCAAGAATTTATTTAATGAGATATTGTCTTTTTTAATTTAAAAATAAAACCAAAAACTACCAAAATCAACGAAGTTTGATAGGTACCTTGTTTCCTAGACATAGGAAAGAGCACACCTCAGTTTAACTTCACCTTTGGTAGTTTTTTTATAAAAACTTATCTTTCAAGGAGCGATATGGAAAACTTTTTAAAACCAATTGAAGAAATTAAAGAAAACTTAGACACCAACCTTAAGTCTGGTTTAACTCAAGTTGAAGCAAACAATAGATTTGAAAAAAATGGCTTAAATCAGTTTGCAAAAGAAAGGAAGCGCTCCTTTTTCTTTAGACTACTTTTGCAATTTAAAGATTTAATGGTCATAATTTTAATTTTAGCCTCAGTGCTTTCTTTTGTAGTTGGCCAGTTTCTAGAAGGTGGGGTGATTGCTGCAATTGTAGTTTTCAATGCCTTACTTGGCTTGCTTCAAGAAATGAAAGCAGAAAAAGCGCTAGATGCTATTAAAAAACTAAATCAACCACATGCAACTGTGTTTAGAGACGGAGAAATTAAACAAATTGAGTCAGCAAGGCTAGTAGTTGGCGACGTGGTAATTTTAAAAGCTGGAGACATTGTGCCTGCAGACATTCGTTTGTTTGAATGCTTTTCTTTAAAGGTAGACGAATCTAGTTTAACTGGCGAGACACTACCTGTTTTAAAAAATACCTCTGTTTTAATTGACCCAAAAACTCCTTTAGCAGAACGTAGTAATATGTGCTTTTCTTCAACTGTAGTCACATACGGTCGTGCAGTCGGCGTTGTTACAGAAACTGCCATGAAAACAGAAATTGGCAAAATTGCAAGTGCCCTAAAGGCCGCAAAATCTGAAGAAACTCCATTGCAAAAACAAATTTCTAGACTAGGAAAATTCCTAGGGCTAGCCGCAGTTCTGCTATGTTTTGTGATATTTGCGGTCAACATCACAGAAGCCTATATTTTTTCAAAAACTACAGTTAGTGCGCAAAAATGGTTAAGTCTGTTGATTCTTGCCTCTACTATTGCGGTGGCCGCAATCCCTGAAGGTTTACCTGCGATTATCACGATAATTTTGGCAACTGGCATGCAAAGACTATCGCGTCGTGGGGCGATTTTAAAGACCTTAACTTCAGTTGAAACTCTTGGCGCAACTTCTGTAATTTGCAGCGATAAAACTGGAACTTTAACTAAAAATAAAATGACTGTTAAAAAACTTTGGCTAAAAGGCAAAACTTATTTAGCCGAAAAACTTGAGTTATTAAATCTTGATTTAACTCAGTTAATTGAGTTTGCTGCAGTTTCAAATGACTCAGAAATTATAGATGGACGCGCAGTTGGCGATCCAACTGAAAGTTGTTTAGTAGAACTCGCACAGAACAACGGAATTGACTTTATAAATCTTACACAAAAGTATCCGCGAATAGCAGAACTGGCTTTTGACTCTGAACGTAAATTGATGTCAACGGTTCATAAAATCAACGACAAAAAAATCTTGATTGCCAAAGGTGCTCCAGAAGTTTTACTAAAACGTTGTACAAACACAGCAGAAGTAAATGCTGCAAAGCCTGGAATTTCTGCTCTTGCAAGAGAGGCATATCGTGTGCTTGCTGTTGCTTTTAAACAAACTGAGATTAACGGTCCGTACACTGCAGAGGAAGAAAATGGTCTTACTTTCTTAGGGTTAATTGCTATGCAAGACCCACCTCGCGAAGAGGCAAAAGTCGCCATTGAAAACGCAAAACTTGCAGGTATTCAAACGATTATGATAACCGGCGACAATGTTCAAACTGCGAAGGCTATCGCTAATGACTTAAAAATAATTGAGTCTGACTCAGATCTGGCAATTACTGGTGTTGAACTAGACGAAATGACAGATGATGAGTTTTTTGCACAAATTAAAAACATCAAAGTCTACGCTCGAGTTTCGCCTGAAAATAAAGTCAGAATTGTAGAAACTTGGCAAAAACATGGCAAAATTGTTTCTATGACTGGAGACGGTGTAAATGATGGTCCTGCTTTAAAGACTGCACAAATTGGTGTTGCTATGGGTAAAGTTGGAACAGAAGTCGCCAAAAGTGCGGCTGACATGATTTTAACTGACGATAACTTTGCAACAATTTTAAAAGCAGTTAAAGAAGGTCGCGGGATTTTTTCAAATATCCAAAAAGCACTTCATTTTCTTCTTGCTTCAAATATTGGTGAGTTAATTACAATTTTTGTCATTTCACTAATTGGTCTATTTGTCTTTAGACAAGAACTTGAACCTTTTACTTCAACCCAAATTTTGTGGATTAACGTAGCAACAGACTCGTTTATCGGTATCGCCATTGCTTTTGAAAAAACAGACAAAAATGTAATGAAGTTAAAGCCAAGAGATCCGAAAGCCAGTTTCTTTAAAAATGGCCTTGGTGTTTTAATCTTTACGCAAGGTCTCGTACTTGGTTTGGCTGCAACCGCTGCTTACTTAATTGCTTACCACTCAATTGCTCCGCACGTGGCAAGTTCACTTAATTTAGACCTTTCTTACTATGGTAAAGGTTTTACTTTAAATCAGTTTAAAGAGTTGTTCGGTTCAACCGCTGCTTTCTACACACTTTGTATCGCTCAGTTTATGTTTGTGTATTCTGCTCGCAATCGTCTACAACCTTTTTATAAACAAAAAACTAACTGGTTTTTAAATATCGCTGTTATCGTTTG
>CAUTSX010000029.1:0-8242 GCA_963541405.1 uncultured Acholeplasmataceae bacterium | reverse complement strand
TACTTTCCAAACATTTTTACCCATGTGCTTGGATTTAGTCAAAATCTACGCGCCAAACCAGCACCAGATACCCTGAATTTCCTTAGCCGCAAATACGGATTTAGTCCAGAAGAGTGCATTTTTATTGGTGACAGCGAAGTTGACCTACGTTTTTCAGAAATTGCCAAAATCCCTTGCTTTTTAGTGTCATACGGTTTTCGTTCTTTTGATTTTCTGCACACTATTGCTCCAAGAAGCACAATATTTAAGTCAGTTAAAGCCTTAGAAACTGCTTTACTTAGCGATATTAATGATTAAGTTTACCAAACAAATTACCAAAGAAGGAATTAGACTGGGCGCGCTTCACTTTGAAAACGGCACTGTTGTAGAAACACCTGTTTTTATGCCGGTCGGCACCAAAGCCACTGTCAAAACCTTAGACGTCAAGGAAATTGAAGAAGTCTCAGAAGGCCTAATTTTAGCCAATACCTATCATCTTTGGCTACATCCCGGCACCGAGGTTTTAACTGAAGTCAAAGGCGCTAGGAACTTTATGCATTGGCCAAAGGCTATGCTTACCGACAGCGGAGGATACCAAGTTTTTTCTTTGACTAAAAACCGCAAAATCACCGAAGAAGGTGTAATGTTTATAAACCCCGAAAACGGTGATAAGTTGTTTTTAACACCAGAGAAATCTATGGAAATCCAAATGGCAATTGGCGCAGACATCGTAATGGCGTTTGACGAATGCCCGCCAGTTTACGCTGACTTTAAATACATGGAAAAGTCAATTGAACGAACTACCAGGTGGCTGAAGCGCTGTCAAAGTGCTTTAACCTCAAACCAAGCACTTTTTGGTATCAATCAAGGAGGCCTTGACACTCAACTTAGACTAAAGTCGCTAAACGAAATTAAAGCACTTGATTTGCCTGGCTACGCAATTGGAGGCTTGGCGGTTGGTGAAACCAACCAAGAGATGTACAAAGTCCTGGATTTTATAGTTCCAAAAATGCCTAAAGACAAACCAAGGTACTTAATGGGTGTGGGCAAACCTGCTAATTTAGTTGAAGCAATTGAGCGTGGTGTTGACATGTTTGACTGTGTGATGCCAACTAGAAACGCTAGACACGGCCATATTTTTACAACATTTGGTTCTATTAACATCAAAAACGCAAAGTTCAAACACGACCACTCACCAATAGACGAAGGGCTAGGACATAAGTTTGCCAATTACTCAAAAAGTTATTTACATCACTTATTTAAAACCAAAGAAAAACTAGGCGAAAGAATTGCTACTGCTCAAAACCTAGCATATTTAAAACACTTGGTTAACGAAATTAAACAGGCCGCAAAAGCCGGTAAATTCAGTGAATTTAAAGCCAAGTTTTTTGCAACTACTAACTACAGAAACAGTTGAAAAACTGGCTTAAAAACACACAAAAATCGCAAAAAATAAGTTATAATTGAAATAAAGAGGTACTTTTTATGGATACTGTAAACAATTTTCAAATTAAACCCCTAATCATGGTCGCAGGTGTTGGCGGTGGTGGTGGCAACGCAATTAATCGTATGATTGAAAACAATGTAAGTGGTGTGACTTATGTTGCTATTAACACCGACTCACAAGACTTAAAACGCTCACTTGCAGAAATTAGAATACTAATCGGTGAAGGTCCAGACAAGGGACTTGGTGCTGGTCAAAACGCAGAGCGTGGACAAGAGGCCGCAACTGAGTCTGAAGACGCAATTCGCCAAGCCTTGAAACCCGCTAAAATGGTTTTCGTAACTTGCGGAATGGGCGGAGGGACCGGAACTGGTGCTGCGCCAATTGTTGCCAGAGTTGCCAAAGAAGAAGGTGCGCTTGTCGTTGGCGTGGTCACAAAACCCTATACCTTGGAAGGTAAACGTAGACGCGAAAACGCACTACGTGGTATCGCTGAACTTAAACCAAACTGTGATGCTTTAATTGTCATTGAAAACGACAAATTAAACGAAATTTCTGACCACCGCACCACCTTACTTGATGCTTTTCGTGAAGCCGACAACGTACTTCGCCAATGTGTGCAAGGTATTTCTGACTTAATTATGTATCCAGGTGTGATTAACGTTGACTTTGCAGACGTGAAAACTGTACTTAAAGACAAAGGTACCGCTATCATGGGAATTGGTGTAGCTAGTGGCGAAAACAAAGCCATTAAAGCCGCCAGAGCTGCAATTTCTTCAAAAATTTTGGAAACTTCAATTCAAGGTGCCACCGATGCTATTTTAAATATCACCGCACCTACTGAACTTTCTCAATTTGAGTTAAGCGAGGTTCTGCAAGAAATTAGAAACAACACATCAACCGATATTAACATCATCATGGGTGTCATGATTAACGACAAACTGGTAGACGAAATTATTGTGACAGTAATTGCCACTGGTGTTGAGTTAACAAAATCTCACACTGACGCCGAAAGTTTTGCCAATGAACTTGTTAAAAATACAGAGACTGCTTTTTTTAATCAAGAAATTAAAAAAATTCAAGACCAAGCACAAGACGACTTTTTTGCGTCATTTAATCAAGAGACAGACCAAAGCCAAGATGCAGAGAGCGACGAAAACTCAGATATCCCATTTTGGGCCCGAAAATAATGCTGAAAGCCGGAATTGTTGGCTTGCCGAATGTCGGCAAGTCTTCGCTTTTCAATGCTTTAACTAAAGCCAGCGCTCTTTCTGCCAATTACCCGTTTGCCACAATTGAGCCAAATGTGGGCCAAGTTGTGGTGCAAGACAGTCGTCTGGACAAACTTGCCTCTGTTTACCTGCCTAAAAAAACTACTTATGCTGTCTATCAGTTTATAGATATAGCAGGGCTGGTAAAAGGAGCCGCAAGCGGCGAAGGTCTAGGTAATAAGTTTCTTTCTCATATTCGTGAAGTTGACGCCATTGTTGAAGTTGTGCGTTGTTTTCAGGACAACAATGTGCTGCACGTTGAAAACTCAGTAGACCCAGTTAGAGATGCCCAAATTATTGACACAGAACTAGCCCTTGCAGACTTGGAAATCGTTGAAAACCGTATTGCTAAAATTGAAAAGAAAGCGCGCACCCAAAAAGACAAAGAAGCCATCCAAGAAGTTGAAATTTTAACCAAAGTCAAAACAGCAATTCTTGCAGAAACCCAGCCTAACTTAACCGAAGATGAACGCTTCTTAGTTAAGTCTTTAAACCTACTTACCTTAAAACCCCTCATTTACATCGCCAATATTTCTGACGACAAAGAAGACGAAACTTCTAATGCTAACCTAACGAAAATCAAAGCGTATGCCGATGCTCGCCATGCTCAAGTTTTAGCGGTCTGCGTAAAACTAGAAGAAGAAGTTGCCAAAATGAGCAAAGACGAGCGAATTGAGTATCTTGAACAATTTGGTTTTGACAAAACAGGACTTGACCAAATTATAGAAACAACTTATTCAACACTTAACCTATCTACTTACTTTACAGCCGGTCCTGACGAATGTAGAGCCTGGACTTTTAAAACTGGCTCTAAGGCACCAGATTGTGCTGCGATAATTCACACTGACTTTAAACGTGGTTTTATCAAAGCAGAAGTTGTTGCTTATGCTGATTTTTTAAAGTATGGCTCAATTAACTCAGCAAAAGAAAGCGGAGCCCTTCGCTTAGAAGGCAAAGAATACCTAGTTAAAGACGGCGACATCATTACTTTTCGCTTCAATGTTTAACTTAACTAAAAGGAGATTTACATGTTTGGATTTAAGAAAAAAACCCCAATTGTTACAACCCCTACCTACACAAAACGCGAACTTATTGTCTTTAAACGACTAGATAAAGCAGACGACGAAACTCTACTTGAGTTTGCCGAAATGATAAAGCAAGGCAAACCAGTGGTTTTGAATTTTGACTTACTTAAAATCGCGGATGCCAACAAAGCAATTGCGTTTTTATCTGGCTGCGTTTGCGCGTTAAACGGAGAAGTTATTGAAATGAACGAAAAAGTTTTTTTGTTTGCCGACGACACACTTTATTTAGATGGCACGATTGATAAATTTTTAAAAGAAGTAATTAAAAACTAAAAGAAGGAAAATAAAAACAAACATATGGATTTTAAAGATACCCTACTTTTGCCTAAAACCGAGTTTCCGATGCGCGGAAACTTAGGTGAAAAAGAACCCTTAATTCAAGCACCTTGGGCTAATGATTTACTTTTTTTAAAAAGAAATCAAATTAATGTAGAAAAATCAGGAAATGAGTTTTGCTTCCACGATGGTCCGCCTTACGCTAATAACCCAATTCATATGGGCCACGCTTTAAACAAAATCTTAAAGGACTTTATTGTCAGATTTCGCCAACTAAACGGCGATGTTGTGGACTTCACACCTGGCTGGGATATGCATGGTCTGCCTATTGAAAACGCCGTTATTAAACTCGGAGTTAACCAAAAAGGCGACCCTGTTAAGTTTAGAGAAGAGTGCGCAAAGTTTGCAGAAACTCAACTTAACCGTCAGCGTGATCAATTTCAAAGACTGGGATGCATTGGTAATTTTGCAAAACCATACCGCACGCTTGCACCTAGTTTTGAAGCCAGAGAAATTGAGGCTTTTGCCAAAATGGTGGAAAAAGGTCTAATTTACCGTGGATTTAAACCAGTTTACTGGTCTTGGTCTTCAGAATCTGCCTTGGCTGAGGCAGAAGTTGAATATCACGACATTGACTCTCCTTCTATTTTTGTTGAGTTTAAGGTAAAAAAAACCAAAGGAATTCGTGAACTTAAAAACGCAAGTCTCTTAATTTGGACAACCACTCCTTGGACTTTGCCAGCAAACTTAGCAATTTGTGTGTCTCCTTATTTAACTTACTCAATTGTAGAAACAAGTCGTGGTAAGTTAGTGGTAGCATCTGATTTAGTAAAAACTCTGCAAACTAAATTAAACTTAGCAGAAGTTAAAGTAATTTCAGAAATCAAAGGTACCGACCTTGAAAAAGTCACCTACTTACACGTTCTTACCAAAAAAGAACATATGGTAATACTTGGTGAACACGTTTCGGCAGAAGACGGAACTGGACTTGTTCACACCGCACCTGGCCATGGAGAAGATGATTTTAAAGTTGGCCAAAAATACGGACTTCCTGCTTTTTCGCCAATTGATGAACGCGGGGTTTTAACAAAAGACGCTGGAGTTTTCGCTGGTCTGTTTTTTGAAGACGCGAACTCTGCGATTATTAAATACTTAAAAGAAACCAAAGCACTGCTTGGCGAGTTTAAAATCATGCACTCCTATCCGCACGACTGGCGCACGAAAAAACCTATTATTTTTAGAGCAACACCACAGTGGTTTTTGTCAATTGAACCGCTTAAAAAAGACTTATTTAAAGCAATTGACTCAGTCACTTGGACACCTGAGTGGGGAAAAATTCGCATGAATAACATGATAGCACAGCGCAAAGACTGGTGTATTTCGCGCCAACGTCTTTGGGGCGTGCCAATTCCGGTTTTCTACGCAGAAGACGACACCCCTATCTTGGACACCAAGGTAATTGAGCACATCAAAGCGCTTTTTGAAAAACATGGCTCTAATATCTGGTTTAAACTACCCGCCGAAGAACTACTGCCAAAAGGCTTTACACACCCAAAATCGCCAAACGGTAAATTCAGAAAAGAAACCGATATTATGGATGTTTGGTTTGACTCTGGTACTTCTTTTTTGAGTCTAGATGGCCGAGTTTCTGCGCTTTATTTAGAAGGCTCTGACCAATACCGTGGTTGGTTTAACTCAAGTTTAATAAACTCAGTTGCCTTAACTAAAACTGCACCTTACTCACAAATTATTTCGCACGGCTTTGTTTTAGACGAAAAAGGTTTTAAGATGTCTAAGTCAGCCGGCAACGGAGTTGACCCGAATTCTGTTGCAAAAACCCTTGGTGCCGATGTGCTTCGCATCTGGGCTGCGTCTGTTGACTACTCACAAGATGTCAGAGTTTCTCAAAACCTACTTAAAATCGCGGCTGAGACTTACCGTAAAATCAGAAACACCATTCGCTATCTGCTTTCTAACTTAAGCGATTTTGACAAAGCCAAATACTACGCTTTTTCAATGCGCAGCAATTTATCTAAAATTTATACAATTAAGTTAAATGAATTAGTTAAAGAAGTTAAAATTCAGTTTGAAAACTATAACTTTGCAAAAGCCCTGCAAGCAATTGTGCTATTTATTAACAATGATTTGTCTGCTTTTTATTTAGATGTAACTAAAGACACACTCTACGTTGAACCAAAACATTCGTATGCTCGCGAAGAAGTACAATCTACTTACCTAGATATTTTAACTAAACTGCTTGTCATGCTAAACCCAATAATTCCACACACCACCCAAGAAGCCTGGCAAACTTTAACTAAAGACCCAGACTCACAAATTTATTTAGAGAAGTTCTACCCACGTGTAGGCAATTTCTCTGAGTTTAGCGGTCTGCTTGCTGACTTTGCTCAGTTTACGGAAGTCAGACAAGTGGTGCTAAAAACTCTAGAAGAGATGCGCGTAAGCGGACAGATCGGCAAATCTCTGCAGGCTGTTTTAAACTTAACTTTAACAGATTCTCAACTTACTGCTTTTAAAAATCTGAACTTTGACCTGCCTACTGTCTTGCAAGTTGCTAAAGTTAATCTAAACTTTGGAAATGAGTTTAAAGTCAGTGCAACTGTTTCTAAAGACAAGTCTTGTTTGCGTTGTTGGAATGTCCGACCTGATTTAAGTGCCAAGGGACTATGCTTACGTTGCCAAGAAATTATTGCCAAGGAGTATCCAAATGCTTAATGTACTTTTAGTTATGTCTAGTCAAGAAAGGCAAACCCAAGACTTTATTGCTGCAACCCTTTCTCATTTTGCGGTTGTTTGGGCGCTCGTGCTTCCAGAAAGTCCAGTGGGTGGTTGTCTTAAAAACCCAGGATACGTAAAACTAAGTCGTGTTTGTCCGACTCTTTCTTCAACTCGTGATACCTACCTTTTTGAAAGTAAACCAGTTGCGATTTTAGAACTGGCTAAAAAAACTTTCGGAGTAAAGTTTGACATTTGCGTATTTGCTGGTAACAAAAACTTAGTGCTGGGCGCAGACCTTGCAACTAACTTAGTTTTTCCTTTTGCTTTTAATGCTGCAGTTTCAGGAGTTCCAACTTGCTTAATTTCAAGCCGTGAAACACTTTCCGATAACTTTAAACTAAACTTCAAAACTTGGCTAAATGAGTATTTTTTAAAAAAACTATATTCAAAATACCCACTATTAAACGTCAACATACCAACTAGTTTGGCTAAAAGCACTTGTATTACTGAACTTGCTGACTTTAAAACTACTTATCAGTTTTTAAAAGAAGAAACCACCGGCACTGCTTTAGTTTTTAAAACTATGCTTTCGGTAGACGCCAAAATTTCTACAACTCAAACTGACCTTATAGCCGTTGAAAAGGGTTTAATTTCGGTCACTCCGATTTTAACTAATTTCACCGATTTTGCTAAAATTTAGCCAAAAATCTAAAAGTTTAGTATAATTTTTTAGTAGAATTAAGGAATATTTGTGAAAGATTTTAACATTCATTTTTTTAAAAAAAGCGATCAGCGCCCGGCTATCAATGCCAACCTACACGCCTATCTTTTGGCAGTTGGTGCCTATTCCGTTGAAAACGAAAAAGACGCTGTAAAATACGTACTTAGGCACCCTGATTTACAATTTAAGGCCGCTTTTTATATTACTCGCTCATCTAGTGTCCCTGAACTTTGGAAACTAAATCCAGAGTACTACGACATCAACTTCCGCCTGTCTTTTCCGTTTGTCTCACCAACTTACTTTGTTGAACTTATTTTAAATAGAGTTAAGCATTTATGCGAAACTTTTGGGCTTGTTGTTTACTCTGAGTTTTTTAAAGACATCTTGCCGTTTGACCAAAGCCAGGTCTTAGAAATTTTTAAATACATCAAAGGACAATACAAAGTAAGACATCCAGAAGAACTAATTAACTACTTGCAAGTATCGCCACGCACAGCTACGCTGGCTTTAACTTATTTAGAAGAGTATCGCGCACTTTCTCAACATTTTAGCGAAACTGGGGTGTTTGTACCTAGATACAAACTGCTTAAAGACAACAAAAACAATGCATATTTTGCCGTTGTTTGGCCAGAGAAAACCGGGCTTTTAGTCCCACCTGTTTTAGACTTAGTTTATCTTGAGCAGGGCGAACACTACAGAGTGCTGGACTTTAAGCAAATTAAAGAAATTG
>CAUTSX010000028.1:0-8243 GCA_963541405.1 uncultured Acholeplasmataceae bacterium | reverse complement strand
CCTTTTGTTTTTTTAAAAACTCAAGAGTAATTTTCTTGCGTTGGCTTTTTGCTTTTTGCTTTTTAAAGTAAGTCAAATCTCGCTTCTCTGCTTTAATTTCTTCAAGAAACTCATCGTGTGCAGCACTTAGCGCCAAGGTTATTTCGGTTTTTAAATTAGCAATTAAATCAAGGTAGTTGTGTTGTTTTTTCACAATTTTATCGCGGTGTTCTTGGAACCATTTTTTTAAATTCTTAAACTCCTCTGTAAACTTAGTCTGAAAATCGCGAACTGTTTTTGCTTGTACTCCAGTTGTGTGCATTGTTTTTCTAAAATACTGGTCGCTTAAGTTTTTGAAGTGGCCAGATAAATAAAAAGCATCAAAAAAATCACTACTTTTCATTTTTTTAAGTTCAGAAAGTCTGCTAACTATGTTTTCAGTAAAGTAGACGGTGTTTGTTTTAATTTTAAGTTCAGCGTTTGCCTGAACTTTTTTAATGGCTTTGAAAAATTCTTTAGTTGACTGAAAACTAATTTCGTCAACATTGGCAGTGGCCAAGATTTGTTTTAAAGTCGCTTCATATTCCTTTTGGTTAGCTTTCAGCATTGTAGCAACTTTCAGTTGGTTTTGTTTGATTTCAAGCAGCCAGTTTTCAGTTTCTTGAATAACTTTATTTAAAATTTTTTCAGCCTGCAGGTTAATTAAGTCAAGGGTTCTTTTAAACTGAAAAGACAAAACAAGCGCCATAGTTTCAGCAATATAGGCATTGAACTCAAATAACTCAAAATCAGATACTTGCTCTTTTTCAAAAAAATCCTGCTCTATTTCAGTAATTACTGATTTTAATAGCACAGCGATGTTGTAGTTATGTTTATTTAAAGAGTTTGCGTAATTTAAAACAAAGTCAAAATTTAGAATTTTGCTCATGTCGTTTTTACTAAAGATTGCAAAAAAATCTTTAACAATTTCAATTAGTTTAACAAAACTAATTTCATTAGTTAAGAAAAACAACTTAGCATTTTCAGTTTCTTTTTTTAAGAAGGAGTTTAAGAAGTATAGGTTAAAAGAAAGGTCAATTGCGTTCAATCTTTGCAAGTGTGCTTTTTCCTTTTCGCTCTTCTTTAAAATTAAGTTATTTAAAAGTGATGAATGATAGTAGTTTAAGTGGGTTAGTCTCAGTTCTTTTGCTACATTTATTTCTTGTTTAATTAAGTTCGCATCAGAAAAAGCAGAGAAAATTAAGTTTTCTTTTTCTTGATTTAAGTTATCTAGTTTGATATTTAAAATTTCTTTTAAGTGGTTAAAATTAGTTTCTTTATTTTGTTCAATTGAGTTTTGAATGTAGTTAGACTCGGCTATTTTGTTTTTATTTATCAAAATATTTAAGTTAAAAAACTCACGAGAAATAAATAAATACCTGTCAAAAGTATCTAGAGTTTTTTGAAAGTAAGACTTAATTTCATCAAGATTATTGCGTTTAGTTTCAACTAGTTTTTGAATGGTAATTTTATTTTTTAAAACACTAGCGTCGCGTTTTTGTTCAATTTTTGCGTTAGTTTCTGCAGCCTGCTCTTTAATTTTGGTAATTTTTTCGTTAACAACTGCTACTTTTTGACTAAAGTTTTTTAAGTATTGCGCAATTTGTTTATTGTAGTCGTCCTTTATTTTTGCGACTTTCTGATTTTGTATGCTTGTTGTATACTCTTTTAAATAGACTGAGTTAAGGTCGGCAAAGTAAACTTTTTCAAAACTTTTCAACTCAGTTTTTTTAATTTCGGCTAAATTGTCTAACTCAGCAGTAGGTTTTGTAAGTTTATCCCTATATTCAAGTTCATTTTCTTTTAAAATATTTGCGAAATTGCTTTCTATGGTTTCAATTATTTTTTGCTGTTTAGCAATTTTTTCGTTAAAAAAGGCGTCAATTGTTTTAATGCTATGCTCTTTTTCTTGGTTAATTTTACTAACTTTTGCGTTATAAAAATTAACCAAAGTTTTAAACCAAATAGTGTCATCTTGTTGATCATTAATTGACCCAAAGTTAATTTTTTCGCTAGTTTCCGGAAGCATCGTTTGCAGGTTTTTAGACTTTGCTGCAAAGTTTGCATGAATAAAGTTTAGACGTAATTTCAGATTTTGGTCAGTTAGCCTTATCTGGTCTTTTGCAGACTTTAAGATAATATTTTCGTCTTTCAGTTTTTTGTCGGTAAAAGAAATAATTTGTTCGTCAAACTCAAAATTACTTTTTTTATTTTCTTCTCTTAAAATGTTTTTCTTATTTACTAATCTATAGTTAGCGCTGTCTACAAACTTTTCCATTTCAGTTTCTTTGTTAATTAGTTTTTGGCCAAACTCTGCTTGTTTTTCCGAAACTTCTTTAAAAATATCTTTAGTTTTTAGTTTGAATTCATGAATTTTGTTGTCAATAAACAAAAAATTAGCCTGAATTTGGCTGTTGATTTTCTCTTCAAGACTGCGCACTTCTTCGGTTGAAGTTGTAAGTTCTTTAATAATTTTGTCAAAAACGCTTTCGTACTTTTTAAAGTCTAGAGTTGACTTGAAAATGTTTTGAAATGTTTTTATCAGGTCTTCTTTGTTTAACATATTCCTTAAAAATTATACCACAGCTAACAACACATTTTTTGGCTTTATTTCGGCTTTTTAGTTTAATTTGCAAATCATTCGCAAATTATTTTAAGCGGGTTTATAATTATTAAAGAAAGGAATTAGACATGAAAAAAATCTTTTCTTTTACAATTACATTTTTTTTAATTTTTACACTATTTGGATGCACAGCACTACAAGAATACAGTTTAAATGACTTTAACAAGCCAGGTCAGTTAGTTAAAGCAGTTTACGATAAACACGGCGAAGAAATTAAAGTTAAAAGCGGCAGGTTTTCAGCAAAACGAAACAGCTTTGTATTAAAGTATGAGAAACTAGATAAAGAAAAAGTTAATTTTGATTATTTTAAGACTTACCAAAAAGACACAACACTTGAACTAAATATCACTAATTTTTCCTATCCTGGGAATTTTGTTTTTAAGTATTTAGTTAAAAAAACAACTGACGAAAACTACAAATTAGTGTATTCAGGTACTTTAAAAACGCCAAAGAGCAATATTGTTTTGACTCGTGAGTATGACCATGCTTTAGTAATGGCAGAAGTATATTCTTTGGACGGAAAGACTTTGTTTTTCCAAACTTACCCAGAAATTATTACTTTTAGTAAAGAAAAAGAAAACAACTTTTCAGTTAGAGACTTAAATGAAGTGCAATACAATTATTTAAAAAACGGCTTTATTGAAAAAAATATACCAATCAGTTTACTTGACCTAAATACTAATTTAATTTATTTTTCAGAAACCCCAAAAACAGATAAATTTGAGATATCTAAACTTTTAACTAAGGTAACTTATATAAACCTAAGCGCTAGTTATTTTGATAAAAAAACTACCGCTGATGACTATCGCTTTATTTCTAAGTTTACTAATTTAAAAAAAATTATTGCGCCTAAAAATATAGACTACACAGAACTTGCAAAACTACTTAAAACACACCAAAGCATTTCTGAGCTGGTTCTTAAAAACAACTCAAAAATCACCAATCTCAGTTTACTAAATACCTTAAGTTTAGATGAGCTTGAGTTGGACTACGACGCTATAAAGCCGGTTATTTCTGACTTTAATGTATTTAAAAAAAACAACCTAAAATCACTTAAAATTGCTGGTAATTTTGATTTATCTAATGTTGATTTTGGCAACAAATTAACTAAGTTAATTCTAAGCAAAGTTACTTTAAACTCACTTAACAATATTTCTAAACTAACTAATTTATCTGACTTAAAGTTAAGTAAAATTAAAGGAATAAAAAGCGATAATTTCGCTTTACTGGGTAATTTAACTAAACTTAAATATCTAAAAATTACTTATGCGGATACACTTTCTGACGTTTCTTTTTTAAATAAACTCACTCATCTTTCTGAACTAAATTTAAGCAATTCAACAAACTTTTCTACCTTTGATTTTCAAAACAATTTAAGTAAAACCACAATTAAAAAACTTAATTTAGCCAACACTAAATTCAGCAGTTTAAGCGAATACACTTACTTTAACAGAACTCTTTTATTTTCCTTAAATAACACTCCTTTTATAAGTAAGTATCCAGAAATTAAAGACGCTAAAGAAATTACTTATTTTGACGGCAAAAACTACATAATTGACCACATAGACCACATTCACGCCGAGCAGTTTAGCGACCTTTCTTTAGATGAACAAAGCAAGTTTTTTAAAAAAACCAAAGAAACTTTTTTTGGCAAAGGCAAAGTTATCGGCTTTGACAAGAAAGGTTATTTTGTAAAGGTAAAAATTCTAAATCAAGCAAACCAAATAATTGAGCAAATTTATTATTTTTTAGGTTTTCCTGACTTTGATTTTGACTTTCCAGATTGGCGCGTTGATGAGTTCGAACCAAGCGCTGAAATTAAGGAAAGCGTGCTTAATAGATTAGTTCAAAAGAAACTAAGTAAACAACCTGAACTAAAAGCACAAATTGACAAAATTACAAAAAACACAAGTCTTACTATTTTTGAAAAAGTTAGACAAATCAATTTACTTTAAAGCACTAATTAGTTGCTATAATTTCTACTATGAAAGTTGACGAATTTAATTTTAATTTAGACCCAAAAAGAATAGCGCAAACTCCTTATCAAAAAAGAGACAGTGCTAAACTTTTAGTTTGCTGTCGTGAAACTGGTACTTTAACTGACCTTAATTTTTCAGATATTCTCAATTACTTTAAGCCAGGCGATGTTCTCGTGTTAAACAACTCCAAAGTTGTGCCTTTTCGTCTACATGGTCAAAAAGAAACTGGTGGCGCGGTTGAAGTACTTTTACTGAAGCCAACTCAAAAAAATGTATTTGAAGCTCTTACTAAGCCTCAAAAGAAATTAAAAATTGGCACTACTATTACTTTTTCAGACAAATTAACCGCAGAAGTTGTTGAGTTAAAAGAAGAAGGCATAACTTCTCTTAAATTAAACTACGCAGGCAATTTATACGAGATTTTAGATGAAATTGGGGAGATGCCACTGCCTCCATACATTAAAACTAAATGTAAAAACAAAACAGACTACCAGACGGTATACGCAAAAATTGATGGGTCTGCTGCAGCCCCGACTGCTGGATTTCACTTTACACCTGAGTTGCTTACTGCACTTAAAAACAAAGGCGTTGAGATCGCTGAAGTAACTTTGCACGTTGGACTTGGTACCTTTCGCCCACCAACTGTGGAAAACGTGCTTGACCACAGAATGCATAAAGAAACTTACTTTATTACTAAAAAAACCGCAGATATTTTAAACAAAGCACTTTTAGAAAAAAGAAGAATTGTGGCCTGTGGTACTACGTCTGTCAGAGTTCTTGAGTCTGCTTATCGTGAAAACTTAGGTTTCACAGAAACCCACGCGGAGACCGATATTTTTATCTATCCTGGATATCGCTTCAAAGTAGTATCTGCTTTAATTACAAATTTCCATTTGCCAAAATCAACTTTAATTATGCTAGTATCTGCTTTTTGGACCAAATCAGATACTCTTCGCGCCTATGCGCACGCAATTGAAAACGGCTATATGTTTTTTTCGTTTGGCGACGCAATGTTAATCTACTAAAAAGAAAGAACTTGTTAAATGAATTTCAAAAATAAAAAAAGGCTAATCGATGCTTCTGTTTTTGCAGCATTTGCAGCACTGATTGTTTTGTTTTCTTGGGTCCCACAAATTGGCTTTATTCAAATCCCACCCGTTTCTTTAACGATAATTCCGGTATTTGTGTTGCTTTCTTTGGGAGTTTTGCCGTGGTATTACACGGTTTTACTTGCCACTATTTTTGGACTAAACTCCTGGCTTTACGCCCTGGCTTTTGCAACTTCGCCAATTGACCTGACGTTTCAGAATTTTTTAGTCGCAGTTCCTGCCCGAGTTTTCTTTGGTTTTGTTGCTGTTTTTATCTATGCTATCTTTAAAAAAATTGGTGAAGACAGGATTTGGAAAAAAGTAGTATTATTTGTGTTTTATCTTGCTTTTTTTGGCTTAGTTTATTTTGCTTTAGTTAAACTTAGCAAAACCTACAGTCTAGGCATGAAAATATTTGTCTTTACATTGATCTCCGTTTTATTTATAGGTTCGCTAATTTTATTTATTTTAACTTTGAAAAAACAAACTTTAGTGATTGCAAACACTGTGATTTTAAGTCAAATAATCTATTCAGCAATGGTGCTTGGCGTTCTGCTTTTATATCTTTATATCAAAGCACTTTATCCTGCAAATGCGGGTAAGTTGTTTTTATCAATTATTTCTTTTAACACAGTTTTAGAAACTTTGCTTTCACTGCTAATTTGTGTGCCAATTTACACAGTAGTCCAATTTACTTATAGACAACAATTTTTAAATAAGTCTGAAAACCTAGATGAGGAAATTGGCGATGAGAAATGAAATTTTTTTAATAGACATCGGCAATACCAGAGTAAAAACTGCAGTTTCTTCTAATAACAAAATCAAAGTACTGGCTTCAGTCTTAACTAAAGACTTTTATGGAACACACGCTACTTTCTTACTTAAAGACCTAGGAGTTAAAAAATTACCAGTTTACTTTATTTCTGTAGTACCAAAAGCAACAGAGGTTTTAATTGCTGCTTTAAAAGAACAAGAATGCGAGTTTACAGAACTAACTTATTTGAAATTACCAGCAAACATTAAAGAAAAATTCCCAAGTGATATTGGTGCAGACTTGCTGGCTTTAGTTTTTTCAGTTTCTGAATTAGAGCAAACTTTGATTGCCGATATTGGTACTTTTAATAAATACCTGCTGATACATAAAAATCAAATAGAAAGCGCCGCTATTTCGCCTGGCTACAATTTAAAATACAGTCTGATTTCTAAAGCCGCCTTGCTTTCTGAACAAAGTCCAAAAATTCCTGAAACTTTAATGTCAAAAAACACCAAAGATTGCCTAGATAGTGGGATTTACTTCTCTTCGTGTTTTGAAATTTCTGAATTTTTGCGTATAATATACAAAGATAATCCAACCATAAAATCAGTTTATTTAACTGGTGGTTCTGCTCAGTTTTTTTTAAAAAAACTAAAAGGAAATCTACCTTTAAAATACGACGATACTTTAGTTTTTAAAGGCATGATTAAACTAGCTAATTTAATTTTAGGAGGAAAAAATGGCTGATAAAAAATTAAGTTTAGAAATGGAAGTCTATACAAAGTGGTTAAACCAAGAAAAACTTCCTCAATACTTACTAGATGAATTAAAGAAATTTGGCAAAAAAGAAATCAAAGAATCTTTTTATAAAGACTTGGAATTTGGAACAGGCGGACTTCGTGGGCTAATCGGGCCTGGTACTAACCGTATGAACATCTTTACAGTTAGACGTTGCTCAAAAGGTCTGGCTGACTATATTTTGGAAACCAAAACTTACAAAGACCAAGGTGTGGTGATTTGTTATGATAACCGACACCACTCAAAAGACTTTGCAGAAGAAGCCGCAAGCGTACTTGCACATGCTGGCATTAAGGTATATTTATTTAAAGAACTACGTCCTACCCCAATGGTTTCGTTCGCAGTTCGCTATCTAAACGCTGGATTTGGTGTAATGGTAACCGCTTCTCACAACCCAAAAGAATACAACGGATATAAAGTTTACAACCACACAGGTGCGCAATTGGAAGTTGATGAGGCTAATGCAGTAGTTCAAAAAATTAACGCAATTAAAGACATGTTTTCAATTGAAACTGAACATGACTCTAAACTAATTGATTATGTCCTTGAAGACGTGGAAAAAGCATTTTTTAAGGCTTGCGACAAAATTCAGTTAAATAAACCAAAAGATCCTGTTTCTGTGCTGTTTTCGCCAGTTCATGGAACAGGCGCTACTATTATTCCGCGTTATTTGGAACAAAAAGGTTTTAATGTTGTTAAATACCTACCACACATGACAATTGACCCAGATTTTCCAAATGTTAAGGTTGTCAACCCTGAATTTATCAAAGCCTGGGATGGGCTTTATCCTTACGCTCAAAAAGAAAACTGTGAGCTGATTTTAATGTCAGACCCAGATGCAGACAGAATTGGTGTCGCCGTTAAACACAACAAAGACTTTGTTTTCTTAAACGGTAATCAAATGGCCCACGCTTTACTTTACTACACTCTTTCTCAACGCAAAGAAAAAGGAACTCTACCTAAAGACGGCGTGGTGATTTCAA
>CAUTSX010000027.1:0-8824 GCA_963541405.1 uncultured Acholeplasmataceae bacterium | reverse complement strand
AAGAGTAATAGTCCAGAAATTCCAATTGCAACAAATAGTGAAACATATACTGGTAAATACAAAAAAATAATAGATTTATTTTTAGGTATACCAGTATCCGGATCAATACTTGGGCCTATATCTAAAAAGCTGGTAGTAACTAAGATTGCAGCAAAGATTGCAACAATTATAAAATACATAACAATTGCTGCAATGATTGATTTTCTTGCACTGCGGTAATTATATTGTTTTAATTTATTCAAAATACACCTCTGTTTAATTTATTTAATTAGACCAAGTTGGTTTTCTACTTTTGCTCGGTTCTCTAAATTGTAGAGAACTTCTAGTAGAAGCAGAGCAAACTCATGTGAATAGCCACTTGAATGTCCGGTGACTATGTTGTTTGAGTGAACAGCCGGCGCGTTTAAGTATGTACCTTGCATGTATTTCTCAAAGCCAGAAAAACAGGTAAACTCTGTGTGGTCAAGTAAACCTACGTAGGCTAAAAACACAGGTGCTGCGCAAATTGCTGCAACCGTTTTTTTAAGTTCGGAAAAGTCTTGAATTAAAGCAATAATTGCTTTGAACTGATTTGAACTCGGGCTTTTAATAAGTTCAGACACCCAAGGACCACCTGCTACCACAACAAAGTCAAAGTCTTTAGCGTTAACTTCTGAAATTAAGTATTTAGTCTCTACTTTTAGTCCATTTGAACTTACACATGCAGACTTTTCGGAAGTTGAGACTAAACTAACTTCCATACCAGCTCTAAGTAAAATGTTTCTGGTAACCAAGGCTTCAGTTTCTTCAAATAAATCGCCGATTAAAATTATTCCTTTTTTCACTTTAAGCCTCCAGAGAAGCAAACAAAACAGTTTCTAGTTTAGCCATAGTCTCTGGTCTTTTGGAGCCAAAGTATTCGTTAATTTGACTAGACTCAGAACCGAGTAAATCAGAGACAATTTTAAAAGCTGTCAGCGGAATTTGCTTAATTTCGGCAATTTGTGCCAAGGAAGTTAATTCCATGTCGCAAACATAGGCGGATTTTTTACAATCAAGCGGGTTAGTTACAAAACGGTCTGCCGAAAAACAAACAACTTCACGAAATTTTGTGCAACCTGTTGGATTTAAGTCAAAACTTGGGACAGGGTCGTTGAATACTGATAAGTCAAAGTCAGAAAAAATAGCGTGTTTAACTTGAACTATTTCACCTAGCTCTAGACCAAAGCCACCGGCTAGACCAATGTTGATAATTTTTTTAACAGAGAATGCGTTTTGCTCAAGCACAAAAAGTGCTTCAGTTAAAGCAAAAGCAGCATTAGTTTTACCAATTCCTGTGTAGAGCAGCGCTACTGGTTTTTCGTTTAAAGTGCCTATGTACATCTCAACATCTGAAAAAAAACGTTTAGGGTCGCCTAACTTATTTTTAAAGTAATTAAGCTCAGTACACATCGCACCAACAATTAACGTGAGTTCTTTCAATTTTGCCTAGGCTTTTGTGGTCTGAACTTCTACTTTAGTTCTGCGACCTCTTTTTTCTCTTGCTCTAGTTTGAAAGTAAGTAGTAATAACATATGAAAGATAAGATATAGCCGCGGCTAGCAGAGCAAAAGCAATTACCCAGCGAACTATGTAGTAAATGCGGGTTCCTTGGTTTTTGTGAAGTCCACCAATTAGCTCAATAATTGGGAAAGTAAAGCGAGAGACAAAAATGATACCAGACACTATCTTTTGACCAGTTAACACAGCCACTAACATAGCAAGCGACAAGTAAAGTGCGTGTTCTGCACCGCTGTAGGCCAAAAAGAAAATAGATGTGCCGATTATTGGCAGGTAATGCACAAAATGTAGACGATAAAGTACTGGTCGTTTTAACATAAATACCAGCGCTATTAAGACAGCCAACAGGATTGCTAAGAATACCGAGATAAACATTGGGTAGTGTTGTTTAAATGAAAACTGACCACGCATCACTAAGTTAAAAAAAGCTGCTACTTTAATTAAATAAAAGTCTAAAAATAAAATAACTAAGCCTGCAAAAACTTTATCTGAAAATGAAGAAAGTAGTACTGCGGTTAAAAGAAAGATTAGGGTAACAAAGCGAACCCAACTAATCATTAGTTCGCCAATTGTCAAAGCGTTGTTGCGGTATTTGTTAATTGCGCCAACTAAAGCGTGAATTTCTGCAAATATCGCAAAAGCCGCCAGCATTACGGCTACAACAATTGCGACTAAATTAACAACCGAATAATTTTTTTTAGTCATATAAAACTCCTTGAATAATTAAATTTAAACGTAATTTTTGTGTGTTTTTAGTATAAAAAAGTAGTCTTTTGGAAGTTAAGACTACTTTTTTAATTTCAAAATAGATACCTATTTTCTGCGAGGGTTTTTAAGTTCAGCTTGAGCAGCGGCTAGTCTTGCAACTGGAACTCTAAACGGAGAACATGAAACGTAGGTAATACCTGCGTTGTGGAAGAACTCAACTGAAAATGGGTTTCCACCGTGTTCACCACAAACTCCAAGTTTAAGTGCTTTGTTGCCTTTTTTGCCAAGTTTAGTAGCAAGTTTTACAAGTTCACCCACACCTTCAGGGTCAATTTGTTGGAAAGGGTCAAACTCATAAATCTTGTTTTCATAATAAGCAGGCAAGAAGTTAGCAGCATCATCTCTTGAAAAACCAAAAGTTAACTGAGTTAAGTCGTTGGTACCGAATGAGAAGAAGTCTGCTTCTTTTGCGATTTTGTCAGCCAAAATAGCAGCACGAGGGATTTCTATCATTGTACCAACCTTGTATTCAAGGTTAACACCGGCTTCTTTGATCAATTGGTCTGCAACTCTGCATACAGTTTGTTTAACAAATTGGAATTCGCGAAGTTCACCAACTAATGGGATCATAATTTCTGGAACTAATTTCCATTCAGGGTGTTTTTTAGTTTGAGCGATGTAGGCAGTAATTACCGCTTTAGTTTGCATTTCAGCAAGTTCAGGGTAGCGAACCGCTAGACGGCAACCACGGTTACCCATCATTGGGTTTTCTTCGTGAAGAGAAGCAATTACGCTGTAAAGTTCTTTTAATTCAACTTTAAGTTCGCGAGCAAGCTCTTCAATTTCCTTAGCCTCTTTTGGAATAAACTCATGTAGAGGTGGATCTAGATAACGAATGGTCATCGCTCTACCTTCTACAGTTTCAATTAAGTCTTCGAAGTCTTTTTGCTGATATGGCAGAATACGTTCAAGCGCTACTTTTCTTTGCTCAGCAGTAGCAGATACAATAAACTCACGAATCGCTTTAATACGAGTTGAGTCAAAGAACATGTGTTCTGTACGAATTAAACCAATACCTTCGGCACCAAACAAGATTGCTTGTCGTGCATCTTTTGGAGTTTCGGCGTTAGCACGTACACCAAGTGTGCGGACTTCGTCAACCCAGCCCATGAATGTTTCAAAGTCTCCAGAGATTTCAGCAGGTACAGTTTCAATTTTTTCAAGGTAAACAGAACCAGTTGAACCGTCAATACTAATGTAGTCGCCTTCTTTAACTTCAGCGCCGCCTAAACGGCAAGTTCCGTCAGATAAAAATTGAAGGTCATGGCAACCAGCAACACAAGTTTTACCCATACCACGAGCAACTACGGCTGCGTGTGAAGTCATACCACCACGAGCAGTTAAGAAACCTTCGGCAACGTGCATACCTTCAATGTCTTCAGGTGAAGTTTCCAAACGAACTAGCACAGATTTTTTACCTTCTGATTTCAGGCGAAGAACTTCGGAAACAGAGAAGGCTACTTGTCCAGTTGCAGCACCAGGAGATGCAGGCAGACCTTTGCCGGCAAGTTTAGCAGTTTTTAAAGCAGCATTTGAGAAATGTGGGTGAAGGAGATTTTCAAGTTGAGCAGGTTCAACGCGAGTGATTGCTTGTTCTTTAGTAATTTTACCTTCATTAACTAAGTCAACTGCAATTTTAAGAGCAGCAGGCGCTGTTCTTTTTCCGTTTCTAGTTTGAAGGAAATATAGTTTTTCGTTTTCAATAGTAAACTCAATGTCTTGCATATCGCGGAAGTGTTCTTCCAGCAAAGCAGCCAGACGCATAAACTCAGCGTGGCAAGCAGGCATTACGTCTTTAAGAGTGTCAAGGGCTTGTGGAGTGCGGATACCAGCAACTACGTCTTCACCTTGAGCGTTAATTAAGTATTCACCGAAAACTTTTGCTTCACCTGTTGAAGGGTGGCGAGTAAAGGCAACACCTGTACCTGATTTATCGGAAAAGTTACCAAATACCATTGATTGAACGTTAACAGCAGTTCCCCATGATGAAGGGATGTTGTTCATTTTACGATAGTAGTCAGCACGTGGGTTGTTCCAAGATTTAAAAACCGCACCAATTGCACCAAATAACTGCACAAATGGATCAGTTGGGAATTCCTCGCCGATTTCTTTTTTATAAAGTTCTTTAAAGCGAGCGATCATTTCGTCTAAGTCTTCTGCTGTAAAGTCTGAGTCTTGTGCTACGCCTTTTTGCGCTTTAAGTTCGTCAATAATGTTTTCAAAGTTACGTTTTTCAACACCCATTACGACGTCTGAATACATTTGAATGAAACGACGGTATGAGTCGTTGGCAAAACGACGGTTGCCAGTAATTTGACTAAGTCCATCAACTACATTTGGATTTAGACCTAAGTTTAAAATTGTGTCCATCATACCAGGCATTGATACTCTGGCACCACTTCTTACAGATACTAAAAGTGGATTTTTTGGATCTCCGAATTTTTTACCTGTTAATTTTTCCAAGGCTTTAACTGCGTCTAGAATTTCTTTTTGAATTGATGTAGAAATTTGTTCGCCGTCTTTGTAGTATTTTGTACAAGCCTCAGTTGTAACTGTGAAACCTTGAGGAATTGGTAATCCAAGTTGGGTCATTTGGCCAAGGTTAGCACCCTTACCACCGCAAAGATTACGCATCGATTCGTTTGTTTCACTAAATGCATAAACATATTTTTTTGCCATTTAAATTCTCCTTTTTGACTATTAAATAGTATAACAAAATTTAAGTTTAATTTAAAGTATAAATAAGTTAGAAAATCGTTTTTTAAAGTCGCATTCCACCGTTGACATCAATTGTTGCGCCAGTTATGTAGCTGGAGTCATCAGACGCCAAAAACAGCACAACATTTGCAACTTCTTTAGGTTCACCTAGTCGGTTTAACATGGTTTGTTCTTTAAACTTTTCAAGTAAGGTATCTGGTACTGTTTTCATCATATCAGTTAAAATAAAACCAGGTGCGACTGCATTTACTCGGATGTTTGCACCTTTGCGTGCAAACTCTTTTGCCCAGGTCTTAGTTAAACCAATTACTCCGGCTTTAGCCGCTGCATAATTAGCCTGGCCGATGTTTCCGTATTGTCCAACAATTGAAGTAATGTTAATAATTTGGGCTTTGCCTGTTTTTAAAAATTCAGGTATAAGCGGTTTAGTTAAGTTATAAATTCCGGTTAAATTCACAGAAATTACTTTGTCCCAGTCCTCATCTTGCATTTTTTGGGTTAGACTGTCTTTAGTAATTCCAGCGTTATTGACAAGAATTTCAGGGATTCCGTGCTTGGCAATGATTTCTGGCAAAAGTGATTGAATTTGCATGCGGTCAGAAACATCTAAGCAATAATCAAATAAATTCTGGTGGCTGTAGTTTAAAGGATGCAGAGCAAGACCAATAACTTTCGCGCCTTCTGCTAAAAACTGAAGTGCGCATTCCTTGCCAATTCCGCGTCCTGCACCAGTAATTAAAACTAATTTGTCTTTAAATCTTGGCATTTTGTGCTCCTTTTTTTAAATAAAGCGCAATTCCTTGGCCACCACCTATGCAAAGCGAGGCAATTCCAGTGTTTAAATTAAAATGTTCAAACTGCGTGATAAGAGATACCACAACTCTGGCACCAGACATGCCAAGTGGATGCCCAAGTGCAACCGCACCACCGCACAAATTTGTTTTTTTATTTAAAGCGCTATATGGAACTTTGTATTCTTCTGATAGCAACTTTAAGTTGGCGATCACAGTATGTGCAAACGCTTCATTGATTTCAAATAAATCAATGTCTATTAGATTAAGTTTATTGGTCTCAATTAGTTTTTGAATTGCAAAAAACGGAGCAAGTGGAAAACTTTCTGGCTCTACTCCAACTTCTGCAAAGTCTACGATTTCGGCCAGTGGCTCTAGTTCTGGGTGTTTATCCAAATAAGCGCTTGAAGCCAAGCAAACAAAGGCAACTCCATCGTTTATACCAGATGCGTTCCCAGCATTAGTAATTCCGTCTTTTGAAAAAATAGAAGGCAGTTTTAAGATAGCCTCTGCGGTAGTCTCTGGTCTGATGTGTTCGTCTTTTGTGAAACTAATTTCTGCTTTTTTTTGCTTGATAGAAACTGGAATAATTTCTGATTTAAATACATTATTTTGGGCTTGGTAAGCCTTTCTGTGTGAAGTATCTGAGTAAATAGCAGCCTCTTCTTTAGTAATATTTAGGTTAGTTGCTACTTTGTCCATCAAAAGACCCATTGGTTCTTTGAAAAAAGAGTCGGTCAGCCCGTCTGACTCAATTAAATCAAGGGTTTTAAGAGGTCCGTATTTAGTGCCTGTTCTTGAGTTTAAAATAGCGTGCGGTACATTTGACATAAACTCACCGCCTCCGGCTATAACTAAATCAGTTTTGCCAGAAAGTATATCAAGGTAAGCCGAAACTATTGCCTGCATACCGGAGCCACAGACCATGTTTACGGTAAAAGCGGTGGTTTTTGGACTAAGTCCGGTTTCAAGTGCAATTTGCCTGGCGGTATTTTGACCGCACGCACTTTGCATTACTTGGCCAAAAACTAGTTTTTGAATTTCGTTCTTGTTGATTTTGTATTTTTCAAGTAGACCGCATAACACTTGTGCACTAATTTTAGTAATACTTTGACCGGCTAAGGTTTGGCCAAAATTACCAATTGCGCTACGGCCTTTGGCAACAATGTAGACTTTGTTTTGCATTTAAATCTCCTTTTTAGAAATTAGTTTGATAAACTTAGGAATTATTTCGTTGGCATTTCCGACAATCACTAAATCAGCGTGTTGATTAAGTGGTGCTGATTCGTCTATGTTAACCGAAATAATTTTTTTAGCGCGTTGAATTCCAGCCAAATGTTGACTTGACCCAGAAACTCCAAAACAAATTAGTAAGTTAGGAGCAACTGCAGAGCCAGTTTGACCGATTTGTCTGTTTTTGGCAAACACCGATTTTTGCACCAACCCTCTGGTTGCACCAACTGCAACTTTTGAGTGATTTAAAAAATCAGCAAAGTATTTAGCAGAACTTTCAGCACCACGCCCTAAGTCAAAAATAATTTCTTTACCTTGAAATGAAAAGGTTTCTTTTATTTTACTTAAGATCGGTTTAAAGTTAAGTTCTTTGACTTGGCTTGCCTGAATTTTTGTGATTTGCATCACAGGGTTTGGCTTTTCTTTTAACTCAAATAGCCCTTGTCTAACTGTAGCCATTTGCACCAAAGAATTGGGATAGATAATTTCTGCGTAAATATTTCCAGAAAAAGCAGGTCTGACTGCAGTTAGTTTAAGTGAATCAGTGGTTGCTTCAATTTCTAGTCCTGTGGTATCCGCGGTTAGCCCTGCTTTAAAGTAGGTTGCTAAAACAGGGGCTAAACTGCGAGTAAAAATCGCAGATGGAAATAAAAAGATATCTGAAGTTGGTAATTGTTTAAATAAGTTAAAAATAGTTTTGCCAGTTGCTTGGACATTTAAAAAGTAGTCTTTTGGTAAATTCACGATGTAAGCGTGGCTAAAACCGAAGTTTTTTAGTTTTTCTTCTTCTAAAGTTGGCAAGTCTGTGTCTGTTAAAATCAGCGCGTTAACTGCAACCGAATCTAAGTTTTTTTGATTGATCTCAGAAATCAGCTCAAAAGTTCCAGAAACAATTTGCTTGTTTTGATTTAAAAAACTTAAAATAAAAATATTTTTCATGTGTGCATATCCTTATTTTAAAAACTCTTTAAATTCTTTGGCTAAAACAGAGGTAGCTGAGTCTGTGTCAACTTTCAAAATTTCTGTAGATTTTTTGGGAAAAGTTTTTAAAAAAGTTTTTTTAACTCTAGTTGGCGAACCTTTTAAACCCAGTTCAGTAATTTCTATCTTTAGGTCTTGATTAGTGTGAGTTTTAATGTTTTCATCATTTAAATTATTTAAATTAGTAAGGTCTAAAACTGGCGATGTTGCTTGTTTAGAAGTCACGGTAATTAGCGCTTTTTTCGGAATTTTTACATCTAAATCGCCAAAATCTGAGTTTACATAAGCGTTTAGAGAACTTGCTTGTTTAGTTATATCATATACACAAGATATCAAAGTTTCACCTAGCAGTGTAGAAACTGAAGGTCCGACTTGTGCGGTGTCTCCGTCAAGCGCTTGATAGCCTGCAAAAATGTAGGCGTAGTTTTGGGTTTTTAAAAACTCAGCTAAAACTTTTGCAGTTGCAGCAGTGTCAGAACCTGAAAATGCAGGGTCACTTAAGATTATTAATTTTTTAACATTTTTATATGCAAACACTGAAGACAACACAGGTTTATGGAAAAGTGGAGCCATTGAAATTACTTCAATGTCTGAGTTTAATTTTTGTGCAAGTGCTATTGCTTTTAAGTCGTCTGGATTAATTATTTGTTCACCTGAACGCACTAAAGTGTTGGTTTCTTTGTTGAACTCAAACTTAGTGGTATTGGGAACTACTTTTGATAAAACTGCTGTTTTCATTGCTTTAACAGGGTTTGGCCAATAATTATTTTTTGAACTTCAGAAGTTCCTTCATA
>CAUTSX010000026.1:0-8888 GCA_963541405.1 uncultured Acholeplasmataceae bacterium | reverse complement strand
AATCCATAGTGGATCTGGGCGAAAAGGTTCAATTAAAAAGCCACGAATTAAGCCGTAGGCAACAACGTATAGCCCAAACATATCTCCAACTTTAAGTAGTTTGAAACGACGAATTACCAGCAACGAAATTAAAATAAATAAATTAGCCAAAGACTCATATAAGAAGGTTGGATGCCAGTAGCCAATTTGAGTTGAATTGTTTCCGCTAAAGTGCATTTGCTCGCGAATAAAACCTGGCAAGAAATTAAGACTTTGAGTCATTGTACCATGCGCTTCACGGTTGATAAAATTGCCCCAACGACCAGCAATTTGACCAATTAAGAATCCAATTGCCACGATATCTAAAATCAAGAGCATATTGATTTTTCTAACCCAACAGTAAATGGCTGCCGAAATCATGGCTACAATTATTGCACCGTGAATCGCAAGCCCTCCACTTCTGAAATCAAAAAATTGAGAAAGTGAAGCATTTGGGTCAAACAACAGGTAGTAAAGTCTAGATCCCAAAATTGAAAGTGGGATAATTATTAAAACTCCGTCAGTGGCATGTGATACCGAAATATTTGATTTTTTGACTTCTTTTAGCGAAGTGTAAACTGCAGCAAATATACCAAAAGAAATAAATACAGCATACCATCTAACGTCTTGTCCAAACACTGAAAAGGCTGTTTTACTGAAACCAATTGCACGGTCTGGTGCACGAAAACCGTTTGTCGCCAAAGCAAGTAGTGCGATAAAAATCAAGGTTAACAGCGGAAACGTTAAAGTTTCCCAGTACTTATTGGTGAACTTAAAAAACTTAGTTTCTCGGTATCTGGCTGTAAGTTTTTGTATTTTTCTAATCATATTTTTAATACCTTTCTTAAATATTTTCCAGTTAAAGAACGCGGATTTTCACAAACATCTTGAACAGTACCTTTAGCAACAATTTCGCCGCCTTCATCGCCACCTTGTGGTCCAAGGTCAATTATCCAGTCGGCTTGTTTAATAACGTCTAAGTTATGTTCAATTACCACCATAGTGGTTCCTTTATCTACTAGTTTATGCAGAACCTGGCAAAGTTTTTTAACGTCTTCTTGATGAAGTCCAGTTGTTGGTTCGTCTAAGATAAAAATAGTTCCAGGTCTGATTTCTTTGTGTAGTTCAGAGGCTAATTTAACGCGTTGAGCCTCACCACCAGACAAGGTATCTGAGGCTTGACCTAGTTTGATGTAACCAAGTCCAACTTCCTGCATCACACTTACACGTTTGTGGATTTGTGGGAAGTTTTTAAAAACAGAAACTGCTTCTTCAACGCGCATCTCAAGAACATCTGCGATGTTATAGTCTTTATATTTAACTTGCAGGGTTTCTGAGTTAAATCTTGTACCATTGCATAAACTACACTTCACATAGACATCTGGCAGAAAGTGCATTGAGATTTTCTTAAGTCCATCACCCTTGCACTCTTCGCATCGCCCGCCTTTGACGTTGAATGAAAATCTTCCTTTTTGATAACCTCGTTGTTTTGCTAAAGGAAGTTCTGCAAAAAGTCCTCGAATATAGTCAAACACACCGATGTAAGTTGCTGGATTAGAACGCGGAGTTCTGCCAATTGGGGCTTGTGAGATTTCAATAATTTTCTTTATCTTTGAAAAATCCTGTACCCACTCAACTTTTGGTTTGGTTTGCTTAGTGTCACCTAGTTTAATTTGCAGAGATTTTAGTAAGACATCTTGTACTAAACTAGACTTACCAGAGCCAGAGACACCAGTGACCACAGTTAAAACATTTAAATAAAATCTGGTGTCAATGTTTTTTAAGTTGTTTTCGTGTGCATTTCTGATTTCTATATAGTCAAAATCACTGATTGTTCGGCGTTTTTTCGGGGTTGGCACTTCTGTTTTGCCAGACAAATAGTAGCCCGTTAGTGATTTTGGTTTTTCAATAAAATCTTTTGGTGTACCTTCGGCAACTAGCTCACCGCCAAAGTCGCCGGCTTTCGGACCAATGTCAATAATCCAGTCAGCGGCTTCCATGGTCTCGCTGTCGTGTTCTACCACTACCAAAGTGTTGCCAAGGTCGCGCATCTTACAAAGAGTGTTAATTAACTTTGCGTTGTCAGCTTGATGCAGACCTATTGAAGGTTCATCTAGCACATAAAGCACTCCTGAAAGTTTTGCACCTATTTGTGTGGCAAGTCTAATTCTTTGTAGTTCACCACCAGACAATGTAGCGGCAGAACGATTTAAATTAAGGTAGGAAAGTCCAACGTCATTAAGGAAACTCAGGCGGTCTTTAATTTCTTTTAAAATGCTTAAAGAAATGGCCTTTTCTTCTTCAGTTAAAGTTAAATTACTTAAAAACTCAAGTAGTTTTTTAACAGATAAATCAGAAAGCTCAAAAATATTTAAACCATTGATTTTAACCGAGAGAGCAGATTCGTTTAAGCGTTTTCCTTCGCATTGTTTACAAACGGATTCTTTGGCAAACTTACCCAACCACTCACGGAACCACTCAGCGGTTGTGGTATCAAAACGCCTTTGATAGTGATTAACAACTCCTTCAAACTGCTCTATTTTTTTAGTTATACGCCCACTTTTAGAAATTAAGTTAAACTCAATTAACTCAGGACTGCCATAATACAGTTTTTGTAGTTTTTCTTTATCTAGTAGTTTTAGTGGAGTGTTTGTGTCAATTTGAAAAAAGTTAGCAGCAATTTCAAAAACTTGTGACTGCAGGTTATCTTCGTTGTTATTTTGAGCAGGAATAATCGCGCCTTCTTTAATTGAAAGTTCTAAGTCAAAAACCAGTTCAGGTTCAATTGTCATAATACTGCCTAAACCTTTGCAGTTAGGACAAGCGCCTATCGGTACGTTAAACGAAAATAAACGTGGCTCAATTTTTGGAATTTCAAAAATTTCGTCTTGAAAGTGATAGTGTTCAGAAAAAGGAGCAAGTTCATTTGTCTCTGTGTTTCTAATGTAGATAACTTTGGCGTTTTCTTTAAATGCAGTTTCTATAGTTTCAAAAATTCTTGAAACTTTGTCATCTGAAACCGTGATTGTTGAAATTATGACATAGAGAAAATCTTGATTAGTTTCTATTTTTTCTTCGTCAATTCTAATGACCAGACCATCTACTAAAACACGGTTATAACCTTTCTTTTGAATACGATTGAGAAAATCTAGATTATCTTCATTTGGCAGTTTAGTTTCCTTGATTAAAATTTGGATCTTAGTGCCAAGAAACCGCATTGCAAAAGCAGTGATTTCTTGAATAGTTTCCCTTACTAAAGGTTTGTTGTCTAATGTAAAGGGTTTGCCAATTGAAGCAAACAGTAGTCTAATGTAGTCGTAAATCTCGGTTTGTGTACCTACCGTTGAGCGAGGGTTAAAAACAGAACTTTTTTGGTCAATCGCAATACTAGGCGAAAGTCCTTCTATCTTGTCTACATTTGGTTTTTCAAAGTTGCCAAGAAACTGACGAGCATAAGAAGAAAGCGATTCAATGTATCTGCGTTGTCCTTCTTGATACAGGGTATCGAAAGCCAGTGTAGACTTACCAGAACCAGAGACCCCTGTTACTATCACTAACTTGTTTTTAGGAATAGATACATTGATGTTTTTTAAGTTGTTTTCTTTAGCGCCATAGACGTTAATATATTTAGTGATATCGCTTTTCATTTCAACAATTCCTCAAGGTCTTTTTCGTAAACTAAGGTTGTGTTAAATTGTTTGGCTTTGTTTAACTTAGAGCCTGCGTTTTCGCCAACTATCAAAACATCTGTTTCTTTGCTAATAGAAGACACTAAATTAGCGCCTCGTTTGGCCAAAATGTCTTGCAATTCTGCTCTTTTGTAGTTTTGAAGAGTACCAGTAATCAACACTTTCTTACCGCTAAAATAACTCTCTTGAACTGCAAGATCTTCTTCTGTTAAAACAAAACCATTAGTTTTTGAAAACTCAACTAATGCTTTGCCTTTTGGGCTGTTAAAATAACTTACTAAAGAACTTGCAATGCTTGGGCCAATTTCGTTAATTTGAGAGATTTCTTCTTCAGTTGCCAAAAGCAAAGCATCTATATTTTTAAAGTGTTTTGTAATCAAACCTGCTACTTTTTTTCCGACATTCGGAATACCAAGGGCAAAAAGCAGAGTTCTAAAAGGCGCTTTTTTAGATGCTTCAATTTCTGTTAAAATTTTGTCAACAGAACGGTCTTTAAAGCCTTCTAAGGCGATTAACTGGCTTCTAAAGTTATGAAGGGTGTAAATATCTTGGATGTTTTTAATGAAACCTAGGTTAAATAAAGTCTCAATAGTTTTTTCACCCAAGTCTTGGATATTCATGCAAGCTCTTGCACAAAAATGAATTAAACTGTTGATAACTCTGGATTCGCATTCTAGGTTTTCACAAACCCAAAATGCTTGTTTTTTTGACAGGTCACTGCCGCAAGCAGGACAAGTTTTAATCATTTCAAAAGGCTTAGCGGTTGCTGGCCTTTTTTCTTTAATTACTTCAGTAATTTCTGGAATGATTTCGGCTGCTTTATAGACTAAAACATAGTCACCAACTCTGATGTCTTTTTCTTTAACAAACGCTTCGTTATGTAGTGTTGCTCTTTGCACATAAGTTCCAGAGACAAATACTCGGTCAAACTCAGCGACCGGAGTAACTGCACCTGTTCTACCAACTTGGTAGACAATTTTGTTAATTTTAGTTTCTACTTTTTCAGGTTCAAATTTGTAGGCAATAGCCCATCTAGGCGATTTTACAGTAAATCCTAAACTAGCCTGCACTTTAAAGTCGTTGACCTTAAAAACAATTCCGTCAGTTGCGTAGTCTAGATTTTTTCTTAAGTTATCGTAATAAACTACGCTATCTGTAAGTTCGTTTAGTGTTAAAGTTTTGTAGTTAGGATTAACTTTAAACCCTAGTTTTTCAAGGTATAAAAGAGCCTCAATTTGGCTGTTAACATTGTACTTTTCAGCATCTACCAAAGTATAGATAAAAATGTCTAGTCCACGTTTTCTGACAATTTCAGTGTTAAGCTGACGAATAGTTCCAGCGGTAGCGTTGCGGGGATTTGCAAATAAGTTCTCACCAGTTTTTAAGCGCTCTGCATTGATTTTTTTAAATTGTGAGTTTGGCATAAAAATCTCGCCACGCACAGTTAAAGTCACAGGTTCGGTTAGTTTAAGTGGCAAAGAATTTGTTTTAATTACGGTTTTAGTTACGTCTTCACCAACTTGCCCATCACCACGAGTAGAGGCTTTTTTGAAATATCCATTTTCATAATCTAAGTTAATTGCCAAACCATCAATTTTGAGTTCAGAGACAAATTTAGTGTTGGGGTGTTTTTCGTTGATTTTGGCAAAAAAACCAAAAAGTTCGTCTTGCGAGTATACGTTATTCAAAGACTTCATTGGCACAGGATGCACGACTTTATCAAAGCCTAAAAGAATTTCTCCACCTACTTTTAGAGTGGGGGAATCTGGTCTTTTAAGTTCAGGAAAGTCATGTTCTAGTTGTTCAAGTTCCTTGACTAGCATGTCATATTCAAAGTCAGAAATCAAAGGTTTATCTAAGGTATAGTATTGCTTTGCGGCCTCGTTAATCTGCTTAATTAAATTGTCAATTCTGTCTTTTTTTGCCTTCAAATCCATACTTTGATTATAGCATTTGACAAAAATAAAAATAGTTACAACGCTTTTCAGTGTTTAAATAAATTATTCAAATTGCTAAAATAAAAAGAAGGGATATAAATGCAAAAAATAATTAAAATAACTTTCTGTTTTGTATAATTTTATAGGTGATTTTAAGACTTTAAAAAAGGAGAAAACATGCAAAGAAAAATTTATCTAGCAGGTGGTTGCTTTTGGGGAATGCAAGCGTATTTTTCTAAACTAAAAGGACTAATTTCCGAAGTTGGTTATGCAAACGGTAACACTAAAGAAACAAACTACCAAAAAGTTTCTTCAACCAATCACGCTGAAGTTATTAAAATAATTTACGATGACCTTTCAATCAGAACTGCTGAAATTATTGACAGATTTATGCAAATCATTGACCCTTTTTCTTTAAATCGACAAGCCAACGATATTGGCAGTCAGTACAGAACTGGAATATTTTTTGAAAAAGGTGATTTTTTTACTAAGAAAATCGCTGAACTTTTTAAAGCATATGTTGAAAAGATTAACGGAAAGAAATCACATGTTATCATCGAAGAAATTAAAAATTATGTCAAAGCTGAAGAATATCACCAAGACTACTTAAAGAAAAATCCAACTGGCTATTGTCATATCAACCCAAACGCTGTTTTTAATTCGCTTAGCAATTTTAAAAAATTAGATACAAAAGAAATTCAGAAACTAAACTTAGATAAACTAAGTTTAGGTATTATGCTAAACAAAGAAACTGAATACCCGCATTCAAGTGAGTTTAATTTAAACGACAAAAAAGGTATCTACATTGACAAAATTTCAAAAGAACCACTTTTCTTAAGTGAAGATAAATACGACGCAGGCTGTGGTTGGCCTAGTTTCTGCAGACCAATTTTCCAAACTGCTCTTAACTATTTTAAAGACAACACACTAGCAGAAGAGCGGATAGAAGTGACTTCAAAAATTCAGGACTCACACCTTGGTCACGTCTTTCCTGCACTTGCTGTAAAAACAGAAACTGGGCTTAGATATTGCATTAACGGCTATGCACTTGAGTTTATTGAATTTGATAAATTAAAAGATACAGTATACGAAAAATACCAGTTTTATTTTACAAAGTAGCTAATAAAGTTTTTAAGTTAAACTCACTTCTTTATTTTGGCAAACTAGGTAATATTAATCTAGTTTTGTTATAATTATTTTGCTTACAAAAAGAGGTTGTCATGATAATTTTAATCGGAAAAAGTGCATCTGGAAAAACTGAAATTGCTAAAGAACTTATTAGATCACACGGTTTTAAAAAGATTATTACGACTACTACTCGCAAGCAAAGAATTGGTGAACAAGACAAAATTGACTACTATTTTATCTCAGAAAACGAGTTTAAGGCCAAAATTCAGTCAAATCAGTTTATAGAATGCTCAAAATACGCAAACAACTACTACGGAATTACAAAAGACGCAATAATTTCAGATGGTGTCGTTATTTTAGACCCCTCTGGCGTAAACGCCTTGCTTGATTTTCTAGATTTCAATGCATTTGTTTGTTTTGTTGAAACTCCTAGGTTTGTGCGCAAACATAGAATGAAAAAAAGAGGAGATGACAACAAGTCTATCCAAAGCCGTATTCAAAGCGATGACTTGATTTTCAATAAGTTGTTTTTAAATCAGGTAAATTTAAGTTTAAAAAATTGTGGACTATTTTCAATTAAAAGTCTGACCAATAAACTAATTAAAAAATATAAAAGTTGGCAAAACAAAATTAAATAAACGAAAAAAATGACCATCAAGCTATGATGGTCATTTTTTTAAACAAGTCCTGACGTCTTGTTAAATAAACTTTTCTATCTTTTTGCAGCAACTAAACCGTAGACTTTAGCAACATCAGTAAAACCGTAGTCCCCGGTTTCTTCAATGTATCTAACTAAATTAAGATTAGTGCTTTCTTGGGTTGCAGTCCACCAATATTGATTTGAGTCTACAAAAAACTGAGGCATCCAGTTTTCATGGTTGTAGTTTAGCGGTCTAAATTGAGAGAAGTTAACGCCGCGATAAACTACATTTGGTCCGTTTACTTTGCCAAGCACAGCAAGTGCAAAATCAGTTGGGTTTTTGATTAGTTTGAAACGGTTTGCCGGACTATCTGCAGTTTTTTCAACACCAAATTCACCATCGTCTGCTGTAACTGCAAACAGCTCTGTTTTCATGATTTCAGAAATCTCTTGCAACAAACTTTTAAAAATAGAATTAGCAAACGCAGCGACTTCGGGTTTGTTGTCTTGATGAATACTAAACGGAACAAAGTCTAAAATCATTTTAGTAAAATATGCCCTTTTGCCTGGAATTGGGTCAAACTCAACTTCTTCAAATTTAAAGTATTCTCCGTTTAATTTCTCATATGCATCGCCAGAATTTGTGTAAACCACAGTTCTTGTAAACTGAGCAGTTAACACTCTACCAACTGAATTGAATAAAAAAGTTCTAATACATAACTATATATTTAGTTGTTTTACCAATTCCTTAACATATTTAAGTAGTTGCGAACTTTTCCATTCTCCATCCGTAAACTGCATTTTGTAGTTCCTCAAATATTCAAGAATTTGTTTAAATGAATATTTTTTATTTAATCCTAATTTGACTAAATTATTTTTAACTCTACAACCAATTATCAAAGATAAATAGTTGATAAACTCAGTTGTATAAACTCTCATATCAGTATGCACTCTAGTGTTTGAAAGTTCTAAAATATTTTTATAGAAATTAAACATTTCTTCAATTTGCCATCTTTGGTCGTACATTGTAAAAACTTCTTCTAAAGTCAAATCTACATTAGATTCAAACACTATAGTTCCGTATTTTTCTGCACCTTCAAAATTAACTTCACCGCTTGAATTTTTAGAGTTAACTTGTTTGTAATAGCTGTTTAACTTTTCGTTTGATTCAATTTTTAAGTCTTTAAAATAATAGTAAAACTTATTGTTTAAAACAAACTTTTTGCCAACAAGAGCGTGGTCTTTTATACCGACTGGAATTAGTCCAGTCGGTATTTTAATTTCAGATAAAATTTTATTACTTCGTTTTAAAGGAAATAAATATTTTAGTTTAGTAGTATCGTTAATTTTACTTGTTATATACTCAGTTTTAAAACCTTTGTCACCAATTAAAATTTCTTGATTTCCAGGTATTTTATCTAAATAATCACTAAAAATCCTGCTATCTAGCATATTTCCTTGATAAGGCCTGTGATA
>CAUTSX010000025.1:0-9041 GCA_963541405.1 uncultured Acholeplasmataceae bacterium | reverse complement strand
CCAAAAGTCAAGGCTACTCTTGAGTTTTTCACCAAGTCTTATGCTCGTATGTTTCTGCTTATCTACTTGGTGTTTTCGCTAATTGGCGCTTTAGCGCTAAAAATGCCAATTGCTTCCAAAACCCCACTTAAGTTTGTAGACACTCTGCTACTTTCTGTCTCTGCCATGTCTACAACTGGCCTTAGTTCCATAAACTTCGCAGACCTGACCTTATTTGGCCAAGTTGTCTTGATTTTAATCATGGAGTTTGGTGGGATGGGTATTTACATGCTCTTTGCTTTGTTTTTGACAAACTCAGGTAGCAAAATCGGAGTTGAGCAAAGAGTGTTTTTAGCAAATGAACAAAACCTACCTTCACTTAGAGGAGTAATTCGCACCACTAAAAAAGTTTTTTATACTTTAGTTTTAATTCAGTTAATCGGCGTTATTTTTTGTACTTCCTATATTTACTTTGCGATGCCTGAGTTTCAAGAAATTAGTTTCACGAAAGCTCTTTTCTACGGTGTTTTTCTGTCAGTTTCTTTGTTTATGAACGCAGGATTTGTACCGCTTCCGGTAGACTTTCCGACTTTACTTTTAAACGGACACATTGTGTTTTTCATAGGTTGTGCATTTTTGATATTTTTAGGAGGTTTAGGATACATTCCTTTGATTTCTTTAGCCGACTACATTAAAGCAAAGGTCAAAAAAACTGACTATAGATTTTCCAAAATCGCCAAAATTTTGTTTTTTGCGCATGTTTTACTTTGGATTTTTGGCTTTGTGGTTTTAACTTCTCTTGAGTTTAACTCACCAGCTCTCGCAAAACTAAATGGTCCTCAAAGATTAACTGCGACCTTCTTTACCTCAATTTCTGCACGTTCTGCTGGTTTTAGCGTGATACCTCAGGCTAGTCTAGCCAGAGAAGGCAGTATTATTGTAATGATTATCTTGATGTTTATCGGCGCCTCTCCAAACTCAGCAGGTGGTGGCGTTAGGACAACTACTGTCGTGTTAATAGTTGCGGCAATTTTTAGCCACATCAAAGCAGAGTCTCAAACTAAACTTGGCAAAAAACTAGCATTTAAAGAAGAGACTGTCAAAAAAGCCTTTATTGTTGCAACCGCCGTTGCTTTAGTGTTAATTATTTCTATTTTTGTGGTCGCTGTGGCTGAGCAAAACTACTATGAAGGCCAACTTCAAATCGCAAAAGCCTCGGCACTTAAAGGCGAGCACTTCCAAGAGCCACTTGCTTATAGTTTAAAAGACATTGTTTTTGAGCTAGTTTCAGCTTTCGGGTTAGTTGGATATTCCAGAGGACTGACTTTTAGCACTAAATTACTTATTACTAAATGGGCAATTATCTTTATGATGTTTTTTGGACGTGTTGGTCCAATTACCTTCCTACGTGCATTTTCTTTTAAACAAAAAACCACACAAACTTACAAAATTAACGAAATTGACTTAATTATTAGTTAAAATAAATTAGAGGACCAGTTATGGGAATTTTTTCAAAAATATTTCAAAAATTTAAAAAAAATAAACCGCAACAACTTGGCTTTAGCAGTCAAGTTCACTCAGTTTCTGGTCTTTCAGATATTTTTTTAAACTTAGCAAACTTAACTTATCCAGATTTTATTGAACAACTTGAAGAAGTTTTAATCATGGCTGATTTTGGTGTTCAGACCACTTTAAAAGTACTAGAGATTTTTCAAAAAAGTGTAACTCAAAAGAACTTTTTAAAAATTCAAGAAACTAAAGAAAAACTACTTGAAGCAATTTACTCAGTCTATCAAAATCCAAGCGCAGATACTAGCATTACCTTGAAAAAAGAAACACCGCTAACTGCCTACATGTTTGTCGGAGTTAACGGCTCTGGCAAAACTACTACTATTGCAAAACTTGCTGCCAGATTAAAAAACCAAGGCGAAAAAGTACTCTTAATTGCTGCCGATACCTTTAGAGCAGGCGCAGTTGACCAGTTAGTTGAATGGGGAAAACGCCTAGACATTGAAGTATTTTCAAACCCCCACACCAAAGATGCAGGTTCAGTTTGCTTTGACGGTCTTGAAAAAGCAATTAAAGAACAATTTTCTTACTGTTTAATTGACACCGCTGGTCGTCTACAAAACAAACAAAACCTAATGGCTGAACTTGCCAAAATTAAAAAGATAGTTGTCAAAAAACTCAACAAAGAATTAAGCGAAACTATATTAGTAGTAGACGCAAACCTAGGTCAAAACTCATTTGAACAAGCAAAATCCTTTAAAGAAATCACTGATATTTCAGCGCTGGCTTTAACTAAAATGGATGGAACCGCTAAAGGTGGTATCATTTTTAGAATCAAAAGCGAACTTGGAATTCCAACTAAACTAATTGGAGTTGGCGAAAAGGAAAACGATCTTTTAGACTTTGAACTTGAGCGTTATATGTCCGTTGTTTTTCAGGAACTTTTTGAAAATGAAACCACTTGCTAGTAAAGAACATTTAATTTCACTTTACTTAACTTACTCGCCACTACTTACCAAAACCCAGGCTGAACATTTTTATGCTCACTATTTTTTAGACTACTCACTAGCGGAAATTGCTGAAAACGCAAAAATCTCTAAAAACGCAGTATTTTTATCAATTAAACAAACCGAGCGTAAGTTAATTGATTTTGAGGATAAGTTAAGTATAGTTAAAAAAGCCGAAAAACACGTAAATCAACTTAAAGAAGTTGCTAATAAATACAACATTCCGCTAAACGAGTTGTTTAGTGATGAGCAGTAAGTCGGCGTTCTTTAAAAAAGTTTTTTGCAAAGTTTTCAAGATGGTGTGCATCGCAAAAAACTCAAAAATAAAAAAATACGAGAGCAAGAGAAATCTGGCAGACTAAAAAAAAGTACCATCTACTTACTCCTGAAGAGAAAAAACTAGCAAACGAATTGTATCACTGCTACTACGATGAGTTATTAGAAGATGAATTTGAGGTTTAATTATGTCACTTGCAGATAAAATACAAATGGCCCTGCGTAAAGTAACTGGCACTGCTAAGTTATACGAGGGCGATATTGAAAAAATGATGAAAGAAATCAGGCTTTCTTTATTGGAAGCCGACGTTTCTTATGCTGTTGTCAAGAAATTAAGCACTGCAATTAAAGAAAAAGCCTTGGGTCAAAAAATATTAAAAGGTCTAAACCCAGGCGAGCAAGTTGTAAAAGTTGTCAAAGACGAGTTGACCCAAATAATGGGCACAAACCCTCGGCTACTTGAGTTTACCTCAAACCCTACTTTGATAATGCTAGCAGGTCTGCAAGGTTCTGGAAAAACCACAACTTGCGCTAAAATCGCTAATCTTGTTAAAACCAAAGAAGGCAAAAATCCACTACTAGTTGCCTGTGATATCTACAGACCGGCTGCCATTGAACAACTTAAAACACTGGGGGCGTCAATTGGTGTAAAAGTCTTTGAAAAAGGCTTAACTGAGCCACTTTCAACAATTAAAGAAGCCTTAGTTTACGCAAAAGAAAACCTACATGATGTTGTAATTATAGACACCGCCGGTCGTCTGCAAATAGACGATGTGCTAATGCAGGAACTAAAGTCAATTCAAAGTAATTTTAAGATTAACGAAACTATTTTAACACTAGACTCAATGGCCGGCCAAGAGGCTGCAAATGTTGCAAAAACCTTTATGGAAAATATTTTTGTCCAAGGTGTGGTTTTAACTAAAATTGACGGAGACTCCAGAGGTGGTGCCGTGCTTTCGGTTAAAGCAGAGTCCGGTGTGCCTATTATGTTTCAAACTTTTGGCGAAAAAATTGAGGACATCGAGGTATTTCACCCAGAACGAATTGCTAATCGTATTCTTGGCATGGGCGACCTTCTTACCTTAATTGAAAAAGCCGAAGAAAGTTTTGAAGAAAAAGAGTCAAAAAAACTAATTGATAAAATTAAAAACAATACTTTTGACTACAACGACTTACTTAAACAATTTAAGTCTATGAAAAAAATGGGCTCAATTGCCAAAATTTTTTCATGTATCGCATGACTTTCGCAAATTAAAAAAGCCTTGGGCGAAATAGACGAGGCTACTTTTTATAAATACGAACACATCATACAATCTATGACTAAGCAAGAGCGCAAAGACCCTGACTTAATAGCCTACTCAGACACTCGCCGTATACGAATTGCCAAGGGTTGTGGGATGCCTACCCGCGAGGTTCGCAAACTAGAGCAGGCTTTTTCTAAACAAAAACAAATGATGAGACAAATTTTTGCAAACAACTTAGACTTTGACCTAAACGAAGCACCAAAAGAAGATGAACTTACTAAAATGTTTGAAGAACTGCAAAACAAACTGTTAAGCGGCCAAAGTCAAGGCCAGGCGAAAAAAGGTAAAGGCAAAAACAAACAAAGAAGGTGGTTTTAACTTACCATGTCTAGGCTAATTTTAGTAGACGGAAACTCACTTATCTTTAGAGCCTACCACGCAACTGCTTATACTGGCGAGATTTTAAGAACCTCAAAAGGTGTGCCAACTAATGCCTTGCTTGCTTTTATTAACATGTTTAAAAAAATTCTTGCCAAAAAACCCACTCACATTGCAGTTACTTTTGACTTAAAAGAACCTACCTTTAGACACAAGGTATACTCTGACTACAAAGCAGGACGCAAAGCAGGCGACCCTGAACTTTTTCAGCAGTTTGACTCAATTAAAAGATATCTAGCCTTGCAAGGCGTTGCTTGTCTTGAAAAGTATGGATATGAGTCTGATGACATAATTGGTTCAATTGCTAAAAACTCACCAGAAATTGACGAAGTGATAATTTACTCATCTGACCGTGATTTACTGCAACTGGTTGACAAAAAAACTACAGTTGCTTTAATTAAAAAAGGAATGGGTGAAATTATTGAGTATACTCCTGAAGTTATATTTACAGAGTATGGTTTAGCACCACTTCAGTTAATTGACCTAAAAGCCTTGCAGGGAGATACTTCCGACAACATCAAAGGAGTTGCTGGAATTGGGAAAGTCACTGCACTTAAACTAATTCAAACATACGGTTCAGTTGCTAATTTATACGAACACATTTCTGAGTTAAAAGGCGCTCAAAAAACCAAGTTAGAAGAAGGTAAAGCAGACGCTGAACTTTCTTATTTTCTCGGAAAAATTTACACAGACAAGTTATTTTCGCTTGAAGTAACTAAAAGGCAACCAGTAGACGAAGAAGGGCTGCAAAACTTTTTTCGTGAGTTTGAATTAAACCAACTATATAAAGAAAAAGCAGTTTCAAAAAATACAAGCACTTTTGTGCAAGGTTTTCAGTATACTACTGAAGACAGAGAAATTGCTGAGTTTTTAAAAACACCCGCTACCTTGTTTGCTGAGTACACAAAGGATGACGAACTTATTCACTTGGCTTTGTTTAACCAAACCAATTACCTGTTTTTAAAAAAAGAACATGCCTTTTCAAGTCCTGCGTTTTTAGCCTTTTTAAAAAGCGAAGTCAAAGCAGTTATTTTTAATTTAAAAAGATTTATCAAGGTTTTACTTAAAAATCAAATTGAGTTTAATTTTGCTAAGTTTGACTGCGTTCTTTTGCTTGCCTATTGTAAGGACTCAGAAAATGGCACACAATACTTTAATTATCTTGCAAACTCCGAGTTTGATGATTTAATTGAAGTGCCAAAAGCCTACGAAGTCAAGTCTGGCTCAGACCTTGACTTAAATACTCTTTGTAAAAAAGTTAAGTTAACTGATTTAGCCTTTTCAAAGTTGCTAGATGAACTTAAAGACTCCAAAAGATATGAACTGTATCGCTCTATTGAACTGCCTCTTTCTTTGGTGCTGGCAAAAATGGAAAACACAGGAGTACTTCTAGACACTGCCTACTTAGAAGAACTTAAGGCTGAGTTTGAAGTTAAGTTAGTGGAACTAAAAGCCAAAATCAATAGTCTTGCTGGATATGATTTAAATCCGCTTAGTCCAAAACAAATCGCTAAGTTGCTATACGAAGACTTAGGGCTAAAACAAACTAAGAAAACCGCAAAAGGAGCAGCTTCTACAGACTCAGAAACTTTGGCAGAGTACGCCGAGGTTTATCCAATTGTTAAGCTTATTTTAGAATACCGAACTTATGCTAAAATCCTGCAAACTTACGCAGTCGGGCTGCTGGAATCTGTAGACAGCACAAACACAGTGCACACTACTTACAATCAAACTCAAACCGCAACAGGTCGTTTGAGTTCATTTAATCCAAATTTGCAAAATATTCCTGCACACTCAGAACTTGGCACTAAAATCAAAAACGCTTTTGTTGCCCGAACAGGTTTTTCTTTCCTTTCTCTAGACTACTCACAAATTGAGCTAAGAGTTTTAGCCTCAATTTCGGCCGACAAAAATATGCTTTCAGACTTTTCTTTAAATAAAGACATCCACACCGCAACCGCGATGCGTATTTTTAACACTAAAGATATAGACAAAGAACAACGACATAAAGCCAAATCAATTAACTTTGGACTAATTTACGGAATGTCTGCATATGGTCTTAGCAAAGCGCTTTCTCTAGACATCAAAACAGCAGATCAATACATTAAAACTTACTTTGCGGCTTATCCTGAAGTTTTACCACTGCAAGAAAAACAAATACAAACCACAAAAAATAACGGATTCACAGAGACTTTATTTGGCCGTAGACGTTATTTAGATCCTGAAACTCTTTATTTTCGTCGTAACCCTAAACTTTTTGAAAGACTTGCAATTAACTCCCCAATTCAGGGAACTGCTGCCGATATTTTAAAAATATCTATGCTTAAAATCAGTAAGTTTTTAAATATTCAACATGCTGAGAGCAAAATGCTGTTGCAAATTCACGACGAGTTGATTTTTGAAATCAAAGAAGGTGAAGAACATTTGATTCCTGAAATTAAAAAAATCATGACTGATTTTGATTTAAATGTGCCGCTAGTTGTTAGCGAAAGCAGCGCAAAACGCTGGATAGAGGTGTAAAATGCCTGAACTTCCTGAAGTTGAAAACGTTCGTAAATACTTAAGTCAGTCTATAGTTGGCAAAAAAATTGAGGCTATAGATAATTTTTCAAATGAAAAAATAATTTCAAGCGCAGTTATATCTAAAGTCTTAAACACTAAAATCCAGTCCGTTCGTAGACACGCAAAATACTTATTTTTAGACCTAGACAACTGCCTGACTTTAATTTCACATCTCAGAATGGAGGGCAGATATTACTTAAATGCGCAAATTAACCCTCATACTAGAGTCCGTTTCTACTTTTCTGACACAGAAACTCTTGATTTTGTAGATAGACGTAAATTTGGCAACTTTGTTTTAGTTAAAACTGATTCCGTCAGTGACTACCTTTTAAATAAAGTTGGAAAAGAACCTTTTGACTTAACGGCCGATGAATTGGCTTTGAAAGCTAAGCATAAAAGTAGTTTAGTCAAGGCTTTTTTGTTAGACCAACACAACATAGCCGGTCTTGGCAATATTTACGTTGACGAGGTTCTGTTTGCAAGCAAAATCCTGCCAACTAGAACAATAGATACATTGTCTAATACAGACTTTGAAAATATTTTGAAAAATGCAAAAATAATTTTAAACAAAGCAGTAGAACTTGGTGGTTCTACTATTTCTAATTTTGAAATAGCCGAAGGTTTAAATGGTAGTTTTCAAAATTATTTAAAAGTACACACTAGAGTAGGAAAACCTTGCTTGGTATGTGGTTCTGAAATTAAAAAAATGAAAGTTGCAGGTAGAGGCAGTTATGTCTGCGAAGTTTGTCAAAAGTAAGTTAATTGCGATCACCGGAAATATTTGTTCTGGTAAAACTGAGTTTTTGTCTGCACTTAAAAAACAAGGTCATGAAACTATTTCTACAGACGAAATAGTTGATATACTTTGGCAAGATGAAAACAATCAGGCCAAAATTGCCGAAACTTTTTCGTTGCCGCTTTCTACAAAACTGAAAGAAACTGTTAAAAAACTAGTTTTTGGTCAGCCAAAAAAACTAAAACAACTAGAAGAAATTTTCTTTCCACAAGTTTTTGCAAAACTGAAAGAAATTCAGACAAAGTCTAATAACACTTACATTTTTGTTGAAGTTCCTTTGCTTTTTGAGCGAAATTTGCGAGACAAATTTGACTTCACTGTGTTAGTATACGCTGATTTAAAAACAGATTTTTAACCACTCGAAAAAGCAGCGAAAAAGAGTTTTTTTCTATCTTGAAACACCAAATAATTAACGATGAGAAATTGCTTTTTGCAGATTATGTAGTATATAATAATCGTATGAATTTAAGTTTAGAAAACGAAGTTTCTGCTCTATTTTCAGTCTTAAAAATGCATTATGGCAACTAAAATCACTGTTTATAAAAAAGCACAATTAACAGCAGAACAAATTAAAGTTTTAACTTATCTATACTTGCCAATTTTGGGCAAAAGAGCCTATTTGCTATACCTTTCCTTTGCACAATTGGTTAATTTTTCTGTGGGTAAATCTCTAGATTTTGACCACAATTTTTTTGTAAATTTACTAAATATCTCACCTCAAAAATTAACAGAAACTAGACGTAAACTAGAGGCAATTGGACTAATTGACACTTTTGAAAACCAAAATAACTTAGTTTTAATTTTAAACAATCCACTTACTGCTAACTCTTTTTTTTCAAACCCTAACTTGCATGTTTTACTACAAAAAAATATTCCAAGTTTAGAAACTTATACTTCAATTAAACAAATTTTTCACACCAACTCATTTATTTCAAAAAACTACACTAATATAACTGAGACTAACTTAGTTAAAACTTTTGGAGCGTTTGATCCTAAAAAAATAGCAGTTGCAGAAAGTTACGGAATTGACAAAACCAGAGTTCCTGAGTTTATATCTGAATTTGATTTTACTGAGTTTGTTAGGTTTTTAACTAAATCAAAAGTCGCTTTTTTTAGCACAGAACTTGAAAACGAAAGTTATAAATCAAGACTTATTTCTTTGGCTTTAAACTTTTCTTTAAAAGAAAAAGAACTCGCGGAGATTTTTATTGCCAACATTAAAGACAAAAA
>CAUTSX010000024.1:0-9336 GCA_963541405.1 uncultured Acholeplasmataceae bacterium | reverse complement strand
ATACGGTTGCCTTTCTGATAGTTGCAGTGATGACAAAGCGTTTGTAAATTATTTAAATCGCTTTTTCCACCTTTAGAAATTGGATATATATGGTCAATTTCTAAGTCTTCGGTATTGCCACATTTAACACAACGATAGTTATCGCGTGCATAAATAGCAAATCTAACTTTATTTGAAACTCGTGCTTTTTCTACTTTAGAAATTGAGTCCCAAATTTCTGGATTAAGATAATAATCTCCTCGTTTTTCTTCAATCATTCCGATAAGTTCAACAATTGTCTCGCTGTCAAAAACATCTTTTTTATAGCTAACTAGATGTCCATTTATTAAAGACCTGTAGATTTTAACTAAAATAGAAAAATCAGTTACTGGTTTTTTAACTTCTTTAGCTATCAAAACATATAATAATTGTTTTAAGTATTCAGTGTTTTTAAAAGGTATAGTGGTGTCAAAGTCAAAAACTAAACATTCATTTTTAACTCTTTTTAAATAAATTTCGTGTTTTTTCTGATTTACCTTAGCATATTGTATGTTTTCTTTTACTCTTGTTTTTAAAAATCTTAACTCGTAAATTAAAAAATCTACAGGTTCAACGATTTCAAAGAAGTTTTCGTTATCATAAGTTGTTTCTAAATTAAAGTTTTTAACTTCAAGGAACTGATACTGTAAATTGAGTTCTCTTAATTTCATCAAGCCTAAACTGTGTTTATAAACGAAGTCATAATATTGTTGTCTTCTTGAACTTATTGAAAAGACTAAAAAAATTATTGCTAAAAGCGAAATTATTAAAGAAATTAAAATTAAGAAAATTAACATTTATCACCCCTTAAAGTTTTAAAAATAAAAGTTATTTCTGTACATTGTTAAAATTTGTAAATAAAAATGACTGCCAGTAAAGTAAACTCTTTACGAAGCAGTCTTTTTAAAAAATACATAATAAGCCATGTTCTGTATTTAAACAATCATTTATCTAATGCATGTGCATTCCGTTTGTCTCTTCTGAATTTGAAACAAAAGCGGTTCCCCTACCAAAATTTGGGTTTCTAGCTTGTGGAGTTTACCCGTTTCACTTGAACTTAATCAACTCGTCTCTGTGGCACTTTATGAAAATAAATATTTTCGTCGTCAAGGCAGTGCGTTGCCTTGCCCAAGATTATTTATTGCCTTGGCACAATCACTACTGGCATCACAGCCAGTGCTAGCATGGACTTTCCTAACGTTTCCGCTCGATTGTCTGTGTATTTTTTTACTTATAAGTTAAAACTATTTAGTTTTGTTTTTCTTTAGAACTTCTTTTCTGGAAAGGTCGACTCTACCTTTTTCGTCAACTCCGATGCATTTTACTAAAATTTGGTCGCCAAGTGAAAGCACGTCTTCTACTTTTTCAATGCGCTCAAGCGCGATTTGAGAGATGTGCATCAAACCTTCTGTACCTGGCCAAAGTTCAACAAAAGCCCCGTATTTTTCAATTCTAGTAACTTTTGCTTCATAAACTGCACCGACTTCAACTTCGCGAGTTAAGTTATATACCTTGTCGTAAGCCATTTGGATGTATTTAGCCTCAGGATGTCTAATTACCACTTTTCCGTCTTGAGAAATTTCAATATCGCAGTTTCCACAATCTTGTATGATTTGGTTAATCACTTTACCACCACTGCCGATTACATCTTTAATTTTATCTGGGTTGATGTTAAGAACTTTGACATGTGGAGCGCAATCTGCAACTTCTTTTCTAGGTTCTGCAATTGTTGTTTGCATGTGTGTAAGTAAAGCAAAACGTGCCTCTTTAGCATCTGCTAAAGCCTCGGTTAAAATGGCTTTATCAATTCCGTCAATTTTAATGTCCATTTGCAAAGCAGTAATACCTGTCTTTGTTCCGGCAACTTTGAAGTCCATATCACCAAGGTGGTCTTCCATACCTTGAATATCGGTTAAAATTGTGTAGTTTTTACCTTCTTTAATTAGCCCCATTGCGATACCTGCAACCGGCGCCTTTAAAGGCACACCACCTGCCATTAAGGCTAAAGTTGAGCCACAAACTGTTGCCATTGAAGACGAACCATTAGATTCCAAAATTTCTGAAACTAAACGAATAGTATATGGAAATTGTTCTTCAGATGGAAGCATTGGAAGAATAGCACGACGCGCTAAAGTACCATGTCCGATTTCTCTACGACCAGGTGCTCCGTATCTGCCGGTTTCGCCAACTGAGTAAGGAGGGAAGTTGTAGTGTAGTGTAAATCTCTTGTCTTCTTCAAATCCAAGGTCATCAATAATTTGTTTGTCTTTTTCGCCGCCCAAGGTTAGAACTGCTAATGCTTGTGTTTGACCACGAGTAAATAGTGCAGAACCGTGTGCTCTTGGCAAAATGTCTAGTCTTGATGAAAGTGGGCGAATTTCTTTTACTTTTCTTGAGTCAGGACGGATTTTGTCAACAGTAATAAGTTTTCTAAACTCAACTTTAACTAAGTCTTCGAATGCTAAAAATACTTCGTTATCGTAAAGTTTGCGAGTATCTTCGTCTAGATTTAATTTATCGTATTGTTTTGAGTAAAGTTCAATGACTTCTGCTCTCAAAGTATCTAGTGCTAAATCGCGTTCTTGCTTGTCGAAAACAAGTAGCGCAGTTTTAATTTTTTTAGCGTAGTTTTTTTCAAGTTCACCAACTAATTTAGGGTTATATACAGTAATTTCAACTGGTTTTTTAGCCTCACCAATTTCGGCTTGAATTGATGAAATAAATGCACAAATTTTCTTAATTTCGGCGTGCGCAAATAAAATTGCTTCAACCATAGTCTCTTCGCTTAATTCATTTGCTCCAGCTTCAACCATGTTAATGGCGTCTTTAGTACCGGCAACTGTTAAGTTTAAACTAGATTTTTCTAAATCAGCGATAGATGGGTTGATGACAAACTCACCATCAATCATACCAACACAAACCCCAGCAATTGGTCCTTCAAAAGGTAGTGAAGATACAGACAAGGAAATAGATGAGCCAACCATTGCGGTAAGCGGTGCTGAGCAGGTTTCATCAAAAGACATTACGGTGTTTACAACTTGTACTTCGTCTTTATATCCTTCTTTAAAAAGTGGGCGAATAGGTCTGTCAATAAGTCTAGACATTAAGGTTTCGTATTCTGAACCTTTACCTTCTCTTCGCATAAAATTGCCAGGGATTTTACCACCAGCGTATTTTTTTTCTTGGTAAATTACCATTAATGGAAAGAAATCTTGTAGTGGATTTTCATTTGCTTTTGAGCAAACTGTAGAAAGCACACAAGTATCTCCATAATAAACTAAAGCAGAGGCTTGTGCTTGTTTGGCAACTTCGCCAATCTCTACTCTTAGGCTACGACCACCGATCGTAGTTGAAAAGACTTTTTTCATATTTTTCTCCTTGATTTAACTGCTTCATTATAACATTTTTAGCCTAAATCCTGGTTCGTTTTTTACTTTTTTGGTCAGTTTTTTAAATAAAATTTTAATTTTAAAGTTTTTGTAAAAACAAATATCGTTCGCTGTATCTAAAGACTGATTTTTTAGTTAAAAAATAGGTGTCTATAGTTTTAGATGTTGCTATGTTTTTAACATATCGCAACTTATTTTGAAAATAAGGCTCAGTGGCGGCGCTTTTGAGTCTAGCGAAAATATGTGTAGGCTTTAAATTTTTGTGTTCAGAGATAAATAAGTTAAGTTTTGTGTGAGTTGTCGAGTTTAGAAAAACTAACGAAACATTTTGGTATCTTAGTTCTAAAATTGGACTTCTATTTGCAGAGTGTTCATAAGTTTTTGTTGTGTGCAACAAATTTAGCTCAATTTGTCCGATTTGAAAATTATTCGGCAAAAAATAGTAGTTGTCTTTAACAGTTTTAGGTAGTTTAGTGAAGTAAAATTTACTCGGTTTAACTTCGTTTAAAGCAAATAACTCTTTTTCAAAATAAAATGAATCTGTATAAATAATTTCTGGTTTAAAGACAAATCCAAGTTTCTTAAATGCGCCAAGAGTTTTGCTTCCTGGGTTAATAAGTGTTGCTTTAGCGCTTGAAATTAAAATTATCGCCGTTGTATTGTTTTCTTGTACAGTTTTTAAATAGGGCAAAGGTATGAGTAAAAATCTTATTTTAAATAGAACTAACGCAAAAATAAACATGCATTTTTTTAGATAAACATAGGTAGTTTTTCTAAAAATTAAGAAAATTAAAAGTAAATAATAAATCGCAAGTAAGTAGGTTGAAAACTCAGGAAACCTCAGTTCTAAAAAGTTCATTCTAGGCTGTTTAAATAATGTTAAAATCGCCCGATAAGGATATTCTAAAGCATAAGATATTGGATAGAAAAAAAGCAAAATTAGAATTAAAGGAAAATAAAAATAAGTTAAAAACTGTAAAATAAAACTACTGAAAAACAGGCTTACTAAATTGAGTTTGCCACCAAAGTTTATGCTCAGCGGAAAAATAATTAAATAAAAATGAATGCTTGATTTAATTTTTGTTTTAAAATAGCCCTGTTGCCACTTGAAGTTTATCTTGTTTAAAATTGAAAAAAATGAAATTAAATAAGTTAAAACAAATGAGTGGTTAAACACCGAAAACGGATTTAAGAAAAACGCGGTAAGACCTGTTAAAGAAAGTGCGTTAATTTTACTGATTTTAATTTTTTTTAAGTTTGCAGTTAAATAAATTAAGTAAATAATGGCAAACTTAAAACTGCTGGCTTTTGGGTTTGAAAAGTGTAGCCAAAATAAAAAAACAGTTAAAAAAATTAACTGCTTTTTTTCACTTACCGAATAATAATTAAAGATTTTTTTAATTAAAGTAATTAAAAATGCGGTAAAAAGGCCACTTGTAGAAATTACTGAAGTCAGACCGTATCCCGAAATTAGTCTGCGGGTATCTAGGTCTGCAGCCTGATCTGCCAACAAAAATGTTGAGAGCCAGGTTTTGATGTTTTCTGGAAATAGTGTTAAATATTTAGACAAATAATGTGAGTAATAAAAATATTTAAAACTAAACTTAGACGCACTGTGTCTTATGTAGTAATATCCTGTGATTTGTTTTGAAAACTGATTCAAATCCAACTCTCTTGCAAAGTAAAAACGTGAGTCTATTTTAATAAAATCACCAACTTGAATATCAGACTCTGTATATACCGCTAAGCGGGTAAAGCCATTTGTTAAGTAAGCAGTATCTCCAGATTTTTGAAAACAATAGTAGTAATTTCCAAAATACGGAAAACTAAAAAGTACGTAATTAAGTAAATAAACCAGCCCAAAAAATAAAAGTATGCAAAATGCTGATTTATACGAAATTATTTTCCTGGCAAAATAAATATAGGGTAATAAAATCAGTAAAAAGAATGGGAATTTTAGTGCTACTAAAAAAATTGCGATAAGCGGAAAAATTAAGTAAAGTTTATTTTTAATCTGCAAAAAAGTAGGGGTTGATTTGTTCAAAGGTTTTTGGACCTATACCTTTTATTTCAAGTAGTTCCTCAACTGATTTAAATTGAGTAGTTCTTTGTTTGACTAAAATGTTGGTCGCGATTTCTTCGGTAATTTTGGGAATTTCAATCAGTTGTCTATAGGTAACTGTGTTTAGGTTATAAGTTTTTGTGATTTTACCTTTTGTGTCGGTTTTAACTAAAAAAGTACGATTTCTGTCGATTTTAGTCTGCTCAGCTAGGTCTCTAACCGCGTTTTCTGTGTATCCGCCTGCGTAGTTTAAAACGGATGCCAGTTCTGTTCCTTTAATTACTCGGTAAGTTCCTGGAAACTTAACTTCGCCCATAATTTTCACGTCAAAAAATTTAATTTCTTTACCTTGTTTTGCAACCTTTAGTGTGTTTTGTCTTAAGATAAAGAAAGTTGTGAAAAAAATAAATAAAATAACTTGCAAAGTAATTAAAAATACATAAAGTGTAAATCTTTTTTTAAATATTTTTTTGAGCATATTTATGTCCTTTTTTAGTTTCACAAATATACTTGCCGAAATGCACGTAAATTACTCAAAAATAAAAAAAGCACTCATTTATAGTGCTTTTTTAAATAAATCTTTTAAATGGTGCTCGATATCGGGGTCGAACCGATATGGATTTCTCCGTACGATTTTGAGTCGTATGCGTCTGCCAATTCCGCCAATCGAGCAGTTTGACAAAATTTACATTTTGTCAATTGGGCATATTCCAAGCAGTTTTAAACCTTTTTCCAAAACTAATCTTGTGAAGTACAAGAAGCATAGATTTGCGTTTTCAACTAAACTATCTTTAACAATAAAGTGAGTTTGTGCGTATAGTTTATTAAAACTAGCACATAGATTAAGTAAATATTTAGCGACAGTGGAAGGCATTAAAGTCTCGGCTGCTTTGTTGATGGTTTCTTTAAAACTATCAATTAATTTTAACACAGGCCAAAACTCTTTAGTTAAATATTTAGAGTCAAACTTAGTAAAATCAGGTGTTTGGCCTTCAAGTATGGAAGCAATTCTTACAACAGTGTACTGGATGTAAGGACCGGTTTGGCCTTCAAACTTCAAGGCTTGGCTTAAGTTAAACTCAAAATCCAAGGTTCGGTCGTTTTTAAGGTCATTAAAAATGATTGCGCCAACTCCGATTTTTTCAGCTAAATAGTCAATTTCTTTAGTCTCTGGCCTTTTTTCCAAAATTATTTTTTTAGCACCAACAATAGCGAGTTCTAACAAGGCTTTTAAGCCTTTGGTTTTGCCTTCTCTTGTAGACATTTTTTTGCCGTTTGTCAAAACTAGTCCAAAACCAACGTGAACGATGTTGGTGTCAATTCCGTAGATTTTGGTCAGTCTTTTTAGTTGTTCAAAGTGCAGTTTTTGCTCATTTCCAACAACATATAAAATATCTGTAAAATTATGTAGATTTTTTCTGTATTCCAAGGCTGTCAAATCACGAGTTAAGTAAAGAGTGGCGCCGTCTGAACGTACGAGCAAAGCAGGCGGTATGTCTTCACCAAGTCTAACAATTTTAGCACCTGCGTCTTTTTCTAAAACTTTCGTTTCGCTGAGTTTGGCCAAAACTGGCTGCATCTTGTCATTATAAAAAGATTCGCCAGAAATATTTTCAAACTCAACTCCAAGTGTGCGATAAACTTTTAAGAACTCAGCAATAGATATTTCTCTAAATTGACGCCAAAGTTCCAAGTATTTTTCTGATCTGTCTTCAAGGTTTTTAAAAATTTCTCTAGCCTTGTCTTCAAGCGCGGGGTTGTCTTCGGCTTCTTTGTGAAAACGAACATACAAAGATTGCAAATGCTCCAGTGGGTTTTTTTGAACCTCAGCGGCATCTAGCCAGTTTTCATAAGCATAAATCATCTTACCAAACTGAGTCCCCCAGTCTCCAAGGTAGTTTTCGCCGTACACCTCTGAGCCTGTGCACTTCAGGATTTGTTTAAGGGAGTTTCCAATTACTGTTGACCTAAGATGGCCTACTGAGAAAAACTTAGCAACATTCGGACTTGAGTAGTCAATAAAGTACTTGCGCTTGTTTGGCAGAAAAACTGGAAAATTTGCATTTTTTGTAATTTTTAATTAAAACTTTAAATAAATCTGCTTTAAACTTATCTTGATTTAATTTAATATTTAAAAACCCGTTTAAAAAAACGAGTTCATGAATAATATCCAAATTAGTGATTTTTTGTTCAATTGCAAGAAAAATCTCAGCTGGTTTTTGCTTAGTCAAAGCAGCAAGTTTAAATAGCGGCAAGGCTAAGTCAAAGTCAGGGTTTTTAGAAACATCTAAAGCACTTAAGTCAAAGTCAGGCGCTGCCGCCTGAATTTGTCTAATGTATTGATTTAAAATCATTTAAAATTATTTTCTAAAAGTTTTTTTAGCAATTAGTTCAATAAATCTTTGAACTTCAAGACGAATGTCTGAGTGTGATTCAAATGTGGTTTTAAGTTGTTCTTCAGCACTTAAATCAAGGAGTTCACCTTTGTAGAAAACTAACATAGTTTGGCTGTATTTAGGTTGATATAGACCTGGATATTTTTTCTTGAAGTTTTTATAGTCAGGATAGTAGTATTTTTCGTCTTCAATTTCAACTGGTTTTTTAAGTAAATCAAGGAAGTATATTTTTTTGCCAGTAACTTTTGCAAACTCTTCGTCTTTTTCAACTTTAGTTTGCGCGTGTTCGTATCCATCAAATAAACGAGTAAACTCTTCATTAATTGGCCCTAGATTTTCCAAAGTATTTTTATGAGTTCTAGTTCCGTAATAGGCAAAAACTAGACTTTCAGTAGCAGTTTTTGATTTTTCTAACACCGAGTATAGTTTTCTTTGAGAAATTGGTATGTAGATGTTTTCAGTTGGCAGGTAGCGAGTATATTTATCTGAGTTTGCCAATTGACGACCAAATTTTAAATTAGAGTAGTTTTTTTGAATTTCGTTGGTAAATCTAGTTTTTGCACTTGGAGTGATAAAAACTATAGTAATTGCGATTAAAACTAAGAAAAATGCAAGTACAACATATGCAAGAGGATGAACTTTCCCAGTAGCATTTTCGTATTTTTTTCTTTTCAGCATTGAGGTCCTCCGTGGGTTAAATTAACACAAAAAATTATACCACACCCAAAGCATTATTAGCCTATTATATTTATATATAGAGCTGTTTTTACTATTTGTTTGTATCACTTTAGTAGCATACTTATGATTGGTTTTTAACAAAATTGTTCCGCTAGCAAGGCGATTTGTTTGATAATTTTCATAAAAATGTCAAAAACAAATCCAAAAAAGGTCCATAAATTATGTTGTTTTTGAAAAGCTTTTTAAAACATTTTTCAATCATTTTTATAATTAGTGTGTATAAAGTTTAAAAAGGAGGGAAAATGAATTATTCTGCGCTAATTAAAGAACTAAGAGACCGCCGTTTTTTGTCGCAAGCTGATCTTGCCAAAATTTTAGGGGTTACCTATGTGACAATTTCTAGATGGGAAAGCGGATATTTCAAGCCTAATTTTAGTTCTAAAAGAAAACTTAATAACTTATTTATTGAAGAGAAATTAGTTGAAGTTAAACAATAATATAAAAACGCCTTATTAGGCGTTTTTATATTATTTATTTAGTTTTAAATTCTCAATTAGTTTATCTAAGTTTTCACTCAACTTAGTTAGTCCGCTGGCTTGTTTTTTAAGCAATTCATTTAGATTTTTAATTTTGTTGTAGTCTTTTACTAACACGTTTACAAAATCATTGTAAAACAAATCAATTAACTGTTTTACAGACTGGTGTATTGTTTTAGGGTCACCTACTTTTTCAGAATGCGCTAAAATTTTATTAACTCCGTCGCAAAATAAAAAGAATTTATTGTATTTTTCAG
>CAUTSX010000023.1:0-9703 GCA_963541405.1 uncultured Acholeplasmataceae bacterium | reverse complement strand
CTAATTTAGATAAAGCAATTGTTGAGTACTCTGTTTTTGAAATGCAAGAACTAAAAACTCCTGTGCCGGTTGCCATCAACGAGGCAGTTGAAATTAATAAGTTGTTTTCAGATTTAGATGACGAAAAACAACACAAGTTTACCAATAAACTATTGCAAAACATCGTTGCTAATTTAAAATGACTGGAGCAGAATTTCAAAATAATACAGAGAAAAACATTATCGAAGTAGACTTTTTTAGCCAAAATATTTCAGATTTAGTTAAACATAATTTTGGTTATAGTCATTTTTTTGTGTTGGGCGAAGTTAAAGCAACTTACTCAGAATACGAGGCTAAAAACCCCAAAAGCCATCTTTACTTTAACTTAGTTGGCAAAGAAAGCGCACTAAGATGTGCAATTTGGCAAAGTACTGCAAGTAAACTAGATTTCATTCCCTACACTGGTATGCAGGTTATTGTTGACATCACTATTTCTTACTACCAAAAAGGTGGTGCAATAACTGCTACAGTATGGCAGGTTTATGACTATGGTGAGGGTAAAAAGAAAAGAGAAAAAGAAAAACTAATTAAAGAACTCAAGGCCCTTGGGTATTTTGAAAAAGAAAGAAAACGAAAAATTCCCGAAAACCCAGCGGTAGTTGGTATTGTAACCTCGGCTACAGGTGCAGCACTTAGAGACATTAAAGAAAACGCATATAAACGTTTTCCTTTAATTGACTTTATTGTTTACAACACCTTAGTACAAGGCGAAAACGCAGCAATTGAAATTAAAAAAGCGATAGAACGCGCAAACTTAGAAAACAAAGTAGAAGTCTTAATTGTTGGACGCGGTGGTGGTGCTAAGGAAGACCTTGAGGCTTTTGACACAAAAGAAGTTGCAGATGCCATATATTTTTCTAAAATTCCAGTAATTTCTGCAGTCGGACACGAAAGAGATGTCTCAATTTCTGACTACGTTGCGGACGTTTCTGCCTCTACTCCAACAGACGCCGCTGCAATAATTACGCAAATTACAACTCTTGATTTTCAAAATAAGTTAGTAGAGTTTAGTCAGATAATTTTAACTAATTTAAAAAATAAAATACATCAAGAAAACGCAGAGTTGAGAACCTATGAAGTCGCATTAGAGCGAGTGTCTCCACTGAGTAAGTTAACTAAACTTCAACAAGAACTACTTTTACTTAAAAACCAAGCAAAGTCAACACTTGCCGCTCTTTATTCAAAAAAACAAGCAACCCTTGCTTTGGCTTTACAGCGATGCAGAAACTCAGTTATCAACACTTATAACAAAAACACTGAGTATTTAGATAAACTCACCGCTAAACTCCCAAATATGCACAAAACTTTAAGTGTTGCTCAAAGTCAAATTGCAGACTTTAAACTGAAACTACCAAATATCCCTGAAATTATTAAAAATAAAGAATTTGAGTTAAAACTTTTTAAAGAACAATTAAATAATTTTGATATAAATAAAAAACTCAGCCAAGGCTATGCACTAGTGTTTAAAAACCAACAAATGGTTAGAAGTGTGAAAGAAGTTAACTGCAGCGACAGCCTTGAAATTAAATTAAAAGACGGTACTTTAAAAGTAGTAGTCACTAACATAAAAGGAGAGTAAAACATGAACAATTCAGAAAAAAACTTAGAATTAAAAGCACTATTTGCAAAAATAAAGGAAAACATTGATAAGTTAAATCAAGAAAACGACATCATGGTTTCAATTGAACTTTATAAGCAAACCAAAGACTTAATTCAAAAAGCCGACTCAATTTTAGAGGTTGCTAAAAAAGCAATCGAAAATGAGCAGTAATTTTAATTTACTTGACTTTTTACCCGCTGATTTAAAAAAAATTAAAGTCCAAGACCTGCCAAAACTTTGCGCAGAAATTAGAGAGTTTATTAAAGAAAATATCTTAAAGTCCGGTGGTCATCTAAGTTCTAATTTAGCAACTATTGAGCTAACTGTGGCCTTGGTTTACTTACTTGACTTAGATAAAGACAAACTGCTTTTTGACATTGGCCACCAAGCATACACTTACAAAATTTTAACTGGTCGCGGCAGTGGTTTTATTAATTTTGGCGAAAGAAAAATCTCTGGATTCACCGCATACAGCGAATCCAAATACGATTTTTTTGAAGCGGGACATGCGTCTCAATCTCTGTCTGCTTTAGCGGGATTTGTCTTAACAAACCTATTAAACAAAAATATAGCAGTGATAGGAGACGGTGCACTAAACTCAGGAATTGCCTTTGAAGGACTGAATACTTTGAGTGGATATAACTTGCCTGGCACTATTATTATTAACAACAACAAATGCTCAATTGTCGAAAACGTTGGTGCGTTTAGACACACTTTAAATGATCCCACCAAAGCAAGGACTTACTTTGAGGCTCTGGGTTATCGGTTTTTTTACCTTGAAGAAGGCAATGATGTTATTGCTTTAATTGACGTTTTAAAATCTGTTTTAAAGGTGAAAGAACCTACTGTGTTTTTAGTTGAGACAATTAAGGGAAAAGGGCTTGTTGAAGCGGTTTCAGATGTAAGTGGTAAGTATCATTCATACACTAGTTCAACACAAACTCAAACCCCTTACATCATGGGAAAAGTTATTAGTGAGTTTGCTAAACTGCGTGAATTTTATTTAATTGAAAGTGGTATGGAACTTGGTAATTTCACCAAGGACTTTAAAGAAAAATACCCAAATAGATTTATAGACTCAGGTATAGCAGAAGGAAACTCAGCAATGCTAGCGGCTAGTTTAGCCTTAAATAAAAATAAAGTAATATTGCCGTATTACACTACTTTTATTCAGCGTTCGCTTGACTACCTGCTTTCAGATATTGCTCGAGTTAATTTAGATGTAACTCTACTTTTAAACTCAGCGTTTTTAACAAATCGCGACCCCGCTACTCACCAAGGCACTTACTTTACTAAACTACTTAGTTGTTTTCCAAACACCAAAGTTTTTGCCTGTGGTCTGGACTCAGACTACGCAACACTGCTTTCTTCTACTTTTGATTTACCTGGACTAAAGGCGATTGCTTATCCAAAACTACCGCTTAACCAAGATCTAGACCCTGAAATTTTTTCTATAAAATTTAAAAAAGAGCCATTTTGGCAAACTCTAAAAACAGGTAAAAATACTTTAGTTTTAAGTTATGGACCAATTTTAAAAGAAATTTATCAAAACTTAAACCAAGACTTCACACTAGTCAACGCTAGACTAATTTCTCAAATAGAAGACGAGGTAGGTTTTTTAAATCAAGTTGAAAAACACCAAAAAATTGTTATAGTTGAAGAAGCAAGTTCGCTGCTTTACGGTTTAGTTATAGATTTCTTAAACCGCCATAATTTAAACAAAAAAGTTATTCCGCTAAACTTAGACCATTGTTTAGTTTCAGAAAAAACTAGAGCAGAACTGCTTAAAGACTTTAAATTAACTTTAACTGATATCGCAGCAGCGATTGAAAATTAAAAAAAGGTTGAATAAATCAACCTTTTAAAGAAACTTAATTTGCATTATTAAATAACCCCGTTTGCTTTTAAGATAATTGAAATAAAAGCAGCCACAAATGAAAGCGCCATCGCACCCAGAATTACCCAAATTATAATTTTCCCTTTTAGCGTTTTGCTTGGATTTTTTAAAATTATAACTCCTGGTTCTAGGTTTTTTTCTTTTTTATCTTTAAGAGCCTTGCTGGCTTTATCGTCGGCTTTCTTTTCTTTCTTTTTATCTTCTTTTAGTTCTTTTTTTAAAGAACTTGTTAGTTCGGTTTCAAGATTTTCAACTTTTTTATCTTCAGCCACAGCATTCACCTCGCAATTTCTTTTTTATTTTACCATATTTAAAGGAGCAGAATGAAAAAAACCTATATTTTTCATTTAGATTTAGACCAGTTTTTTGCTGCGTGTCACATGATAAAAGAACCTTATCTTAGGCACACTGTTTTTGTCGTGGGTTCCGATCAGTCCCACCTAAACAAAGGAGTAGTTTCAACCTCTTCTTATTCTGCTCGCCGCTTTGACATAAAGTCTGGAATGACGATAGTTGAGGCTAAACGCAAGTATCCAAAAATTGTGATTGTGCCGACTGACTTTAAACTATACAATCGTTTTTCTAACTTATTTTTCGACTATCTATTTACTTTTACCAACAAAATACAAATTGCCTCAATTGACGAGGCTTATGTTGACTTTACAGATTACTTAGAAACTCATAAAACTGAGCCGCTTGAACTTGCAAAACAAATTCAAAAACATTTAATGGACACCTATAGACTACCTGTTTCAATTGGGATTTCAGAAACCTTGTATTTATCCAAATTCGCTTCTGACTTAGATAACCCTTTGGGTATCTCTACACTTTACCGCGATGAGATTAAAAGTAAAATCTATGAAATGCCACTTGGCAAACTATATGGGTTTGGCAAATCCACAACTGCAGCACTGCAGGAACTTGGAATTTATACGCTCTCTGACTTTATTTTAAAAGATAATCAAAGAAAGTTAGCCGAACTTTACCGTCCGCAACATCTTTTAGAAATCATGGCAGCGGTCTCTGGCCACTCTAAAGACTTTATCGAACCGTATCAACTAAGTGTTCCCAAAAGTATGTCAAGAGAAGTTACTTTAAACTACGCAGTCGATTCTCTTGAAGCAATCATTGCAAAAATCAAACCGATTTACCTAGATTTAGCAGACCAACTCAAGAACTTTGGACTGGAGGCTAAAACTGTTAACTTTAAGTTTAAAACCGCTAACTTTAAAACCTATACTCGCGCAAAGACTTTAACTTACTATATTTCTAGCGCTTTTGACATTCAAAATGCTCTTGAAGATTTCATTAAAGAAAAACTAGAAATTGACGTGCCAATTCGGCTATTTGGAGTTGGTCTTTCTAACTTTAGAGAAATTAAGCCAAAAAACGACTTAAACAGCGGTTTTTTTAAGCCAGAGTGATTTTTAAAATCAGTTTCAAATGCTTTTAAAATAAGTTAAAATTAAAGAGATGGAACAATTTACAGAAATTCTTAAAAAATTAAATATATCCGAGGTCACTGCTTTTCAAAAAAGAGCGATAAACACAATTTTAAAGCAAAATGTCGATGTCGTAATTTCGGCGAAAACCGGAATTGGCAAGACTTTTGCGTATTTAGTTCCGCTCTACCTTTGCTTAAAGCGTGAAGACAAAGCCTTGATTTTGTGTCCAACTGCCGAACTTTGTCTGCAAACTGCTTTGGTTTTTGAGCGCTTATTTGCCAAAAAAGTTTATTTAGATGTGAAAAAACCAAGGTTGTCGGGTAAACAAATTTTTATATTAACTCCAAAAAAAGCAACTGAGCTAATCAAAATAGGTGCTTTTAATCAGGCTGAGTTTAAGTTTTTAGTCGCAGACGAGGCTGACTTTATGTTTGAAGTTGAGTTTATGGAAGAACTTAACCAAGTTTTTACATACTTTAAAAAAAGTCGTTTTATCTTAGTTTCTGCCACTGTTAAAAAGTCTATGAAACCTTTTATCAAGGCTTTTTTTGGCTCTTTTTTAATGCTTGAAGAAACAAACTCAAACCTTAATTTAAAACACTATATAGCCAGAGCAGAAATTGGCGAAGAAATCAAAACTTTAGTTGCTTTGCTGAAAGCAAAAAACCCATACACAGCGCTGGTTTTTGTTTCAAAAAAAGTAGAGCTTAAAAAAGTTTACGAAGAAATTGTTAAAGAAAATCCAAACAGCATTTTAATTTCTGGCAACCTAGATTTAAAAGAACGTCAAAGAATTTATAAAGAACTGACTCAAGAAAAATACTCAGTAGTTGTTGCAACTGACTTGTTTTCACGCGGAATTGACTTAAACTTTAGTCATATTTTTAACTTAGACGTTCCTAAAACCAAAGCGATTTTTGAACACCGCCAAGGCAGAACCGCAAGATTCAACCGCTTTGGCGAGGTCTACACAATTTACACTGACTTAGATAAAAGACGACTTTACAATTACCAAACGCAAAATTCGCCGTTTATTGAACTTAAAGTTAAAAACAACGAGGTTTTTGAGTTAAAAAAACCTAAGTCTAAACAAAGTGAGTTAATAATTGGTGCTGTCAAGACTGTTAAAAAACCAACTAAAGTTAAGCCAAACTACAAAAAAGAAAACAAAAAAGCCATTGAAAAAGCTGTGAAAGCTGCTAAAGTTAAGCACTTTCGTGCACAGTTTAAAAAAGGAAAAAGGTAGATTTATGAAAAACTTTAACCTAGGTTCACACAACTCATTTAAAAAACCAGATTATCTAAAAGGCACGGTTGCAGAAGTTAAACACAACCAGGCTACTGCTTTAATGATTTTCACAGGGCCACCACAAAGCACTTTTCGCACTAACACCAACCTTTGTTTTGTCAAAGAAGGAAATGACATGCTAAAGGTTTTATCAATTCCTAAGAAAAACTTTGTAGTCCACGCCCCGTATATTGCAAATCTTGCTTCGCTTGACACCGCAAAATGGCAAAGGTCTGTAGATTTTTTTTCAAATGAACTGAAGCGTTCACACGAACTTGGCGCTGGCATGTTTGTGCTGCATCCAGGCTCTGCTTTAACTCAAGACCGCGTGCTTTCTTTAAGACAAGTTGCAAAAGCCGTAAGTCTGCTAATTAAGTATGTTCACGACAACAACTTAGGCATTAAAATAGCTGTGGAAACAATGGCCGGCAAAGGTAGTGAGGTTGGCATCACATTTGCCGAAATTGCCGAAATTATTCACACTTATCCAGACCCAGACTTAGGAGTATGCATAGACACTTGCCACATTTTTGACGCAGGCTACGACATTAAAGACCATCAAGCCGAAGTCTTTGCTGAGTTTAAAAAAACAGTAGGTCTAGATAAACTGTTTTTATTTCACATCAACGATTCACTGCACGGTCTGTCTTCTCACAAAGACCGCCACGCTAACATCGGCAAAGGCAAAATAGGCCTTAAACCGCTGAAAGCAATCGTTCAAAACCCTGAGTTTCAAGACATTCCAAAAATTCTGGAAACCCCGGTTGATCCAGACCCAGACATTTACCTTAAAGAAATTCAAATGTTGTCTGAATAAACACACGAAAAACAACTTAAAAAAATCATTTAATTATGGCCTTGGTTTTTAAAACAAGGCCATTTTTTATGAAAAAAATCAAATCAATCAATTGTTTTTATTTGGCAAAAAATTCAATTTGTGCTATCATTTTTTCGTATATGCGCTAATACGCACAGAAACTGGAGGAAAAATGAGTTTTAAAAACATAAAATATGGCAAAAAAACCGAACGTCGTAATTACTCAAAAATGATGTACGACGTTGACTTGCCAGACTTGATTGAAATTCAAACACAGTCTTTTGAAAAATTTATCAAATCAGACTTACTTGAATTGCTAAAAGAACTTTCACCAATTGAAGGAAACAACGGTGACATTAAACTGTACTTTGAAAGCGTTGAAGTTCAAAAACCTAATTACACCACCGCCGAGTCTAAAACTAGAGACATCACCTATTCAGCTCAAGTGATGGCTGATGTTAAGTTAGAAAACTGTATCACTGGTGAACTTAGAGAAGCGAAAGTCTTGTTGACAGAAATGCCTTCAATGACTCCAACTGCTACTTTTATCATCAACGGCGCTGAACGTGTTGTAGTTTCACAAATTGTGCGTTCAAGTGGAGTTTATTACACAAAAGACATCAACAAAAAAATCAACAAAGTAATCTACTCTGGTCAAATGATTCCAACCCGCGGTGCTTGGGTTGAGTTTGAAGAGGGCAACAAAGAACTGCTTTGGGCAAAATTAGATCGCTCTAAAAAAATCTCGCTAACTACTTTCATCAAAGCCCTAGGTGTACCTTCAAACAAGGAAATTGACAAACTATTTAAATCAGAACAACTTAAAGAAACTCTTGAAAAAGACGTTACCAAAACTTCAGACGATGCAGTAGTTGAAATCGTTTCTAGACTAAGACAAGGTGAAATTATTCCAGTTTCAGGCGCACGCGAGTTAATTCGCCAACGTCTATTTGACATTCGCCGCTACAACTTACTTGGAGTTGGCCGCTATAAGTTTAACCAAAAACTAGACGTACTTAGTCGTGTTAAAAACACTTATCTTGCCGCAGATTTAAAAGACGCGAAAGGCAAAGTAGTACTTGCTGCCAATACTTTGCTTGACGAAGAGGCTTTGAAATTACTAGACGCAAACCGTCATTTATTTAGAAAAGAAGTTATTTCTGCCGACAACTCTCTGCAAAACATTGACAAAGCCGCTGTGTTAACTGAGTATGTTGGCGAAGGCGACCACGTGCAGTTGGTAACCAAAGAACCAATTTACAACATCAAAACTGGCGAAGTTGTTTTTGATGCTGGCACTCAAATTGACGAACAAGTTCTAAGAACTCTTCGTGAACTTAGAAACGGACTTGACGAAAAAGTTTTAAACTACTTTTTAACTGGTAACGTTTTTGAAAAACCAGCGCAAAGACAACCAGTTTACGCAGAAATCCTAGACGTTGTTAAGAGAACTGATTTAGGTGAAAGCCAAACAATTCGTGTTATTGGAAACGACAGCCGCGAGGCTAAGACCTATGTTACGGTTTCAGACATCGTCGCTGGTATTTCTTACTTTTTGAACTTATATGAAAACATCGGTCAAATTGACGACATTGACCATCTTGGCAACCGTCGTGTACGTTTAATTGGTGAATTGCTTGCCAACCAATTTAGAATTGGTATGGCTAGAGCCGAGAAAAACATTAAAGACAAAATGTCGGTTAAGTCTTTTACAGACATCACAATTCCAGCAATTATGAACACTAAACCTCTAACTACTGTGTTAAATGCATTTTTTGGCTCATCTCAATTATCTCAATTTATGGACCAAACTAACCCGCTTGCAGAACTTACTCAAAAACGTCGTGTATCGGCACTCGGCAGCGGTGGTATTTCTCGCGACCGTGCGGGTATTGAAGTGCGCGACGTTCACGCTTCTCACTACGGCCGAATTTGTCCAATTGAAACTCCAGAAGGACAATCTATTGGTCTAATTTCTTCACTTTCTTCTTATGCCAAAATTGATAAATACGGGTTCATTCAAACCCCTTACTTTAAATTAGACCGCACAAATCAAGTAAACGGAGTGTGCGTGCCAAAAGTAGTGGACCATCACCTTTATTTAACTGCAGACGAAGAGTACAACGCGGTAATTGCGTCGGCCGCAACTGAGTTAAACCCAGACGGAACTATTAAAGAACCAACAGTTACTGGTAGACTACGTGGTGAAACCGGAATTTTTGCCCGCGAAGACGTTCAGTACATGGACGTGTCTTCAAAACAAATTGTCTCAGTGGCAACAGCGACAATTCCTTTCCTTGAACACGACGAGGCGTCTCGTTGTTTAATGGGTGCTAACATGCAGCGTCAAGCTGTCCCTGTAATTAAACCAGAAGCACCGCTAGTTGGTACCGTGCTGCTAAAAACTCAGGTACTTCAGTGGTTGCCAAAAACGCAGGATATGCAGTATACGTTGACGCAAAACGCATTGACGTGTTGCCAATTCCTGAAAAAACCATCAAATACGACGGAAAAGTCTTGTTTGCACCAAACTCAGACTGGAATGCAGAACAAGCGCTTAAAATCTTTTTTTATGGTCCGGCGGCCACCGAGATCTACACACTGATTAACTACGAAC
>CAUTSX010000022.1:0-9877 GCA_963541405.1 uncultured Acholeplasmataceae bacterium | reverse complement strand
AACTTCAATTTGAGGAACACCGCGTGGTGCTGGTGGAATTCCGTCTAGGGCGAAACTACCAAGTGATTTGTTGTCGTGAACTAGTTTGCGTTCACCTTGCAGTACGTGAATAAGCACACCTGGCTGGTTGTCTTGAGCAGTTGAGAAAACTTTTGATTTAGAAGTTGGAATTGTGGTGTTTCTTTCAATGATTTTTTCAAATAGTCCACCCAAAGTTTCAATTCCTAAAGAAAGCGGAGTTACGTCAAGAAGTAAAACATCTTTAACGTCGCCGGCTAAAACACCACCTTGAATAGCGGCACCCATTGCCACAACTTCATCTGGGTTAACTGACTTGTTTGGTTCTTTGCCAAGTTCTTTTTTCACCATTTCTTGAACTGCAGGAATACGAGTAGAGCCACCTACAAGCAGAACTTGGTTAATGTCGGCGCTAGTCATTTTAGCGTCTTGAAGTGCGCGTTGTACAGGTAGTTTTGCGCGTTCAACTAAGTCTGCTGTCAATTCATCAAACTTAGCACGAGTCAGAGTTTCTTCCAAGTGCACAGGTCCGGCTTGACCCATTGAAATAAAAGGTAGTGAAATTTGAGTTTGAGTTAGCCCAGATAAGTCTTTTTTCGCCTTTTCTGCAGCATCTTTTAGGCGTTGTAGCGCAGAGCGATCACGAGATAAGTCAACTGCAGTTTCTCGTCTGAATTTTTCAATTAAATAGTCAACAATTTTTTGGTCAAAGTCGTCGCCACCTAGTTTGTTGTCGCCGGCTGTAGAAACGACTTCAAAAGTGCCGTCGGCAAGGTGCAGGATAGATACGTCAAAAGTGCCACCTCCTAAGTCAAATACCAAGACTGTGTGTTCTTTGTCTTGTTTGTCAAAACCATAGGCAAGCGCAGCAGCTGTAGGTTCGTTGATAATTCGGCGCACATTTAGGCCAGCGATTTTACCGGCGTCTTTAGTTGCTTGTCTTTGTGCGTCGTTAAAGTAAGCAGGTACGGTGATAACCGCTTCTGTGACTTCTGCGCCAAGGTAAGCCTCAGCGGTCTTTTTTAAAGACTGCAGAATCATTGCAGAAATTTCTTCTGGTTTGTATTCGCCTTTGATAGTTTTGGTTTTAAAGTTAGTCTCCCCCATATGCCTCTTAATTGAAGTGACTGTATCTGGGTTTGTCATTGCCATTCTTTTGGCAGCCTCTCCGACAATAATTTCAATATTGCCACCGTTGTTTTTAAAAGCCACAACTGAAGGGGTAGTTCTGCCACCTTCTGCGTTTTGAATAACTTTTGCTTCACCTGCTTCCATTACAGAAACACATGAGTTAGTTGTACCTAAATCGATACCAATAATTTTATTTGTTTTTGCCATAATTAATTTCCTCCTTTTGAAACTTCGACCATGGCAGGTCTAAGTAAACGGTCTTTATACATGTAGCCGTTTTGAATAATTTTTGTAATTGTGTTTTCAGGTTGTGTGGACTCAACTTTCTCCAGTGCAGAGTGCACCATTGGGTCGTAGTCATCGCCAATGTTTGGCGTGATTTTAGAGATTCCTTCAGATTCTAGTAGTGAAAATATTTGGTCTGAAAGCATTTTGAAGCCAACTAAGAAATTTTTAAGTAGTTCGTTTTCAGTCGGCATTTCAGCGACTGTCCTTAGTTGGTCAAGTGGTTGAATAAGTTTGTCAATTAAATCCATATTTGCGTATTTAAAGACAGTTTCTTGTTCAGTTTTGATGCGTTTTTTGTAATTTTCAAATTCAGCGGCAATTCTTAGCATCTTTGAATTTGCCTCTGTCAACTCAGCCTCAAGTTCTTTAATACGAAGAGATTTTTTGTGCTTGGTTTTGAAATCTTTTGAGTTTTCCTCACTTGTTTGGCTGTATTCTGGGTTTTCAGGAATATCCTTTTCTTCCTTATTCATCCGTCACCTCCTTTTTAAAAAGATCTAGCAATTTAATTTCAATGTATTTAAGTAAAGGAATAATCGTGTTGTAGTCAACGGTATCGGGTGCCAACAGGGCAAGGCAAAAAGGTCTTCGTTGATTAGGTTTTTTAAGTTTTTTACAGAAAGCAGAGATTTAAACGCATGCATTTCTGAGCTAGTTTGAAAAAATAGATTATCTTGGAAGTTTTCAAAGCCGATTAGCGTGTATTTGTCGCTGTGCAGATTAACTATTTCTTTTCTTAAAACTTTAATTAAAAACCGAATAAACTTGGTTTTCGGGTCATCTGCTAAAACTGGTTGTAGTTGAAAGGCGAGTAGATCAATAACTTCGGTTAGTTCTTTGTTTACCAGGGTTGCAGTCAGGGCATTTAGCCAGTCAGTTAGCACACTTAACTTAAAGTATTTAGGGATGTCTATTTTGTAGTTACTAACTCTACCATTTTCTAAAACTATTAAGAGTACTGCTTGCAGTTCATTTAAAGCAATTAGTTGAATTGACTTGACTTTTTGAGAAATCGTGTAGCTTTCGTAAGAAACTATGCAAGAGTTTTTAATAGAAGAAAGCAAGGAAGTTAAAGCCTCAACTACGCCGGATTTTGAAAAAATTGCTTTATCTGCGATTTTATCTACTACTGGAAACAAGTTTTCGCATTCTTTAGAGGGAGTAAGTAAGTTTTCAATGTAGTAGCGAAGAGCCTTAGTGCTCGGCACTCGGCCAGATGATGTGTGGGTTTTTTCAAGGAAGTTTAGGTTTTCTAAATTACACATATCTGCTCTAATCGTGGCGGGAGCATATTTTTTAAGATAAGGAATTTCTTCAGATAAGTATTTAGAGCCTTGTGGACGGCCTGTTTTGATGTATTCAGAAACCAGGGCTTTTAAGACTAATTTTTCTCTACCTGTTAGCATTTTTAATACCTCCTTTTTTGGTTCGTACATATTCTAGCATATTTAATTTAGCACTGTCAATAGTAAAGTGCTATTTTTTAATATTTTTTTAAAATTGTATTTTGCATAATAAAAAAACGGCTTTATATAGCCGTTTTTTTATTTAGCACTTAATAAATTAGAGCGCTAAAATGTTATTATATTTGTAAGTTACTCGCACGCAAACACTATACTGATACATTTGAATGAATGTGCATTATTGTTGTTTGTATTAGTCGCTACCTACCAATAATCAAAATATTGATAATCATCTATAATTTATAGAATGAGTTAAGCATAGATTCAGAAAAATCAATATCGCCTATTTATTGTCTTATGTTTACTTGCTGATTACAACTTCTTCAACTTTAAAATAAGCCTTGACTCTAGGGTCATGTGTAATTATTAAAGTTGATGCATGGTAAGTATTCACATAGTCAGCAACTGCATTGCAAATTGTAAAACACAGTTCATCGTCAAGTCCGGAGGTAGGTTCGTCTAAAAGTAGAAATTTAGGTTCTTTGGCTAATGCTAAAAGTAAACCTAGTCTTTGTTGCTCACCATGCGAAAGGGTAAAAGGATGCTGTTCTAACTTATCGTCTAGACCAAATTCAAAAAGTAGTTTATTAACTAAAATTTGGTTTTTAACTTTAGTTAGTTCCATTGCCACTTTGTTTTCAGAAAACATATAGCGAACATCGTGTGGTAGATAACTGACGTATTTTTTAATTTTTTTTAGGTTTTTGTATTTGTGTTTATTTAAATAAATTTCAATTTTGCCAGGTTTGCCAGTTTTTAAATTACCAAGTAGTAAATTAAAAATTGTGGTTTTACCGCTTCCGTTTTCCCCGGTTATTAGTTTTAGCTCACCTTTGTTTAAGTTAAGTTCTTTAAGTAAAAAATTAAAGTCAGGACCTAAATTAACGGATAGGTTTTTAACACTTAGCACGATGTCATTTGAAGGTTCACTTAAGACAAGTGGTTGAATTCTTGAAAAACACGAGAAATCAAACTTTTTTAGTTCTCCATTTTTTAACACAAAGTTGTTTGCAGTTAAGTATCTAAGCAAACAACTTCGGTGTTCAAAAATAATTATAGTTTTGCCTGCTTTTTTTAATTGGTTTAATTTTGTGAAAAACTCAAGGACTTTATTTCTGTCTAAATTAGCCAAAGGTTCGTCGTAAATATAGATCTGTTTATAAGTATCTAAGTTTGCACAAATCTCTAAAATTTGTTTTTCACCTGCAGACAAAGTAAAAACATCTGGGTTTTTTAAGTTAAAATGCTTTGTAAAACTATCAAAACTTTCTTGAGCTTTTATGTTTGAAAGTCCTTTATTTAATAAAGGAAAAGAGTACTCATATATGGTTTTCGGAAAGAAAAACTGATCTTGTGGATTTTGCATAACTGCAGAAATCACTTTAAAGTAGTTATCTTGACTAATTGCCTGAATGTCAGTGTGGTTTAAAGTAATTTCGCCTTTTTGCGCAAATTCATGAGTTTTTCCGATATTTTTTAAAATTGCGTTTAACATGGTAGTTTTGCCAGAGCCTGAGTGGCCAAATATACAGTAAATTTCACCTGGCAAAAAATCAATGTTGATATTTTTTAAAATTGCTCTATTGTTTTCTTTTAAAGTAAGCGAGTAGTTTTTAAAAGATAAAAGCATACAAGGCTACTCCTGTGAAACTCACAAAACTAATTAAAATAAAAGATATGTTTTTAACTAAAGACTTAAAGTATGTCGGCAAAACAAGTTGGCTTGATTTATTTAAATTAAAGTTTTTTAAAGTTGCTGCCAAAGTCAGCATTTCAGTAATCTCAAAGGCTCTGACTAAAACTGGAACAACTTGTCCTCTGAACTTTTGGTAAAGTGTTTTTTTAGTGTTGCCAACATATCTCTTGACTTGCATGTTGTGTCTAAATTCATGCATAAAAACTGGCAAGAAAGTAAACATCACGCAAACTCCTAAAATAAATTTGCGAGAGACTTTCAGTTTAATTAAAATCTCTGTTAAATAACTAAGGTCAAGCCCACTCATTAAAATGTATGCCAAAAATGCTGCAAAAAAACGCACAAATACAGAATATGTTTGCTCTGCGCTTTTGGTCTGTAGCCAAAATACCGCCAAAACTATTGCGGTAAAAATCAAAAAACTTGGCAATTTTGTGGCCAAAGCATCTGCAAATCTAAAGGCCGTTAAAATTATTAAACTAACTAAAATAAAAAAAGTTTTAGCCTTGGTTTCGGCAAAAACCAAGCCAAGGCTAAAAATTAAAATGGAGTTTAAAAGTAAAACAAGTGGATTTAGTTTACTCAACAAAGTCATTGAGTTTAAGTAATTTGTGGTTTTTAAACTCTTTGGCAATTATAAATCCAAGTCCAGCGCCAATAATTGCTAAAACTACGGTAAAAGAAATGATTAAACTAATATTCAATGTGCCGCCAACGATAATGGTGTTATTGGTTTTTCCTGAAATTAAGCGCATATAGAACCATTGTGCAGGAGTTTGAAGTGGGACAAACAAAGAACTAGCCAACAGTTTAGGTGTAGTTTTTCGGTAGTTTTTAAAAATAATTAAGCAAATTATTTCTAAAATTAACGCAGGAATTATAAACGAAAACAACATTACTGGGCGAAATGTCAAAGGAATTCCAAGCATTAAACTAAGCAAAAGAAGAGTACCAGGTTTTCGGACCTTGTAAAGCACGATGTAGATTAAAAAGCCGTAAGGAAAAGCAAAGCCAATTGCCTTTGCTCCAAAAATTTTAACAGCATGCAAAGGAAAAAGCAGACCACCGATTGCGAGCATAATAGCAGCAGAGATACCAATAAAAATAAAGTCTGCTAAAGTGAAACCAAGAAAACCCTCGGCTTTTGGCAAAAGAGTGTAGAAACTTCTGCCTGGTTTTCCAAAATTCTTATTTTTTTCCATAATATTACCTCTATGTTTATATTTTAATTTAATTTAATTATTTTGTCACAAATTAAAAAAGGCCTTGGTTTGTGAGTGATGATTAAAAAAGCGTGGTTTTGTTTTAAGTTAGTAATAATACTTAAAACATTTTCTTCGTTTTCAGGATCTAAAAATCTAGTCGGTTCATCTAAGACAATTAACCGAGAATTTTTCAAAATTGCTCTGCAAAGCCCTATTCTGAACTTCTCACCGGTTGAAATATTAAGGTGTTCAGGGGTTAGTTCAAGGTCTAGGTTTTGACTGTGGTTTTTAAAAAAATCGCTCAGCCCTGCTTGGTCAATTGCTTCAATTATTGCTTTATCTTGGATATTTGAATTTCCTAAAGTTAAGTTATATCTAAGCGTGTCTTTAAAAATGTGTTCGTCTTGAAATAAAACAGAGACATTTTGATTAAGAGACTTGGTGTTAATAGTACTAATTTTGTGTCTATTGTTGAAAACAATTTCGCCACTGACTGGTTTAACCAGCCCAGAAATTAACTTAACTAGCGTTGATTTTCCAACACCAGAGCGACCAGATACGCCTAATATTTCGCCTACCTTAATTTCAAAAGACAAATCTTTGATTACCAAATGGTCTGTTTTATAGCCAAAATTAACTGACTTGAAACAAAGACTTTCAAATGTAAAATCAGTCATTCCAACAACTTTGTTTTCTTTTGGCATAGCGTAGACTTTTTTAACTCGCTCATCTGCCGACTGAACTAAGGCGTATTGCTCAAATAAGGTAGATAAACTAAAGACTAAAAACAATGTTAAGTAAAATAAAATAGGAGCGAAATAACTGGCAAACTCAGCTTTAAATAAATATTTAGCAAAATAAGCAAAAACTACTGCAAGTAAAGTAGTAAAAGTAGTAACAAAGGTCATTTTACCTTCAATCAATAAGTTGAGAAACCTATTTTTTTGATTTAACTTAGTTGAATGTTCTTCAATCTCTGCGCTGGCTTGTTTAGTTTTGCCAAACATATAAATACTTCTAAGCGCTGAAGTTTTGACAAATATTACTTTTGTTAAAGTTTTAAATAAAGACCTGGTTTCATTAAACTTACTTTGACTTAGCTTAAAAGAAATAAAGTAAAACAGTAAAACTAGTAAATGAGTTGAAAAAACTATTAAAACTAAAAGAGGTGAAATAAAGTAAGCAGCTGCTAAAACAAATACTTCTAAAACCACTGAAATAAAGAAAGGTGAAATAGTGTGGGCAAAAAACAACTCAAGAGTTTCAATGTCTTTGGTCAAGACTGTCAAAAAATCACTCTTGTAAGTCTCGGTAAGTAAATCTAGACTTGTGTTTTTAAGTTCTTTAAACAAAACTAGGCGGTAGTTTTCCAAAATACGGAAAGCCACTAAGTGGTTAAAGTATTGCTCTAAGAACCGAAAGAAAGGTCTAAGTAATCCAACTACTGGCACTAATACGCCTAAAACTACTAAGGTAGTAAAAGAAAGTGTACTGTATTTAAATAAAATAAATAAGGGAAGTGAGGCAATTAAAAGTACACTTAATTGAGAAAGTACACCAAAAACAACAGCAGCGGTCATTGCCAGTAAATTGTTTTTCAGAAAAACTCGCTTATGCATTTTGCTTAACCTCTATTTTTTCAAAGTCTAAAACTAAAGAGTTTTCAACTTCAGCGCTTGCACGGTGCGAAATTAAGATAACTATCGCAGACTTAGCTTTGTTTTTAAGCATTCTTAAAGCCTTGGCTTCATTTTCTTTATCTAGGTTAGCAGTAATTTCGTCAAGTATATAGACATCTTTTTCAATTAACGAAATTAACGCTAAATAAAGTCTTTGCTTTTCGCCACCAGACAAATTAGCCTCGCTTGCATTAACTAAGTAGTCAAGGTTTGCGCTAAGTTCAGGTAAATCAAACTCAATTAAGGCTTTTTTAATCAAAGTGGTATCAAAAACTCCATGGTTTTTAAAAAACTCCAAAATACTTTCGCCGTATATTGGCTGTTCAGCCGAAATATACATTAGTTTTTGATAAAAATCGGCATCTTTAATTTGCACGATGTTTGTTTGGTTTAAATAAATTTCACCTGCTTGTGGTTTTTGGATTTTAGCAGCAAGTTCGGCAAAAGTTGTTTTACCACAACCAGACCTGCCTTTAATTAAGTAGAAGTTAGGTTTGACAAACTTATATGAAAACTCAGTTAATACTTTGGTGTCTTCATGTGCAAAACTTACATTACTGAACTCAAGTATTTGAACTGGTTCTGAAAGCCCCGAGTATTTAACGCCACTTAATTTATTTGTTTGCATATAAACCTGGTGTAAGTTTTCGTATGCTGAAACCCCAGCCATCGCGGCGTGGAAAGCCGAGCCAAGTTGACGAAGTGGCACAAAAAACGCAGGTGCTGTTAAACACAAAAACATGGTTTTTGAGTTAAGTAGTTCGTATTTATAGAAGTAAATTCCATGTTTTCTTAAAACCAGCGGTAAAATTATTTCTAAAAATAAAACTAGAGCGGCTGAAAAATAAGTAACAAAGTCCATAATAAACAGGGATTTTAACTGCATTTTTAAAACTTTCATAGTCTGAACTTTAAAGTCTTTTGCGTTTTGTTTTAACTTAGTCTCGGCTATGTCTTCACAATTTGCAAGTCTAAGTTCACGCAAACCTCTTAAGCTATCTGTATATTTTTCACCAAGATTTAAATACACTTGCCAATTTTTCTTAAAAGTTTTGCGGGCTTTGCGATGGCTAAGAGTCATGGCGACTGGAATTAAGGGAATAAAAAATAAGAAAATTCCACCAGCAAAATAATTACCATTGAAAAAATAAAATCCTGACAACAGAAAAATTGAGAAAAACGCTACCGCGAAAGAAGGCACGAACTTAGTGAAATATATCTCTAAGTGGTCTACTCCTTCAGTTAAAAGTTGAGTGTATTTAGTAGGGTTTTCTGCTATTTTTGGACTTTTAAAATTGACAATTCTTTTAAAAAAATCTAACCTAATCCTGGTTTTAACCGCACTTGAGGTAGTTTGCGCAAACCAAGTTGCAGTCATTTGAATTAAGGCAAAAGTAGACATAGTGGTGCACAAAGCAACTAGACTAAAAGTATCTAGCTTGTTTTGTTTTAAAAATAGTTTAGAAAGCAGATACATCGAGATAGTCAGCGCAAGAAATCCAAGTGACTTAAAAATAGATATAATAACTAAATTAAGTTTTTCTGCTTTAGTTAAAATTGAAAAAAGTTTAGTTTTAATCATAAACACTCTTTCTTTTAATTGCTTTTTAATAAAAATAAAAAAAGACTTATTTTTTAACTATCTGAGCCGCTTGGTTTAAAACCGTCTTTTTTGAAAAAATAAGTCTTTTTAGTTTTTAAATTAAAAATTATTTTTGTTTTAAAAAATTAACTCAATGATACAACTCAGGCCAAAGTACCCATAGGGTCCCATGGCTTTAACACAATAGGTTCGGCTTCAAGGGCTTTTAGTTCAGCGTCAGATAAGTATTTTTTGTTAATCAAAACTTGGTAAGTATAGCGGTCAAACCAAGAATCTGTGCATAAGTAATAACCTTTTGAGCCTACTTTGTCACCCCAAGAGTTTTCAATTTTCCATTTATTTGGCTGTCCATCTACTAAGTTTACACCAGTTAAAAGCATAGCGTGATTCATAGCAGAAGCACGATAGTCAAGTTGAGTTTCTTTATCTAGAGTTACGTTAATGTCAAAAATTTGTTCAAAATCAAATAAACGGTCATCCCAAACACCGTGTGCGCGGTCGCCAAACAGTGAAACGTCTGAGCCAAACCAAACTGGCTCTTGGTCTTTAAGTTGAGCGATTGTCACTTCTTTTAGACGTTCAATTGGTAAGTTTAAGTGAATTACTTTCTTGCCTTCAACAACATTTCCAAGGTAAGAGATAGTGTAGGTTTTTAAAAAAGGTTTGTCTTTAGTTGGTGAGTTGATAACAGAAACATATTGATTTAAGTCAAGGCCAACGAACTTGTCGTAAAATTTTTGCGGAGTTAAGTTTTGAACAAGGTGGTATTTTTTGTTTTTATCGGTGTATTCAAA